>JBEKPK010000001.1:0-46894 GCA_049520795.1 Bryobacteraceae bacterium
CAACATCCGCATCACCGCACTGGAAGAGCGCGTCCTCTACCTCGAAACCAGGCGTCCGCCGCAGTAAAGGGCCAGCCACCCTCACTCGGCCACGGAACCGCAGACGGCCCCGCGCGGGCGGCCCGGATTGAAAACGCTCCCCACCTTCCCGCGATAAAATACCGGAATGCGGCCCCTGTCCGCTTTTGATTCCACGTTTTCCGGGTTTCCGCGTCATCTGTAGTAGGACCTGTGGAAACCGTTTGCAGGCACATGAGCGAAGTCATCGAACCGGGTCTGGACGTTCTGGAACGGCAGAACCGCTTTGTTTCAGAGCATTTACGGGGTATTTTTGTGCGCATTTACCGGATTGTCGGGAACGCCGCGGATGCCCAGGATTTGACCCAGGAGACCTTCATCAAGGCCCTCCAGCACGAGGAGCAGCTCAAGGACGAGTTCAAGGCGGCGCAATGGCTTTCGAGAATCGCGACCAATACCGCCATCGATTTCCTGCGCCGGCGCAGCCGGGCCACCTTTTGCGAGCTCGACGAAGCCCCCGAGAGCCTGTCGGAAAGCCCGGAACAAATGCTGCTGCGGTCGGAGCAGAGGGAGTATTTGGAAGATGGTTTGCGCCTTCTCAGCCCGCGCGAACGGGCCGCGCTGATGTTGCGCGATGTGGAAGGGATGCCGGCGGAAGAGGTGGCCCGGCAGATGAATTGTTCCAAAGCCACCGTGCGGTCGCATATCGCCAACGCCCGCGCCAAGTTCCGCGGGTACGTTCTGAAGAGGAAGCGGTAGGAATATGAATCACCCCAATCAGGCAACCCTGGCATTGCAGGCTGGCGGCGACCTCGGGCCCCTGGCCCGCTGGAGATTGGAGCGTCACCTGGCGCGCTGCGGCCGGTGCCGCGACGAGGTGGCCTCTTTCCAGGCCGTGCGGGAGCTTCTCCCGGAGGTCGCCACTCTTCCGGAGATTCGCTGGAACCGTCTGGCGGCCGAGATGAAGGCGAACATCCGCCTGGGCCTGGCGGCCGGCGACTGCGTTCGCGCCGAACCGGCCCCGCTGCGCGATACTCCCCTGTTCGCCGGTGCGCGCGCTGCCGTGGCTCTGGCCAGCGTTCTGGTTCTGATGGTTACCGGCTTGGTTTTGCAGCATCCCGCGCCCAAGCCGGAAGCCGCCGCCATCGAGGGCGTGGAATTGCAAACCACGGCCCACGGCATCCAGGTGCGCGAAGGCGGCGGAACGTTGCGCCTGCTCGATGGGGGCGCCCAGGACTTTGGGATGCAGATCAATGGCCGCCTGCGCTATGTTCCGGCGGTGACCTATACGCCGGGCGCGCAAGGCTCCATGGGGGCCGGATACATGGATCCTGAAACGGGGTACATGACCGTCACTAACGTCTATGCGGAATAGATCTCTAGGGCCGTTCCTGCTTATGGCATTCCTGAGCGCCGCCAGCCTGGGGGCGCAGGAAATTCCCCTGCCGAGCGGGTCCATCAAAATCAATTTCCCGGATGGCTCGCCGCTTCTGATCGCCGGCACGGTGACGGACCAGTCCCGCGCCACCGCGCGCGGCGCCGCCATGGTGATCGATCTCGACCTCCTGCTGCAGCTTCGCAACGTCTCCGACCGCCAGATTCACGGCGTGACCCTGCGGGTGGTGGCTCAGGAAGTCACCGTGGGCGGCTATGGTTCGGTGGCCTACCCGAGCCTGCACGTGGGGCCCGGCGAGACGTTCCCGGCGCGCGTCGCCATGCAGCTTGTGCGGCCCACCCAGGCGGTATCCGCCTCCCTGGTGGAGGTGAATCTCGATGGCGTGCTGTTCCAGGATCTTTCCTTCTATGGGCCGGATCGCCTGAATTCCCGGCGCGCCATGACGGCCCGGGAGATGGAGACGCAGCGCGACCGCGACTATTTCAAGCGCGTCCTGGCGCAGGCCGGCCCCGCGGGCCTGAAGACCGCCATGCTCGAAAGCCTGACCCGCCAGGCGGAGCGGCCGCGGTTGGACGTGCGCGTAATTCGCGGCGGGCCGGCCATCACTTCGGCCGCCAACCCCGCCCCGGAGCGCACCGCCGAGTTTGCGTTCCTGAAGTTTCCGGATTCGCCGGTGGCCCCCGTGGATGGCTATGCGCAAATCGCCGGCAATGAAGCCCGCGCCCCGCGCATCAACGTGCGGAACGATTCCAAGCGGGTGGTGAAGTATGTGGAGATCGGCTGGCTGGTGCGCGACCAAAACGGCCAGCAGTACATGGCCGCCGCGATTCCGACCGCCGATCCGGGGCTGCTCATGCGGCCTGGAGGGACGGCGCAGGTGTTGCAGGACGCCGCGCTCAACTTCTCCAGGGACGGCCGGCCGGTGAACGTCCGCAGCATGACCGGTTTTGTCAGCCAGGTGCAGTTCGCCGACGGCAAAATGTGGGTGCCGGACCGCGCCAGTCTCGAAAAAGAGTACCTGCTGGGCCTTCTGCCGCCTTCGAACGAAGAGCAGCGCCTGAGCGACCTGTATCGGAAAAAGGGCATCGGCGCGCTGGTGGAAGAGCTGAAGAAGTACTGACGGAGTTGCGGGGCAGGCGCTTTCGGCTGCCAATCGTCGATCACGCGGAGTCATGCTGTGGCCGGAAGCGGGTGGTCGCCTGAGAAGCTATAATTGGAGCATGTCCGCCGATCGCAGCCGCCTTCAATCGCTTGTGGATGCCCTTCCGGACAATGAAGTGCAAGTGGCGATTTCTTTTCTTGCGGAACTGGGTGAGCAGGAAATCGTCGATGCCGAGACCGCGGCCAGGCTCGATCTGGCTCGTGCGGAACCGGGCGACGACATCCCTCTGGAAGAAGTCCGGCGCCGGCTCGGGCTGTGACCCGCCGCGTGGTTTTCCGCCCTGCCGCGTTGCGCGATCTGGCGCGTCTCGATCGCCTCGTCCAGGCACGGATCGACGCGGCGTTGGTACGTTTCGCCGCGACAGGGCACGGCGATGTGAAGTCCCTCAAAGATCGTCCCGGTGAACTGCGCCTGCGGGTCGGCAAGTGGCGGGTCTTTTTCTGCCTGGAACCTCCCGATCTGATCCGCGTCCTCGGCATTGACAACCGGGGTGAAGCTTATTGATTCCCGGCCCCACCGAAGACGGTTGCCAGCGCGATGTGCGCCGCGCCGTTGCGGTCGGGTTCGAGTTCCGCCGGGCAAAGAATGCCCGCAAGGATGCGGGCATGGCAAGCCGGCGGCCCGCTCCACGGACATCCAATTGCCTTCCGCCCTCCGTACCCGATACACTGCCGTTATCCACATGGCGACTGGCCCGGACATCAAAAAATCCCTGGAAGCCGCGCGCGCCGACCGCAGATTCTTCGGGCACCCGCGCGGTTTGGCGACCCTCTTCTTCACCGAGATGTGGGAGCGCTTCAGCTACTACGGCATGCGCGCGCTCCTGATCCTGTACATGACCGCGGGCGTGGAAAAGGGCGGCCTGGGATTTGCCATTCCAAAGGCGGGCGCCGTTTACGGCCTCTACACCGCCATGATTTACCTGTTGAGCCTGCCCGGCGGCTGGGTGGCGGACCGCCTCACCGGGCAGCGGCGCGCGGTGCTGTACGGCGGCATCCTCATCGCCCTGGGCGAGTTCTCCCTGGTGGCGCCGGGCGCCGGTTTCTTCTACCTGGGGCTGGTGGTTCTGGTGCTGGGCACCGGGCTGCTGAAGCCCAACGTGAGCACCATCGTGGGCCGGATCTATGCGCCTGGGGACGCCCGGCGTGATGCCGGCTTTTCCATTTTCTACATGGGAATCAACCTGGGAGCGCTGATTTCCCCGCTGGCCTGCGGCTGGGTGGGGGAGAAAATCAACTGGCGCCTGGGGTTCGGCCTGGCCGGAGTGTGCATGGTCGCGGGCGTTATTCAATATGTGCTGGGGGCCAAATACCTGGGTTCGGCCGGCCTCTACCCGGCCATTCCAGCCCATCCGGAAGAAGCTCGCCGCCAGAAACGCCGGGCGGCCTTAGGAGCGCTTGGGGGACTGGCGATCCTGGGCGTTGCCGGCGCACTGGCCGGCGCCGGGAAGGTGGACATCACCGCCCAGTTCATTTCCAACGCGCTGGGCATCGCTCTGGTGATTATCACGGTGTCCATTTTTTCATGGCTGCTGTTCGGAAAAGGGTGGTCGCCGGTGGAGCGGAAGCGCTCCGCGGCCATCCTGGTGCTGTTTCTGGCGGCGGCGGTGTTCTGGTCCGCCTTCGAGCAGGCCGGCTCCTCGCTCAACCTGTTCGCCGACCGCAATACCGACCGCTTCATCCAGCCTTTCGGGCCCTTGCCCGCCTCCTGGTTCCACGGGCTCCAACCATTCCCGGCAAGCTGGTTCCAATCCATTCAACCGCTCTTCATCGTGCTGCTGGCGCCGGGGTTCGCATGGTTGTGGGTCAGGCTGCGCGGCCGGGAGCCTTCGAGCCCCGGCAAGTTCGCCTGGGGCCTGCTCTTCGCGGGCCTGGGCTTCGCGGTGCTCGTCCCTCCGGCCGCCATGGCCATGAAGGGCGGCCTGGTTTCGCCCTGGTGGCTGACGCTCACTTACCTGTTCCATACCATCGGCGAGCTGTGCCTCAGCCCGGTGGGCTTGAGCGCCATGACCAAACTGGCGCCGGAGCGCATAGCGGGGATGATGATGGGCCTGTGGTTCGTCGCCATCGGCATTGGCGACTACATGGGCGGGCGCGTGGCGTCGCTCTACGAAGCCGTATCCCTGCCCACGCTGTTCGGGGTGGTGGCCGCTGTAGCGTTCGCCGCGGCGGTCGCCCTGGTGGTGCTGATCAAGCCCACGGTGAGGCTGATGTCGGGCGTGAAGTAATCAAGAGCGGCTGGATAGAATTTGAGAATCGACATGAACGATTTGAAGGTTGCGCTGGTGACTGGCGCCGGGAGCGGCATTGGCCGCGCCGTCAGCCTTGCCCTCGAGGCCGCTGGCTGGTCCGTGGCGCTGGCCGGCCGCCGCGCCGCACCGCTCGAACAGACCGCCGCGCTGGCCCGGGCCGGCGGCGGCAAAATGCTGGTGGCCCCGGCCGATGTCGCCGACCCTCACTCGGTGGCGTCGCTGTTCGCCCGCATCGAAAAGGCGTTCGGCCGCCTCGACCTCCTGTTCAATAACGCCGGCGCCACCGCGCCCGCAATCCCCATGGAAGACCTCACCTACGAACGGTGGAACGCGGTGGTAAGCGTCAACCTCACGGGCGCTTTCCTCTGTGCGCAGGCGGCGGTACGGATGATGAAGGCGCAAGACCCGCGCGGCGGCCGCATCATCAACAACGGCTCCATCTCGGCCCACTCGCCGCGGCCCAACTCAGCCCCCTACACCGCTTCCAAACACGCCCTCACGGGCCTGACCAAGTGCATCTCGCTCGATGGCCGCAAGCACAACATCGCCTGCGGCCAGATCGACATCGGCAACGCCGCCACGGAGATGACCGAGAGAATGACAGGCGGAGTACCCCAGGCCGACGGCTCCCTCAAGCCCGAACCGCGGATGGATGTGCGCGACGTGGCCCAGGCCGTGCTTTACATGGCCCGCCTGCCGCTGGAGGCCAACGTGCAATTCATGACCGTCATGGCCACCAACATGCCGTTCATCGGGCGCGGCTGATGGAGCGGGAAGCTTCCGAGCGTTTTTGACGCGGAGACGCAGAGACGCCGAGAAGATTAAGAGAAAGAATGAGAACGGAGCATAAAGACAGGGAAAGACCTTCCTGTCCTGGTCTTTCTCTTCTCGAATCTCTCTGCGACTCAGCGTCTCTGCGTCAAGAACTGGCGCCCTACTTCGGATCCCCGTACTTGATGGTCGATTCGCCTTCGAACTTGTGGTAGTTCCGAAAGTCGATGACATTCTTGCTGCAGTCGTTGGTGCCGCGCTGGCAACTGAGCATCTCGGAATGCACGGGCAGCAGGTACTGCTGGGTTCCGCCCAGCCGCACGTATTGATAGTCCGTGGCGGACTCCACTTGGTCGGTCGGAAAATCCTCCGGAAAATTCCTGGCGGACATTTCGATCCTCAGTACGCGCGAGGTCGCGGGGTCGATCCATACCGCTCCGCTGTAGGCGGGGCGGAACGATTGCGAACCCATCTTTACGTCCCAGTGGGAGTTCTCGCGGGCCACTTCGAAGGCGTACTGCTTGGCGGTGACCCCGGCGATTCGGGAATCTCCCCGCACCCGGAACTCGGTGGCGGTGGCCGGCGAGAACAGGTCGATCAGCACCGTTCCGAATTCGCCGGTCGACCAGGCCCCCACCTCCTCCACCTTTTTCTTGCTCGGTCTCCCGTCGATCATTATGTTGCGATAGTCCTCTTTGCCGTTCTCGTACACCACCTCGGTGGTCACCACATCGAGCGGCTGCCAGTTGGCCGGCCTGCTCTGGCTCTGGGATCGCCCCACTACTTCCTGGCAAATGTAGTTAGGCAGGGTCTCGGTGAAATCGAGCGCCGCGTCGGCCGCCTTGCGGATGAGCGGATCCTGCTGGCGCCCGCCAAAAGGCAGCTCCTCGTCGCGCCGGGTGGCGGAAGGCGGGGCCGTCGGAACCCGTCCAACCGGGGCGGCTTCGGCCGGCGGTATTCTGGCTTGGGCAACCTGGGGCGCCGGAGGCTGATCGGGGACATCCTGGGCGTGCTCGCGGCTCTGGTCGGCGGGCTTGCCCCGGCGCAACTGCGGCGGGCCCGGGTCGTCCGGATCCGGCTTGGCCGGTGGGGGTTTCACATCGGTCCCCGCGGACGGAGCGGGGGCATCCGCCCAGGCGTCCACTCCCCCCTCCTTTTCCTGGGGCGTCCCGGCGGCCGCGGCGGCCTTCTCCCAGTAGACGTTGACTGCCGTCATGTAGCCTTGCTGGTCCTCCGGGCCCTCGATGGAAATCTGGTCTCCGGGCTTGAACTCGGGCGTCTTGAGCTCGTCGCCGTTCTTGAAGAACTTGGTCTTATCGGTGCGCTTGAACTCCAGCAACCGATCATCATCCAGGGCGAGCGTGATGGTCTTGGCGTCCATCTGCTTGAGGCGGCCGCGGAAATTGGGTAGTACTCCGGTTTTGGTCCCTTGCGACGGCGCCGGGGTTTGAGGCACGCGTCCCGCCCCCGGATACGGGCGTTGCCCAGGGTAGGTGGGAGGGTAGGTAGGGGGGTAATACTGAGCGAACGCGGCTCCCGCCAGCAGACCTAATATGGACAGCGCAAGGCCGATCCGCCGGCCGGGCAAACGGCCGGAAATGCGGCGGTCTCCGGCCGGTACACCTTCCATGGACATCTCTAGTGGGTGAGATGCCTTGCCGCTGGCCAAGGTTACGGGGGAAAGAGCGCGGTCTACTCCGCCCTCTTCGGTTCCGCACAAATGTCCTGCCGGTTCCATAGCCACAGTATGCGCCACCGCACACCGGCGCACAATGCCCCCAGCCGGCCGTGATATGCTGAACTCGGCTGATTTAGCGGGTGGAGAACCATCGCCTCACAGCTTGCCGGTGGTGGACGCCGACCCGGCGGTCCACAATTCTCTGAAATAGCGCCCCAGCCCTCAAGGCTAGTCCAGGTCGATGTCGCGCGTGGGCGGGGCCGTGTCGGGATTCTCCTTGGCGCGCTTGAAGAGCTCGTCGAACTTCTTCTCGAGCACCTTTCCGTGCGTCTTCTCGGCCTCGAACTGCTTGCGAAACAGTTCCTCCCGGCGCGCGCCCTCGCCTTTCAGTTTGGCCACTTCGGCAGCCAGATCTTCAATCGGCTTGGGCTTCTCCGGGACGGTGTGCGCGATGACCGCGCGGGTGGCCGGATCCACCTTGAGAATTGCCTGGCAGCAAGGGCACTCGACGTCGAACATCGCTTTCGCCATAGGACTATCGTAGACGAGTTTGCAGCCGAGATCCGGCGAACGAGGTTGAAACCACCCCATTTGTACTATATTCGGACCTTCCGCTCTTAGTACAGGCCGTACAAGAATGCCATTTATAATCACTCAGTTGGGGATACAATCTTGTTTGGGAAGCGCCGATACATTACCAGGGAACACGGGATGGCGATCGCTCAAGTATTCATTTATCTGCAACTGCTGGACCTCCTGACGACGCTGATCGGCTTGAGATTGGGGGCCTCGGAAGCCAGTCCATTCATTCGCTTACTGATGCACGCGGGGCCGGTGGCCGGCGTGGCGTTGTCGAAAGTTTTCGCCCTGGCCCTGGGCGCGCTGTGCGTCTATCGCAAGAAGTATCACTTGATCCGGCTGGCCAGCTATTGGTACGGGGCCCTGGTGGTGTGGAACCTGATGGTGGCGCTGGCTGCTCCGGGCCGCGCGCTGTAACGGCCGGACCCGCTACGGGCGCACCAGCCACGAGCTCGCCGCTAGCAATCCCAGCAGCAAGCCAACTTCGCCCAGCAGGCGCCGCCAATCCGACGCCGGTTTCCGGCAGGCGCTCAACTGGCGGGTATCAAATCCGGCAGGATCTTCCAATAGGTGCTTCCACATACCGTTCCCGCTTTCAAGAGACGGACGACGATTCGCCCGGATTCGTCCAGATCCACGGCATAAAGGGGCTCGTCGGCTGGTTTCACCATGTAGGCGCCGGTCTGCAGGTCCCACGACTCCGCGTAGCTCCTCACCACCATGGGATTCGTCGCCACGGCGCGGACCCGGAACTGAGCCGTGGAGGGTTCATAGTTGCCGAAACTGTAGCAGCGTCCGATGCAGACCCGATCGATCATGTGGGTTATGGCGTTGACCTGCAAGTCGGGGTCTTCCACCACGCTCACCACGCGCTGGCCGGGAGCGATGGTGGCTACCGCGCCGCCCATCCGGTCTTCAAACGCATTCAGGGCTCGCTCGTCGCGGTACAAAAAGGCGAAGAACACCAGGGCTAACGCCAGCATCGCATAGCGTTCGAAGGGCCGCGGACGCGCCGCCGCCAGCAGGGCGCAGACGCATATTCCCACTCCCAGCGACATCCGTTCGGCGATGAACGCCAGGGCGTGGAGGAACCCGGGAATGAAGACCGTGGCGGGGAGAATCAATATGCCCCCGGCGCTCATGATGAAGAGCTGAAACGGAATGCTGGTGAAGACCCGCGACGCGCCCCAGGCGTGAACCAGGCTCAGGAAAAGCAAGCCCCAGAGGAACAGCAGGCCCACCAGCGCCACGTAATACTTGGCATCGAAAACCCAAACCTGATCGGCCCCCGTAATTCTGGCGGCCTGGGACGGATACCACCGCGCCGAGAAGGCCATGGTGGTCCATACGCGAACCACCGCCATCAACGCCAGCACGCCCATGGTCAAATAGGCCCGCCCCAGCGGAGACCGTTTGCGGGCCAGGGCCGTGTAGGC
Organism: Bryobacteraceae bacterium; assembly: GCA_049520795.1. Lineage (GTDB taxonomy): Bacteria > Acidobacteriota > Terriglobia > Bryobacterales > Bryobacteraceae > BOG-224. The sequence goes on from JBEKPK010000001.1 coordinate 9,292, forward strand.
CAGCAGGCACACGCACCAGACCACCGGCAGAGCATGCGCCAGGTAGGCCAGCGCCAGCAGGCCGGCAGCCGCCGCCAGGCGCGCGGGCCTCGGGTTCCAGGCCGCCGCCATGGCCCAAAAACACAGGCCCAGGGCCATGTAGAAGTTGAAGAAACCCATGTGGAACACCCACCCGTACGCCAGCATGGCGATGCACGGCATCATGTTCCACGGGCGCCTGCCCGCCACGGTGGACATGAAAACGAAAGCGCCCCAGACGAATATCAGGACCGCCAGGCTGACCGCGATGCGCTGCGCTGCCTCGGCCCCGACAGCCCGGAACAATCCGCTTAACACCAGATCGAAGAGAACGTTGGTGGTCTGCGGCGCTACAATCAGCCCCTGCGCGCGGCCGCTTTCGATCAATTGCGCCAGCCAGGAGTTGTAAATATGGCTCGAAAGGTCGCCGGCCTGGATGCGCGGCTGCCAATAGCACGGAGCCAGCAGCAGCGCGGAAATCGCCAGGAGAATCAGGCCTTCATGCCAGGCGCGCGCGCGCAAGCTGTTCGATGTCGGTGGCATCAACTGTTCTCCAAACGGATGCGCCGGAACTCGGGAAGCAGCGCGAACGGCATGGTGACATCCTCGATGCGCTCCCCGGTCTGCGTGATTCCATTCTCGGTGATATGCGCCTGCCCGCCAGCCGCCAGGCGCAGGTACTGGATCTTCAGGGGATCGATTCGCATGATCCGGCAGCAGGTGGCGTCCACCGCCGCCGGGTCGCGCCCGGCGACCAACACGCCCACGCGTTTGGGCGCGCCCTGAATGGGGCCATTGCCTTCCATACCCACAACTCCGTCCACAATGGCGAATTGGCGTGGAAAAAGCGCATGCAGGTCCGCTATGCACTCGTCGATTCCGGCCCAATGCAGGGCGTTTTTCGGCCACCCATAGACGCCGCCGGGGACCGTTCCGAACAGGTTCTTCATGGCCAGCGTCGCCCCCACCCAGTGGTGCGTCTTCATCTTCGGCATGGAAACCAGCAGGTCGGCCGCGAGCGCCGTGCGGGGCAGATACCACTTCTTCATCCCCGAAACCTGTCTTGCCGGCCACACCCGAGCGACGTCGTCCACGTTCAGATCCACGAACACATCCTCGAAGCGCGGAAGCGTGGTGAAATAGCCGGCGGCATCGGCCAGGTCCAAGGTGTTCCGGCGATGTCCGGGCCCCTCCGCGACGATCACCCGCGAGGCCCCCAGCGCCAGGAAACTCTCGTACGCCGCGTGCACCAGCAGGGGATGCGTGTTGATCGAGTTCCCCGGTTCGAACTCCACCAGGTTGGGTTTGAGCGCCACCGTTCGTCCGCGCACGTCCAGCCGTTGGTCTTCGAGCAGCCGCCGCACCGTCGCGTAGATGCGCTGATCGTACTCGGGCGCGCGCACGATGCTCACCAGGGAGGGCGGCTCGAGCGGCGTCTGGGCGCAGCCCGTGAGCCCGGCGGCCGCCGCCGCGCTCAACCATTCCCGTCTTGTGAGGCTTCGCTTCACGGCGTCAGCACCAGAACCCGCGGCCCTTCTCCGCGTTGGCCGCCAGCACTTCGAGCGATGCCTCCGGCAGCGTCCGCGGCTCCGGGTTCTCGCGCCGGCAGTAGTCCACCGGCAGCCGCCCGTGGACCAGCAATCCCAGCCGCAGCCAGTTGATGGCATCGGCCGAACGGCATTCCCCCAGGAAGCGCTCGGCCGCCGCCAGCGCGCGCTCGATCTTGGCCGACCGCATGCCCCGCAGGGCCAGCAGCGCTATCCCCGTGGTTTCGGGATAGGACGGCAGTTCGTAGCCCAGCGCCCGCGCGGATCCGTGATTCCATCCACCGTCGCTGCAGGTGCGGGACAACAGGAATCTCCGGCCGGATTCAATCCGTTCCCGAATGAGCGAAGAGGGCCGCGACGTTGCCTCTTTCTCGAGGGCCAGGATGGTCAGCGCGGTCGGCCCCACCCAGGCGGCCGAACCGGGAACCCAGGGCCAGCCGGCGAACTGTTGATCCGGAGCCGTGGGGTTGCCTAACAGCCACTGCCGCAGCCGGTAAACGAAGGTGGTCTCCTCGCCCGAAGTTGCGAGGAGCCATTGAATGGCCCCTTCGTGGGCCTTCGCTCCCAGACGTTCGGCTGGCAGCAAAGCCGCCAGCGCGGACACCCACGTGCTCTGGTCCACGCCCAGTTGCGGCGGCCAGCCGCCGTCGGGACGCTGGGCCAGCCGCATCCAGCGTATGCCGCGCTCCACGGCGCGCGTTTCGCCGTCCGCCAACAGCGCCAGAATGGCATACGCCGTCGGTTCGGTCCAGGACGCGCCGCGCGCGTAGGGCCACCCGCCGTCCGGGTTCTGTTTCGCTATGAGTAACTCTATCGACATGAAGTCCGCGGGCGAAGCCCGCCCGCGCCGGAAGGCTCCGGCGCCCCCGACTATCGCACCGTCCGCCGCCGGCGGCGGCGCGAGAGCAGCATCACCAGCGTGACGCCCGCTCCCAGCCAGATTGCCCCTTGCATTGCCAAATCCATGTTTTTCTCCCTTTCCGTAGTCGCCGGCCGGAATATTGCATCGCTTCCGCGGCCGGCCCGGCGATCCGCGCCGCGCGCGGACTGCCGGCCCTCCAACGCCCGCAGTTGCCGGCCGTGGCGCGGCCTTAGACTGCGAGCGTCGGGGAAGCGGGCATCGCCACGTCAGCCCTGCGCTTTGCGCGTGCGCCGCCGTTTCAGGAAGAGCAGCAGGACCGCCGCGGCGGCCAGCCAAACCCCATACTGAAGTGCAGTGTTCATCATCTCGCTTACTCCTTCTCTCATTGGATTTGTTTCATCATCGGGAAAAGATACTTGAAGATCTGTAACAACCCCGGGCCCGCTGCCACCACCAGCATCGACGGCAATATGAAGAAGAAAATCGGGAATACCAGTTTCACGCCCACCTTGCCGGCCCGTTCCTCGGCCTCCTGGCGGCGCTTCGTGCGCAGATAATCCGAATGGGTGCGCAGCGATTCGCCCATGCTGGTCCCGAAGCGGTCGTTCTGAATCAGGATGGCCACCAGCTTCCTTAGCTCCGGCTCTCCGGTTCGCTCGGCGAGGTTGCGCAGGGCGTCGGAGCGGCGCTTGCCCGCCCGCATCTCCAGAATCACCAGCGACAACTCCTCGCCCAGTTGCGGGTGGCTCCCCTGCAACTCGCGGCCCACGTGTTGGATCGCCTGGTCCAGGCCCAGGCCGGCCTCGATGGATACCACCAGCAGGTCCAGCATGTCTGGCATGGAGAGCCGCAGGATCTCCTGGCGTTTGGCCACGCACTTCTCCAGTACGAAGCGCGGCAGAATCCACCCCGACGCCATGCCGAAGCCGAGCAGGGCCACCTTCATGGCCGGGTTCGGCGGCAGGCTGGACTGCAGCGCCACACCCAGCCCCAGCATGATCAGCGTGCTCACGATGCGCAGCCCGTAGAAGACCGCCGGGGCGCTGTCGGACCGGAAACCGCCGCGGACCAACTCCGTTCGCAGGGTGGCGATTTCCGCCGCCGAGGACGGAACCTGGGAACCGATCCGCCGCAATAATCCCACCACCGTGCTGGGCTCGGATTCCATGGGATCGCCCACGGCGCGCTTCGCGGAGTCCGTGATCACCGGATTGCCCAACAGCTTGAGGAACTTTCCCGGCTTGTAAAACGTGCGGTACCCCAGCAACGTCATCAGCACCATCAACATGCAAAACGCGCAAATGGAAATGAGCAGTGGATGTTCCATGTCACACCTTAATGTTGATGATCTTCCTGATGAAGAAATTGCCCAGGATCTGGGCGAAAATCGCGCCGCCGATCAGCCACTTGCCGTCGGAGTCCTCGGCCATGCTCCGCAGGTACGTGGGGGCTACCAGCATCATGCCGACCATGGTCGCGATCGGCAGGACCGTCAGGATCGTGGCCGTCAGGCGACCATGGGCGCTGGCCGCTTTCACCTGCCCCTTGAGACGGAATCGCTCTCGAATAACGTAGGCCAGCCGCGAGAGGATCTCGCTCAGGTTCCCGCCGGTCTGCCTTTGCAGCAAAACCGAGGAAGTGAAGAAGCGCGCGTCCAGCGACGGCACGCGCTCCGAGAAATTCCGCAGCGCGACATCGAGCGGCGCGCCCAGGTTCTGCTCGTTGAACAAGGTCCGGAACTCCTGGCCTAGAGGGTCTTGCAGCTCCTCGCCGAGCATTTCCATGCTGATCGTAAACGCGTGGCCCGCGCGCATCGAGCGCGCCAGGAAGTCCAGCGCCTCCGGAAATTGCTCCTCGAACCTGTTCAGCCGCTTGGTTCGCTTGCGCCGCACAATGAGATACGGAATGGTGGCGAAAACTCCCGCCAATACGATGGCCGTCAGCGGCCGGCTAAACAGAAACGGAAACATGACGCCCAAGACCAGCCCGAGGGCCGCCAGCAGCGCCATGGCCGCCAGCAGACGGGTGGAGGACCAGTTCATGCCGGCTTGCTGGATCTGCACCTGGGCATGGCGGGAGAACTGCAGCGAGGCAATCACCCGCTTGATGCCCGTCGGCTTGTCCGGGTCGGCTTCCTTGAGCAGGTTGGCGATGGTGGTCACCGGCTCGCCCGCCGCGGTCTTCAGCATATCGCCGACCTGCTTCTTGCGCCGCGCGTCGAAAAACTTCATCCCGACGCTCACGGCCAGTAGCACGAGAGCGAAAACCACGACAAACGAGGTGATGACGGCAACCGGCATCTAGTTGAACTCCACCACGGTCTGAAACAGTTGCGCCGGCAGCGCGATGCCGCAGGCCTTCAGGCGTTCGGAGAACTTGGGCCGTATGCCGGTGGCCCGGAAGCGGCCCACCACCCTGCCGGTTTCCGTGATTCCGGTCTTCTCCAGCAGGAAGACGTCCTGGAGCGTGATGATGTCCTGCTCCATTCCCACTACCTCGGTGATGTGCGTGACGCGGCGCGTACCGTCGCTGAAACGCGCCACCTGCACGAAAAGGTTTACCGCCGAGGCGATCTGCTGGCGGATGGACCGCAAGCCCATGTTCGCGTTGGCCATGCCGACCATCACTTCCAGGCGGCTCAAACCGTCGCGCGGGGTGTTGGCGTGAATCGTGGTAAGCGAACCGTCGTGGCCCGTGTTCATGGCCTGGAGCATGTCCAGCGCTTCCTCCGAGCGCACCTCGCCCACGATGATGCGGTCCGGCCGCATACGGAGGGCGTTGGTCACCAGTTGCCGGATGTGGATGGCGCCCACCCCTTCCACGTTGGCCGGGCGCGTCTCCATGCGCGCCACGTGGGTCTGCTGGAGGCGCAGCTCGGCCGCGTCTTCGATGGTGACGATCCGCTCGTCCTCCGGGATATAGGAGGAAAGCGCGTTCAGCAGAGTCGTCTTGCCCGAGCCGGTCCCACCGCAGATCAGGATGTTGAGGCGCGCCTTCACGCAGGCCTTCAACAGTTCCAGCATGCCTTCGGTCATGGCCTGCTTGGCCACCAGGTCCTCGCCCTTGAGGGCCGTCCGTCCGAAACGGCGGATCGAGAGCAGCGGCCCGTCCACCGCCACCGGTGGAATCGCCGCGTTCACACGCGAGCCGTCCGGCAAACGCGCGTCCACCAGAGGCGAAGATTCGTCCACCCGCCGGCCCACCCGCGAAACAATCTTCTCGATGATCCGCAGCAGGTGCGCGTCGTCTTTGAACTCCACCGGCGTGCGATACAACTTCCCGCCGCGCTCTACGTACACCAGCCGCGGCCCGGTCACCAGGATGTCGCTCACGGTCGGGTCTTGCAGCAACGGCTCGAGCGGTCCCAGCCCGAAAACTTCGTCCAGAATCTCCTCGATGACGCGGTCTTTCTCCACTAGGCTGAGCGGCGTCTTCTCTTCTTCCACCAGCTTGGCCACCGCCGCGCGGATCTCGGCCCGCACGCGCTCGCCGGCCATGGAGGATAGCACCTCCAGGTTGATTCGGTCGAGCAGCTTACGGTGGAGCGTGAACTTCAGCTCCTGGTATTCCGGCGTGTACCCCTCACGGCTAAAAAGGCGGTTTACCCAGTTGGCTTCCCGATTCTCACCGTGTCTAGGAATGACTTCCAGTGCTGCAGGCATTGTCTGTTGGAGTCCTTATCCGAAAAGCGCGAAGCGCTTCTTGACGCCCTTTTCTTCTTCCAGGTTGGCCAGCTTGATCGCCAGCTTTGCGATCTGTTTGCTCAACTCCGAGCCGCGCGCCAGCATGCGGCCTTCGGCGTAGGTTTCGTACAACTCGGGATAGTCGTTCGGGATCATGCAGAAGATCGGAACCCCCAGCATCTTTTCCAATTCGCCCGGGGTGATATCCAGGCGCTTGGGCGAGCGGTTCAAGATCAGCCGGATCCGGTTCTTTCCGTAGCCGCTGTCGAGCAGCGTCTGGATGACCTGTTTGGCCTGGTGCAGGGCCGGCACCTCGAGCGAGGTCACCAGGCAGGCTTCGTCGATCTCCTCCAGCGCCGCCATGGTGAGGTGGCTCAGGCTTCGCCCCAGATCCACCAACGTCCAGTCGTAGTGCGGCTTGGCGAAAGCCAGGACGTGCCTGATCTGTTCGTCCTTGATTTGTTGCTTGGAGGCCAACGCCAGGGGAGCCGCCATGATCTCCACGCCGGGGATGCCATTCGACACCAGCGCCTTCCAATAATGGATGTCCAGCCGGTGCAGGTTGTTGACCGCGTCCTGGATGGAGTACACCGCCTTCGTCTTGGTGATGAAGCCGATCATGCCGGCATCCAGATCCAGATCCGCCAGCAACACCTTTTGGTTCTGGCGGCCCAGTTCCGCCGCTACATGGCAAACCAGCGTGGTGGCCCCGCAACCGCCCTTGGCGGAGAAGAAAGCGAAAGCCTTGCCCGCGCCCTTGGCCGCGCCGTCCCGCCGGCGGCTGCGTTCCGCGGAGCGCTTTTCCAGGGCGCGGCGCAGGGATTCCCCCAGCGGCGGAAACAGGTATTCGTTGATTCCGGCGCGCAACGTAGAAAGAATCGAATCCGACGCCGCGGTGGTGTTCAACGCAATCAGCATCGGGTCGCCGGTGACCGCGCGGATGGAGGACACCAGGCCTTCCAGAGGCTCCTTCCAACGGCTGATGTCCACCAGAACCACGTCCGGCCGCATACGATCCAGCCGGTCCAGAAAAGTGCTCAGGTCGCCAATGTCCTGGTGCTCCACGATCACGCGGAACGGCAGATCGGCCAGGCAGGCCTGCGTCTGTTCCATGAGGTCGCGGTTTTCAATCGCCAGTCCAATGGTCAGCGGATACATAGCCTTCCTTCGGTCTCGCCGCTCATTTCCCCGCCCCCGCGCTCCCTTCTGGCGCGGCCGGCGGAGCCGCCGGAACCGGCACGAGGCGGTACTGCGCCGGGTTCGGCGCGGCGTCGGGCTGCCCTTGCTTCTGCTGCTGCAGCAGTTGCTCGATCGGTATGGTCGGGACGGGCGGATTCACCGGAACCGGCCCGGTCTTGTCCATCCCGGGCTGGCGCATCGGCGTATCCGTGTTGCTGGGCATGAACGGCTTAGTGAATTTCAACTCCGGCGCGGCTTGGTCCGCCGGGATCGGCCGCACGATTTCCGGGGTCACGATGACCAGCAGCTCGGTGTTGCTGCGGCTCACGTTCTTCGATTGGAACAGCTTGCCCAGAATCGGGATGTCCCCGATTCCCGGCACTTTCGAAAGGGTCTCATTGGTTTGGTTGTCGATCAGGCCCGCGATGACGAAGCTCTGGCCGCTTTCCAGCTCGATTTCGGTCTGCACTCTCCGCGTGGACAGGGCTGGAACGGTAAAGCCCGCGATCGTCACCGAGTGCGTATAATCGAGCGAGCTCACCTCCGGCTGCACCTGCAGGCGAATGGTCCCGCGCGGCGTGATTATCGGGAGGAAGTTGAGCCGGACGCCGTATTCCCGCCAGGAAAGCGTCACCACGGCTCCGGTCCCGGCCGCGCCGGGTTGGATCATCGGAAATGGGAACTCGCCGCCCGCCGTGAAGAACGCCTGCTTCCCGTTGATGGCCGGCACCGTGGGCTCGGCCAGCATTTCCAGCAGGCTCTTGCTTTCGAGCAACTGCAGAGCCGCCACCAGGTTGATATCTTTGCGGAAGAGAAAGAAATTCACCGCGTTAGCCAGGGTGAAAGTCTGGGCCCCATTGGTGCTGACCGGCGAACCCACGCCCGCCGCCGTGGATTGGTTGAACGCCCCGCTGGCCAGGTCCGCCTCCAGATTCAGGCTGGCCGAACGGTCCACGTTGGCGAACCGCACCCTCACCAGAATCTGCGCCTCGCTCGGCGGGACTTCCACCCGCAGCAGGTTCACCGGCTTCCCCAAAGTGGACGCCACCGCCATGACGCGCTCGGCGGCCACCACGTCTTTTACGACGCCGCGCACAAAAACCGTGTCGTTGTCGAAGGTAACGTTAATGTCGTCGTCCGGGTACTCGCGGGCGAGCTGCTGGCGCACCGCTTCCAGTCTTGCCGGGCTGATCCGCACTACCAGGTCGTAGGTCAACCGGCTGCCACCCCTCTGCCATATGATGAGCGACGTCTCCCCGGGGGCCTTGCCGTTGATGAGCACTTCCTTGGGGCTGTTGGCGACCACGTCAGCCAGGTTGCCGTCGGCCACCGAAAGCCGCTCGATGGGCAGCGGGCTGTCAATGATCAGGGACTTGCCTACCGTCACGGTCCACTTCTCGACGGGCGCGCTCTGGCCGGACGTGTTCTGTTGCTGGGCCGGCGCATCGTCCGCCGCCTCGGCCAGGCCCCAGGGCGCGCACAGCAAGACTGCCGGCGCGAGCATCCATGCGAACTGCCGCTGTGCGAACACCTATTTCTCCTCTCCGGCATTCTTGAACTCGGTCGGGGTCTTCTTGGTCCCCATGATGATCTCCATGGTGACGGGCGGTTCCTTTTTCGGCGGCGTTGCGACTTCGCGGACCACCGGAGGGGCAACCGGCGGGCGCGGCGCCAGAGCCGCGGCCGGTTTCGGGGTCCCACCGCTGTATAGGTATGCCAGCGCGGAGCCCGGCGCCTGGGCCGTCTGCCGGTCCAAAGGGTTGCGCAGAACCAGTTGGATGGTGGTCCCGTTGGCCGCCAGGCTGAGTTTCTCGGCCTGTTCGGGGGTTACCAGAAGCGTCACCACCTGGGACGGCATGGGCTTGCCTTCCGCGTCGTGCTTGAATTCCTGCCCGGCCGAAAGCACCTCCACGTTTTGCATCACGGTGCGCGCCAGCGTGCCCAGCGTCCCGCTGCCGCCCGGCGGAGTGCCGTTGATAATCACGTCCACCCGCATGCCCGGCGTCACAAAGCCCGCCACGCCGACTATGTCGTTCACCCGGATGGCGAACGCCCGCATGCCCTGCGGAATGGTCGAGGCGAAGCCGCCCCCCGCGCCCTTCGGGGCCAGGCGGGTTTCAATCACCGGCTCCTGCGCGTAGATCGGGGTGATGACGCCGCGGCCTACCACGTCCTGGGGGCGCGTGGTCGCGCCGGCGGGCACGGCCCCGGGCCAATCCGTCAGCTTCACGTCTCCGTCGCGCAAAACGCTGCCCACTTCCAGATCGTGGGCCGCCAACACCACCTGAGTCATCGGCGGGCCGGCTTTGGCTGTCGGCGTCCGGTTGATGAGCGACCGGTAGGTCAGGACGCCCCCGCCCGTCGCCACGATGAACGCGAAAATTAGAACCCCGATGAATCTCTTGTTCATGCCTTGCTCCCCGTTCCGGACGTATGGAGAAGCCGGCGCCGGATGCCGGGAATCCCGTTCTCCCCAAGCCGTTCACACCCGCCATTCGACGGCGGCGCGCGAGCCCCGGGCCGCGCTCTCGATCCCCTGGCCAACTCCGGACGCCGCGCTAGCTGCCGCCCAGGTTGCTGTTGGCCGTACTCAGTTGCGTGCTGCCGTTGGTCCACATGCCTTTGATGCTGTTGCCCGCTCCCAGAAAAAGGGCCGCCGACGCAAGGGCCACAAAGGCAATCAAAACGGTGTACTCCACTAGGTGTTGCCCCTGTTCATCCCTCCAAAAATTCCGTAGAAACGTCATGTCGTGCGCCTTGGTCGGAAGCCCGGCAGACCCGGGCTGGGCGCGACGGCGGTTGACCGACAACTGGCCGGCGCGCCCCTCCCCTGGTTTCTAGCTGCCGCTCAGGTTGCTATTGGCCGTGCTGAGCTGCGTGCTGGTGTTGGTCCAGATGCCCTTGATGCTGTTGCCGGCGCCCAGAAAAAGGGCCGCCGACGCAAGCGCCACGAAGGCCATGAGCAGGGTGTACTCAATGAGGTCCTGCCCCTGTTCTTCCTTCCAGAAATTCCGCAGAAACGTCATGTTGTTTGCTCCTATGATGAAGTTGCTTTGTCTTGAACTACGGTGATCGCTCGATCACGGGCCTCGATTTTCGTGATCTCGCGATCACGGCCTGCTCCGCCGCCGGAGGCGACGGGGTCCTTTTCGCGCGCGGCCGCCGCCACGGGGCGGAATACCAGCGCCACGCCGTCGTCGTATACCAGACGCCAGCGCCGCGATTCCTTCAATGCCCCCGCCAGCGCCATGCGCGGCGAGAGCAGAATTGTGTCGATTCCAAAACCGTTGAGCGTCCGCTCCCAGTCGTACTTCACGTTCTGAACGTCCACCACCTTGGTCTCGAACTCCGGACCGTAATAGTCGCTGCGGCCATCCACGAATACCTTGTTTCGCGGATAGCACCGGTAGATCAGATAGTCGCCCCATTGGTCGTAGGTGAATATCCGGGCGGCGGGATAGCCGCGCAGCGTCTCGATGGCCGCCACCGGAAACGACCGCGGATCGAACTCCGCACGGAAGCGCCGCGGCGGGTTGGGGGCCAGCAACAGCGCCGCCACCGCCAGTGCGCCCGCCGCGCTCACCACATGCCAGCGTGCCAGCGCGTCCGTCGAGGCGGCGTCGGCGGCTACCCGGTTGAATCTCCGCGCCGCGCTTCGCAGCCAGGCGGCTACGTTGGCCGAGGCCAGACGCTTCAGACCGGCATCGATCATGGCCGCTACCGGAGGCGCCGCGAGCAATGCGAAAACCGGCATGTTGCGCGCCGCCACCAGCGCCCCGTGCGCCCACACGATCAGCAACAGGGGCTCCACGTAGCGCCCCCTGGCTGCGTTCCACAGCGCCGCGGCCACCCCGGCGCCCAGCATGCCTTCGTAGAATAACGCCATGGGGTGATGGAAATTCAGGGAATAGAACTCCAAAATATAGCTTGTCGAAGGGTCGCGCAGGTAATTCAATATGTGGGCGTGCAGATGATAGAAATACGGGTTCGCCAGACTGGCCGCCAGGCATCCCGCGGCCGACAGGAAGTACCGGGCGGCGTTCCGCCGCGCGGCCGCGCGTTGGTCGCTGTTGTGGGCCAGCGCCAGCTTCAACAGCTCCGCGCCGCCGTACGCGCCAATCAAGAGGATGCCCACAAAGAAACCACCGTGGAGATTGGTCCACAAGATCGTGGCGAGGGGCAAGAGCATCAGGTAGGGCACGCGCCGCCAGCGCGTCTGCCCATCGCGGACCCGCTCCAGGGCGGTGTAAAACAATGCCAGGAAGAGAAGCGTAAACAGGTGCGGCCGCGCCAGCCAGTGCATCGATGAACACACCGCCGCCACCATGGTCACGCCCAGCGCGATGATCGGGTTGGCCTTGCGCCGCGCCAGCCGGAACAGGATGGTGAAAGTCGCCGATACCAGCAGGACTCCCGCCAGCACTACCAGGGCCAGCCCGCCGTGGCTGTGCAGCCACGCCCAGATGGCGTCGGTCAGCCACTCCCACGCGAACCACGGGCCCCCAGGCTTCGAAAAGGAAAACAGGTCCTGTGTAGGGACCGTGTGGTTGGCCAGAATCCAATCGCCCGTCCGGATGTGCCAGCCCGTGTCGCAGTCCTCCAGCATCGACTGCGCGCCTTCCATCCGCCCGAAAAGAAATACCATGGGCATAAGAAATGCGAAGTCCGTGAGAGACGGCAACAGCTTAATGGCCGGATTCAATCGCCGGGCGGACATTTTTTCACGCCATCCAGGAACTCGCGGCCGGATGCAGCGATTCAAACGCTCGGATCTGGTCGTGGAATGAACGAAAATCCATGTAATTCACCAGCAGTGCTACCCGCGGGCATTCGCCTTCCATCTCCGCGATGCGCGCCACGGTCCCCTGGCAGTGAATGCACTTCTGTCCGAAACCGTGGTTGGCCGGCAGCTCGATCTCTACCGTGAGGATCTGCCCGAGTACCGGCGGAGGCAGCGGCCCGCCCTCTCCCCGCCACACGATCAGAAGCCCGCTGCGGCTGATGTTCTCCGTGTACATCGTCCCCGGCGCCCACAGCACCGGTGAGGTCACATGGCACCGCAGTTTGATTTCCATTCGCGGGTTCTCGCGCCTATTGATGTTTTTCATTGCGGACATCCGCGAATGTAGCTCCGCCGCGCTCCGCCATCAATCCCGTAAATGGGCTACACGGTGTTGTTGCCCAAGGTTACTAGCAAATATTCGCTTTGGATGGCGCCGCCGCGCCAGGGGCTGCGGCGCGCCCTCCCGACGGCCCCAGCCGGTCTCGAAAGAGAGGGCAAGACTACGTTAATACTAGTGAATTATCTTTGACAAAAATCAGTTCATTCGCGGCCTGCATAATTCGTTAAACAATTCATAATAAACTTGTTGGTGATTTTAGTAGGGTTCACAGCTCCATGGTGACGCGCTGCTTTTCATGGTTAATTAACGTTAATTAACCAGATTTTCTCAAATTAATTATTGACAACCGAAGTAAATAATCGGAAAATTCAAAATATTCAAGTTTTAAAGTCCGCAAGTCCTTTATGGATTTCCGGACGCCAGGATCTCGCGTGAATAGCGGGACCGGCCGTTTGAATGGAGTGACGATATGACGCGCATTCTTCTCTATAGCGACGAACCAATTCTCTGCAAGGGCCTCGAGTCGGTGCTCCGCCAGGTGGAGGGATTCGAATTGCTGCCGACCTGCGGCTCCCTGCCCTGCCTTCTCGAACAAATGGCGCGCCTAGCACCGGATCTGGTGCTCATGGACCTCACATCCGAGGTCACCTTCGGCGTCCTGAGCGACATGAAACACGCCTTGGCCCACACCCGCATCGTGCTATGGGTCAATGCCATTTCCACCGAGCTGGCTTTCCAGGCCATGGGGCTCGGGGTGCGGGGCATTCTGCGCAAGACCCTGCCCACCGATTTGCAGGTCAAGTGCCTGCAGAAGGTGCAGGCCGGCGAGCTGTGGTTCGAAAAGGCCCTCACCGACAGCTTCCTGTGCGCCCGCCGGGTGGCCCTCACGCAGCGTGAAGGGCAGCTCGTCAGCCTCCTCTCGCAAGGGCTGAAGAACAAGGAGATCGCCACCACCCTGATGATCTCCGAGGGGACCGTCAAGGTTTATCTTTCGCGGCTGTTCCAGAAAGTGGGCGTGAAGGATCGCTTCGAGCTGGCCCTGTTCGGGCTGAAGAACCTCTCTACCGGCCAGCTTCCGCTGGCCGAAAAAGGCCATCGCGCCGGCGCCACCGCCGTTCCGGGCCTGCGCTCCCTGGTGCTCGAGCGTCCCCCCGAGCCGCAGCGCCCGGAACCGGTTCGCTACGCCACCCCCCTGCGGCCCATCGCCTCGCGCAACTTCTGACCGTGGGATAAGGCTCCAGCCTTGTCAATCCGAGCGAAGCTCGGACGCGCAAGATTCGGATCGACAAGGCCGGAGCCTTATCCCGCTCGGGCCAGCGCCCCCCTAGCGCTGGTTCGCTTTCAGAATCTTCTTTCGGAGCCGGATCGATTGCGGGGTCACTTCCACGTACTCGTCTTCGCGGATGAACTCGATGGCCTGTTCCAGGTTCAGGATACGCGGCGGCACCAGGCGGATGGCCTCGTCGGCCGTGGAAGCGCGCATGTTGGTCTGCTTCTTTTCCTTCACGATGTTGCAGTCGATGTCCCGGTCGCGCGCGTTCTCTCCCACAATCATGCCTTCGTAGACCTCCGTGCCGGGCGCCACGAAGATCTCACCCCGCTCCTGGAGATTGAAAATGGCGTATCCGGTGGTCCGGCCGGGGCGGTCGGCCACCAGCGAGCCGGTGGGGCGCGTGGGGATGTCGCCCTGCCAGTCGATGTAGCCGTGAAACAGCGAGTTCATAATGGCCGTGCCGCGCGTATCGGTGAGGATTTCGCTGCGCAGTCCGATCAATCCGCGCGACGGCACATGGAATTCCAGGCGCACGCGGCCCGATCCGTGGTTCACCATGCGGATCATTTTTCCCTTGCGCGCGCCGAGTTGTTCGATCACCACGCCCAGGAAGCTCTCCGGGCAATCGATCACCAGGTGCTCCACCGGCTCCTGAATTCTCCCGTCCACCGTCCGCGTCAGGATTTCCGGCTTGCCCACCATCAGCTCGTATCCCTCGCGCCGCATCATCTCGATGAGAATGGCGAGTTGCAGCTCTCCGCGGCCCATCACCTTGAAGGCGTCGTGCGAGAGTTCCTCCACGCGTATCGAGACGTTGGTCAGCAGTTCCTTATCCAGCCGCTCGCGCAGGTTGCGCGACGTTACCCATTGGCCATCCCGGCCCGCGAACGGACTCGTGTTGATGGTGAAAGCCATCGCGATGGTCGGCTCGTCGATGTGCACATGCGCCAGCGGGAGAGGCGTCTCCACGCTGGTCACCGTCTCCCCGATGGTGATGCCTTCCACGCCCGCGATGGCCAGAATGTCGCCCGGCCGCCCCACCGTTTCATCCACCCGCTTGAGGCCTTCGAAGGAATACAACTTGGTGATGCGCGTGGTTTGGAGCGATCCGTCGCGCTTGGCGATGGCCACCGTGTCGCCGTATCGCAGGGTCCCGTTGAACACCCGTCCGATGGCCAGGCGGCCCAGGTAGTCGCTGTAATCCAGGTTGGCGACGAGCATCTGCAACACCCCGTCCGGATCGCCGGCGGGGGCCGGGATGTGTTCCAGAATCGCGTCGAAGAGGGGACGTAGATCGCTCGGAGGATCCTCCATTGAGCGCTTCGAGACGCCGGTCTTCGAAATTGTGTACAGCACCGGAAAATCGAGCTGGTCCTCGGTCGCGTCCAGGTCGATGAACAGGTCGTACACCTCGTTGAGCACTTCCTGCGGGCGCGCATCGGCGCGGTCGATCTTGTTGATCACCACGATGGGAGGCAGTTTGGCTTCGAGCGCTTTGGAGAGCACGTAACGCGTCTGCGGCAGCGGCCCCTCGCTGGCGTCCACCAGCAGCATGACCCCGTCCACCACCTTCAGGGCGCGCTCCACTTCGCCCCCGAAATCGCTGTGGCCGGGGGTATCCACGATGTTGATCTTGACGCCGTGGTAGCGGATGCCCGTGATCTTGGAGAGAATTGTGATGCCGCGCTCGCGCTCGAGCTCGTTGGAATCCATGACCCGGTCGACATGCTCTTCGTGCGTGCCGAAAATGCCGCTCTGGTTGAGCATGGCGTCCACGAGAGTGGTCTTGCCATGATCCACGTGCGCGATGATGGCGATGTTGCGGATGGCCGTGTTGCCGGTTTGCATTTTTGAAGTTGAGGCGGCTGGCGGCGCCCGCGCCGTCCGGCCAGATGGGGCCTTAATCCCAAGTTTATCAGCTTTCCCCGCGTGGGACAGGTGGGGCAGGCGCTTTCGCCTGCCAATCCTCGGATCGCAAGACGATAATCTCTCCCTCCTCGGCGTTCGCCGGTAGCCGGGGGGCGTTCGCCGAAAAACGGCGGCGCGCCGGGAAGCCGCGCCGTAACCTATCCTCATGCACGCCAATCACTCTCTCGCGCACGATGGATGGAGCCGGCCGTACCGCCGGGTGGCCTGGGCGCTGGCGCTGATCCTGGTCGGGGTCTTCGCGCTGCTCGGCAACCTGGGCATTTTTCACGTCGAAGATTGGTCCGACTACTGGCCTGTCGCCTTAATCGCCATCGGCGCCTTTCAGCTTGTGGACCGCATCGGCGCGGCCGTGGTCGCCTTCCGGCGCCGGGCTGTAGAATAGTACCTGGACCTCGACCCCATGTTCCGGTATTTCCCTCTCATCCTGAAGAACTGCTGGCGCAACCGCCGCAGAACGGTCCTGACCGTCCTGAGCATCGCCGTGTCCATGTGCCTGCTGGGGGTGATGATCGCGGTGTATCACGCATTCTACCTGAGCGCGCCCACCAACGAAGAGGCGCGCCGCCTGGTGGTGCGCAACCGCATCTCGCTGACGGTCACCCTGCCGGAATACTACGCCGCGCGCATCAAGCAGATTCCCGGCGTGCACGAGGTCATGTACTCGCAGTGGTTCAATGGAACGTACAAGGATGCGCGGGACCCCAAGAACTTCTTCGCGCGCCTGGCCGTGGAGCCCGACAAGCTCTTCCGGATGTTCCCCGAGCTCACCATACCCGAAGACCAGCGCCGGGCTTTCGAGCGCGAACGCACCGCCTGCGTAGTGGGCCGCGAGCTGGCCAACAGCCAGAATTTCAAGATTGGCGACCGGATTCCCATAGTGGGCGATATTTTCCCCGGCGACTACGAGTTCACCGTGCGCGGCATCTTCGACAGCCCGCGTTCGAGCGACGTCCTGTTCTTCAGCCGCGACTACCTGGAGCAGACGCTGCCGGAAGGGCGCCGGGGGCAGATCGGCTCCGTCTATGTGCAGATAGACGACCCGCAATTGGGCGGGCGCATAGCCGACGCTATCGACAACGAGTTCCACAACTCGACGGTCCAGACCAAGACCGAATCCGAGCAGGCGTTTACGGTGAGTTTCCTGGCGCTGCTGGGCAATGTCAAGATGTTGCTGCTCGGCATCGCGGGAGCCGTCACCTTCACCATCCTGCTGGTTTCGGCCAACACCATGGCCATGTCGGTGCGCGAGCGGGTGAGGGAAGTGGGCGTGCTGAAGACCCTGGGATTCACGCCGGGCATCATCCTGACGCTGATTCTGGGCGAGGCGGCGGCCATCTCGCTGATGGGCGGCGCCGCCGGCTACCTGATCTCGGTCGGGTTGACCGGGGGCATCAGCCGGAGCCCTTACGGCGGCATGTTGCCGCCCATCGATTCCTTCGCGCCTTCGGTAGCCGTCGCCTGCATGCTCACCGCCGGCGTCATAGGGGTGGCCAGCTCGCTCGTCCCCGCGCTGGGCGCTTCGCGCATTTCCATCGTCAACGCCCTGAGGAGCGAAGACTAGCCATGGCCATTCCCATCTCCTACAACCTTCGCAACCTGCTGGTGCGCAAGACCACCACCGCCATGACCGCGCTGGGCATCGCCCTCACGGTTGCGGTGCTGCTCGCCATACTGGCGCTGGTGGGCGGCCTGCGCTCCACGCTTTCCGCCACGGGCGACCCGCTCAACGTGCTGGTGGTGCGGAAGGGCTCCGATTCCGAGCTGGTGAGCAACTTCACGCGCACCCAGTTTCAGGACCTGAAATTCAAGCCGGGCATCGCCGCCGGACGCGACGGGCAGCCTCTCGCCTCGCTCGAAGTGGTGACCGTGGTCAACCTCGCCAACGTGGAGAACCCGGATGGAACCAACCTGACGGTGCGCGGCGTGGCGCCGGTGGGCATCGATCTGCGTCCGGGGTTGCACATCTCCTCCGGCAGGTGGTTCCAGACGGGGCGGCGCGAGCTGGTGGTGGGGCAGTCTGCCGCCCGCCGGTTCCCGGACGCGCGGATCGGAGGGAAGATCAGGTTCGGCCGCGGCGATTGGGAAGTGGTGGGAGTGATGGAAGCCGGCAATAGCGCCCAGGCCAGCGAGCTGTGGGGCGACCTGAACCAGGTGAGCGCCGACTTGCAGCGCGTCGAGGTGCTCAGCTCCGCGCTGGTGCGCGCCCCCGACGAAGCCGCCGCCCGGGCGCTGGTCAATTCCATCTCCGACGATCAACGCCTGAATATGACCGCCCTGTTGGAAAAGGACTATTACGCCCGGCAGACCGAGCAGGCGGCGCCCATCGAATTCACCGGAATTTTCGTGGCCATCATCATGGCCATCGGCAGCAGTTTCGCGGCCATGAACACCATGTACGCGGCGGTGGCCCGCCGCGCCCGGGAGATCGGCACGCTGCGCGTGCTGGGCTTTTCGCGAGGCAGCATCCTGCTCAGCTTCTTCCTGGAATCGGCGCTGCTTTCGGCCCTCGGCGGCGTGCTCGGCTGCCTGCTGGCGCTGCCGCTCAACGGTATTACCACCGGCATCGGCAACGCCAACTTCTCCGAGACGGCGTTCGCTTTTCGGGTGACTCCGCAAAGCATGCTCGTGGGCTTGGCCTTCGCCGTGGTCCTGGGCAGCATTGGCGGGCTGTTCCCGGCGCGCATGGCATCGAAAAAGGAGATCCTCACGGCCCTCCGGGAAGTCTAATCGGCGGGCCTGTAACATCATGGATGCCGAACTCAAAAACCTGAAAATCGACCGCGCTCAACGCCGCCAGCCGGCGTCCTCGAAATGGGCCGTGCGCTGGATCGCCGCCGGCGCGCTGCTCCTCGTTCTGCTGCTGGGCGCATGGCGTTTCCTTTCCGCCCGATTGGATGCCGCTCCGGTCGTGGAGGTGGCGCGGGTGACCTCAGTCAGCGCGGCCTCCGCGCCGCGGGGCGTGGTCTTGAACGCCACCGGCTACATCGTGGCCGCGCATACCATCGAGGTGGCCGCCAAGGTGGTGGGCAAGGTCAAGTGGATCGGAGTGGAGAAGGGCGACCATGTGCAGGAAGGGCAGGTGCTGGTGCGCCTGGAGGACGACGAATACCAGGCCCAGTTGCAGCAGGCCCGAGGGAACCTGGCCATGTTGCAGGCCCGCCTGGACGAAGCCCTGCACGGTTCGCGCCCGGAAGAAGTGGCCCAGGCGCTGGCCAATGTCAACTCGGCCAAGGCCGATCTGGAGAACGCCAACGTCACCCTGGAGCGCACTAAGAATTTGGTCGCCGAAAACGTGGCCCCCCGCCAGTCGCTCGACGATGCCCAGGCGCGCTACGATTCGGCGGTGGCCAAGCTCAACGCCATCCAGAAGTCCTACGAGCTGGTGAAGCTGGGCCCGCGCCTGGAAGAGATCGACGCTCTGCGCGGCCAGGTGGACCAGGCCAAGGGCGCCGTGGCGTACGCCCAAACCGCGGTGAATAACACCGTCATCGTCTCGCCAGTCACGGGCACCATTCTGGAACGCGCGGTGGAGAAGGGCGAGTTTCTCACCACCAGCTTCGTGGGAGACCGCGGCGCCAAAGGCTACGTGGTTTCGCTGGCGGACCTCAACGACCTGGAGGTGGAGCTCGACATCAGCCAGACCGATTTTGGCAAGCTGCGCTTCGCCCAGCACGGCGTGGTGACCACGGATGCCTTCCCCGACCGCAAATACGACGGTTTCATCAAGGAGATTTCCCCCGAGGCGAACCGGCAAAAAGCCACCGTGCAAATCAAGGTGAAGGTGGTCAAACCCGACCAGTTCCTGCGGCCCGAGATGAACGCCAGCGTGGCGTTTCTTTCCGACGAAACGCCGGCGGCCGAAACCGGCGCCAAGCCGGTGGTGATAGCGCCGTCCTCGGCCGTGCGCGATGGCGCGGTTTTCCTGCTGCTCGATGGCAGGGTGGTCCGGCGCGCCGTGAAAACCGGCGCTTCGAGCGGCAGCGGCGTGCGCATCGAACAAGGGCTCAACGGGGGTGAGGACCTGATTGTGAATCCGCCGCCGGGATTGAAGGAAGGCGACAAAGTGCGCCAGAAGGCTTGACTATGAGCGAAATCGTCATCGAAACACGCAACCTCACCAAGGAATTCCTGCGCGACGAGTTTCATGTGGTGGCTCTCCGGAATGTGAGCCTCGAAATCGACCGCGGCGAGTTCGTGGCGCTCATGGGCCCGTCGGGCTCCGGCAAGTCCACCCTGCTGCACCTCATCGCCGCCATGGACACCCCCACGGAGGGCGAAATCGTGGTGCTGGGCCACGATCTGCGCCAGATGAACGAGCGTCAAATCGCCCACTGGCGCAATGAAAACGTGGGCTTCGTCTTCCAGCAGTTCAACCTCATTCCGGTGCTCAGCGCCATCGAAAACGTGGAGCTTCCGCTCAAGCTCACCAACCTGAAGAAGGCCGAGCGCCTGGAGCACGCCGCCACCGCGCTCAATCTGGTGGGCCTGGGCGACCGGCTTGCGCACTATCCCCGCCAGCTCTCCGGAGGCCAGGAGCAGCGGGTGGCCATCGCGCGGGCCATCGTGACGGATCCGGCCCTGATCCTGGCCGATGAGCCAACGGGGAACCTGGACGCCGCCTCCGCGCAAGAGGTGCTGACCATCCTGGCCAAATTGAACCGCGATTTCGGCAAGACGGTGGTAATGGTGACCCACGATCCGCACGCCGCCCAGCACGCCAGCAAGATTCATCACCTGGAAAAAGGCGAGTTACTGGAGCAGGGCGTCGCGCCGGCGTGACGGACCGTTGTGGAGCGGCCCTCCGGGCTGCCATGCCGGCATCCGCGCCGGCGTTCTTTCGGGCGCGGCCCGGCCTCGCCATATCCGGTATCCTAGGAATCGGGGAGCTATCTTGAGCCGTATCTTTCTGGCATTCCGCTGTTTCTTCGGCATTCTGTTCCGTGGCGAGTTGTCCGATTCGGCGCTGGGAGATCTGCGGCTGGTGAAACGCGGGCTGGCCGCGCCGGCCAAGGCGGCCGCTCCTGCCGCACCGCCCGCGCGGACCTCCGACGGGGCCTTGCAGATGCTGGGGATTTTACAGCGCGACTCGCGCCTGGTGGACTTCCTGATGGAGGATATCGCCGCTTACTCCGACGACCAGGTGGGCGCGGCCGTGCGCGAACTGCACGATCAGTGCCGCGATTCGCTCACCCGCTACGTCGCGCTTCAACCGGTGATCGACGGCGTGGAAGGCACATACGCCAAGGCGCCGGCCGATGCCAACGCCGTAAAGTTCGTGGGCAACGTGCCGGCTGCGCCGCCGCCGGGCGGAACCCTCCGCCACAAGGGGTGGCGCGCGGCCAAGGTGGATTTGCCCGTTTTGTCCCCCAAGCAGGACGCCGCCATCATCGCCCCCGCGGAAATCGAAATCGAGTGAAAACGTTGCCGCCGAAATACGTGATCGGAATCGATTTGGGCACCACCAATTCCGCGCTGGCCTACGCGGAGGTTGGCGCCGACGAATTCGCGCCGGCCAGCGTGCAACTGTTGGGCATTCCGCAACTGACCAATCCCGGCGAGGTGCGCGAAGAGGACCTGCTGCCTTCCTTTCTTTACCTGCCTGGGCCGGCCGATTTCCCGGCCGGGACCATCGCCCTGCCTTGGGATGAAAAGCGCGCCTTCGTGGCGGGCCGCCTGGCGCAGAAACGCGGGGCGGAGAACGCCGGCCGCCTGGTCTCCTCCGCCAAGTCCTGGCTTTCGCACTCCGGCGTGGACCGCACCGCCGCGCTGCTGCCTTTCCGCGCCCCCGAAGGGGTCGACAGGATTTCGCCGGTGGAAGCCAGCCGCCGCTGCCTGGAACATCTGCGGCAAGCCTGGGACGCCAAGATGCCCGACGCGCCCTTCAGCGCGCAGCAGGCGCTGGTCACCGCGCCGGCATCCTTCGACGCGGTGGCGCGCGAGCTGACGCTCGAGGCCGCCAAACAGGCCGGCTTCGAAAACATCACCCTCCTCGAAGAGCCGCAGGCCGCCTTCTACGCCTGGATCGAGCGCCACGCCGACTGGCGCGAGCGCGTGAAGCTGGGCGACCTGATCCTGGTTGTCGATATCGGCGGCGGAACCACCGATTTCACGCTCATCGCGGTGACCGAGACCGATGGCGAACTGGGGCTCAGCCGCGTGGCCGTGGGCGAGCACATCCTGCTCGGCGGCGACAACATCGACCTGGCGCTGGCAGGGGTGGTTTCCGAACGGCTGGCGCAGAAGGGGACGCGCATCGACAGCCGCCAGCTTCAGGCGCTTTGGAACAATTGCCGCGCGGCCAAGGAGAAACTGCTGGAGCCCGGATCGAAGGCCAAAGAGCAGGCGGTGACGATTCTGGGCAAGGGCTCTGGTTTGGTGGGCGGTACGATCAAGGCGTCATTGCTGCGCGAAGACATCGAAAGCGTGCTCAGCGAAGGATTCCTGCCGGCCGTGCCCAGCACGGAGATGCCCGCGCGGCAGCGCCGCGGAGGCTTGCAGGAACTGGGGCTGCCCTACGCCGCCGACCCGGCCATCACGAGGCACATGGCGCGTTTCCTGCGCCAGCAGGCCGCCACCGCCGAGCACGGGGCCGTCCGCCGCGGTCCCAGCGGGCTGGCGTGTCCCACGCACGTGCTGTTCAACGGAGGTGTGCTAAATGCCGCGCTGGTGCGGGAGCGAATTCTGGGCTCCCTGAACTCGTGGCTTGCCGAAGAGGAAATGGCGCCCGTGCGCGAGTTGGCGGGCGAGGACCTCATGCACGCGGTGGCACGCGGGGCCGCTTACTACGGCCTGGCCCGCCTGGGACGCGGCGTGCGCATTCGCGGCGGCGTGCCGCGCACGTACTACGTGGGCATCGAAAGCTCCATGCCGGCGGTTCCCGGCTTCCCTGCTCCGCTCAAAGCGCTCACGGTGGTCCCATTCGGCATGGAAGAAGGAACCGAAGCGCGCATCCCCGGCCGCGAATTCGGGTTGGTGGTGGGCGAGCCGGCCGAGTTCCGCTTCTTCCATTCCGCCACCCGCAAGAACGACCAGCCGGGCGATCTCATCGAAGATATCGGCGACGAACTGCAAGAGCTATCTCCCATGGAAGCGCGCTTCGAAGGCGGCGCGGAAGCGTCGGAAGTGGTTCCGGTATCCTTCGAAACCGTGGTCACCGAAACCGGCATGTTACAGCTCTGGTGCGTGGCCCGCGACGGGCGAAGGTGGAAGCTGGAGTTCAACGTGAGAGAGCGGGTGACATAGCCATCTTCGCGTGGAGGACGCTTCAGCGGGGACGACTCGCCGCGAGCCGCAATAATTGTCGGAAACTGGCGTCTGAACCGCAGCCGTAGAGCGGGCTTCCAGCCTGCCATGCCGGCGCCCTTGCCGGCATTCTCCCCGGCCAAGCGAAGTGCGAGGCGTGTTGGGCTATCGGGGATATACTTGTTTGCGGAGCCACTCATGATGAGACGCAATCTGCTGTTGGCGGGGACGCTTGGTTTCACGCTGCTCCATGGCCAGACACTGCCCCCCGAGCAGAAGCAGAAAGTGGACGGCGCGGTTCCCGCCAAGGCGCCGGTCAAGCCGAAGAGACCTCGCCGCATGTTGGTGAGTAACCTCGCCATGCGCGACGGCCATCTCTGGCGCGGCAGCTCCGACGCCACCATTCCGGCAGCTAACTACGCCATCGGGCAGATGGGCAAACGCACCGGCGCTTACGAGGCGGTCTTCAGCGACGATGTCGAGATGTTCCGCCCCGGCCGGATCAAACAGTTCGACGCCATCTGCTTTCTGAATACGGTAGGCGTGCTGTTTGACGACCCGGAGCTAAAGAAATCGCTGCTCGCCTTCATCGCCAACGGCAAGGGGTTCGTGGGGATTCACGATGCCATCGCAACCTTCGTGCAGTATCCCAAGTACGACCAGTGGCCGCCATTCGGCCAGATGCTGGGCGCCACCGAGAATGGCGGACATCCCTGGGACGGCGAGACGATGACGGTAAAGGTGGAGGACCCCAAGAGCCCGCTCGATGCCGTGTTTCACGGCCAGGAATTCCAGATTGCCGACCAGGCTTTCCAGTTTCAGGAGCCGGCCCTGCGCGACCATCTCCACGTGCTCCTCAGCATCGATGTGGAGAAGACCGGCTTCTCTCCCAGCCGCCGCATCCTGCCGGTGCGCATGGCGGACAAGGATTTTCCCGTGACTTGGATCCGCGCCTATGGGAAGGGCCGCGTGTTCTACAGCTCTCTGGGGCATGGCGCGCCGGTCTTCTGGAACGCTCCGCTGCTCGAACACTTCCTGGCCGGCATCCAATACGCCCTGGGCGATCTGAAAGCGGATAGCCGGCCCAGCGGAATGCTGCCCGCGGCGAAGAAGTAAGACGGCGGGATGCGAAGACCTTGACCGTGGCGATTCCGGCAGCGGGTAGCTAACGCTTTACAATGGAACTGGTGAAGGTCCGCGATCTGCTGCGGCTCGTCGAGGCGGATGGATGGCGCCATGTCCGAACGACTGGAAGCCATAGGCACTATAAGCACGCGCAGAAACCGCACGTCGTGACGATCCCCGGACACCCCGGCGATGACGTACCGACCGGCACGCTGAAGTCGGTTCTAAGGGCCGCTGGATTGGAGAAGAAGTAATGAGCCAGAAATACGCGGTGATTTTCGAGCGGGCAGCGAGCAATTGGGCCGCGTACGTTCCCGATCTACCCGGCTGCATCACGACCGGCAGGACCTTAGAGGAGACGGAGCGCAATATCCGAGAGGCGATTCAAGGGCACTTGCAGACCCTCCGCGAATTCGGCGATCCCATTCCCCACCCGACCAGCCTCGCCAGGGAAATTGAAATCCCGCCGGCCGCGTAAGGCCTGACGGCCTCGGCGGAAGACGGCAATGCCATTTGCCGACCTGCCGAGGAAGCGGCCAGGTTCGCGCGTGGGGTACCCACGCGGACGCCCAGCGTGCCGCTGATGCGCCGGGAAATTTCGTCCCGTTTTCCTCTGCTCGTAGAAGTAAACCGGTCGAAAAGGGGCCCGAGGTCCCATCCTAGCTCTGGTGTTTCGCGATCAACTCCCGGACCTTGGGCAACAGGTCGCGGGGAACATTCATGACGGTCTCGGCGGACTCAACGCCGGCTTCGTCCTCCGCCAAGGCTTCATCGTCGGTCTGCTCTCCGTAATGAGCGAGCACCCGGCGTACTCTGCCCTCATCCCATGCTTCCGGGAACTTGTTTTGGCTCATTGGCGTTTCTTCTTTCTGCGCCGGCGATACGCCACCAAGGGCTTTCCGGTCAGATCGTAGGCCGTAATCACGAACACGGAGTCCAGTTCAGCGTCCGGGACGTAGATGACACGCAAGTATCTGCCAGACGCTGTCCGTCCCAACGCAATTCTGGAACCTTCGCGGGCCGCCCGATCCTCTCCCGGTTTCTCCAAGACATCAATGACCTCGGCCTCGTCCACCCCATGGTTACGAATATGGGGCAACCCGGTTGCAGGATCGACATAGAATCGGGCGTTCAAGCTTCTTCGACTTCAATTCTAACCCCGAATGACAAGCGCGCGGGCGACCCGCAGCCCCGCCATCCCTTAAGCTAAAAGTGATGAAGATCGGCATCGACCTCGGCACTACCAATTCCGCGCTGGCTTACATTGACGAATGCGAGGCGGAGGATCGCGACTTTCCGCCGGTACATATCTTTGAGACGCCGCAGCTTGTGGCCGCCGGGCGCATCGAAGCGCGGCGCACGCTGCCTTCGTTTTTGTTTCTGGAGGAGGGGCAGCCGGTCGGCGTCTACGCGCGTGAGCAGGGGGCGCTCGTGCCGACGCGCCTGGTGCATTCGGCGAAATCGTGGCTCTCCAACCCCGACGTGGACCGCACCGCCAAGATCCTGCCCTGGGATTCGCCGGAGAGCGGGCGCGCGCTTTCTCCGGTGGAAGTTTCGGCGCGCATCATCGGTAAATTCCGCGAGGAGTGGGACCGTGCGCACGCCGAACCCCTGGCGGAGCAGGATATCGTGCTCACCGCGCCTGCCTCGTTCGACGAAGAAGCGCGCGAGCTCACCGTGGAGGCCGCGCGGCAGGCCGGCATCGAGAAGCTGACCCTGCTCGAAGAGCCCGCCGCGGCCTTCTATTCGTGGATCGCCAACAACCTGGCGCAGTCGCGCAAGAAGCTCTTCGACGGCCAGGTGGTTCTGATCTGCGACGTGGGCGGCGGCACCAGCGACTTCAGCCTGATCCGCGTTTCGCGCGACGGCGACCTGGTCAACTTCACCCGTACCGCCGTGGGCAAGCACCTCCTGCTGGGTGGGGACAATCTGGATCTCACCCTGGCCTGGCTGGCGGAGAGCAAACTGGGCTCTCAGCTTTCCATACGCCAGCGCAGCGGCTTGCGGCGGCAGTGCTCGGCGGCCAAGGAGAAGTTGCTGAACGACGCCAACCTGAAGTCGGTGGAAATCACCGTGCTCGGCGCGGGATCGGCGCTGATCGGCCGGTCGCTCAAGACCGAGATCCTGCGCGAGGAAGCGCTGGAACTCGCGCTCGAAGGCTTCCTGCCGTTCACCGAGCGCGGCGAGGCGCCCAAAGAGGAGAAGCGCAGCCTGTTCCGGGAGTTGGGCCTGCCCTACGTCAGCGACGCCGCCATCACGCGCCACCTGAACGCGTTCCTGGAACCCACCGGCCAGACGCCGGACGCCATTTTGTTCAACGGCGGCTTCTTCATTCCGGAGATCCTGCAAGAGCGGGTGGCCGAGGTGGTGGGGCGCTGGTACGGGCGGCGGCCCGAGGTTTTCGAAAACACGGAGCTCGATCTGGCGGTGGCGCGCGGGGCCGCTTATTATTCCTACGTGCGTTCCACTGGCAGCGGCGTGCTGGTGCGCGGCGGTTTGCCGCGCACCTACTACATCGGCCTGGGCGAGCCGCGCGACGGCAAGTTTCCGGCCGTGTGCCTGGTCCCGCGCGGCGCCGAAGAGGGATCCACCATCGAGATCGATAACGACGCGCTGCAACTGGTGGCCAACCGGCCGGTTGGGTTCCGGCTGTATAGCTCGCTGACGCGCAGCGAAGACAAGCTCGGCGACGTGCTCGAGTTTCGCGCCGAAGATGCGGATCTGCACATGCACGCGCCCCTCAACGCGGTGATCCGCTTCGGCAAGAAGGCCGAGGAGCGGCTAATCCCAGTGAAACTCGGGGCGCGGCTGACGGAGATCGGCACGCTCGAGACATGGTGCGAATCGAAAATCAGCGACAACCGCTGGCGGCTGCGGTTCGAGCTGCGCAAGAAGGCCGCCGAACAGCCGGCGGAACGCAAAGCGGCGGCGGTGGTGAGCGAGCAGGCGCTCAAATCGTCGCTGGAGCTGATCCAGGCCGTGTTCGCGCCCAACGCCAAATCGCCCATCGCGCCGGAAGAGGTCCCCGCGAAGCTGGAACAAACCATGGGGTTGGGAAGAAACTCCTGGCCGCTGGCCACCATTCGCCATCTGGCGGACGCTTTCCTGGCGGTAGCCGACGGCCGCAAGAAGAGCCCTGCATATGAAATCCGCTGGTTCAACCTGTGCGGCTTTTGCCTGCGGCCCGGCTTCGGGTACCCCGGCGACGATTTCCGCATAGAACAAACCCGCCGCATCTACGTGGGTGGTATCACCCACGGCAACCAGGTGCAATGCGAAATCGACTGGTGGATATTCTGGGGGCGCGTGGCGGGCGGGATGAACCGCAACCAGCAGGCCGACGTCTACCAGCGGCTCTCCGGGTTCCTGCTGCCGCGCGGCGCCAGGAAGCCGCAGCGCATCAACCCGTCGCTGTTGCGCGAAATGTGGCGCGCCGCCGCCAGCCTGGAGTTGCTGCCCATCGGCGTGAAAACGGAATTGGGGGACGCTCTTATCCGGCGCGTGAAGGCCGGCGATTTCAAGGAAAGCGAGATCTGGTGCCTGTCGCGTCTGGGCGCCCGCAAGCTGTTCTATGGTCCCATGAACCTGGTGGTCCCGCCGGCTACGGCCACCCGTTGGGCCGAAGCGCTGCTCAACGTGGCCGGCGCCGGCGAAGCGCTGGCCGCCATCGCGCGCCGCACCGAAGACCCTACGCGCGATCTACCGGCGGCCACGCTCGAGAATGTGCGCCGCAAGCTAGAATCCACGCCGCACGCGGAGCGCCTGCTGGCCGTGTTCGAAGGCGACGAAGCAGACGACCGGGCGCTGGGGCGGATCTTCGGCGAGGAGCTGCCGTCGGGGCTGGTGCTGATGGAGTAAGGGCCCGTCTTGAAGTGGCCATTCCAACCGCTCCCTGACAACGTGCGAAAGATCCGGTTGGCAGGCGAAAGCGCCTGCCCCACAAGTCCTTCGACAACAAGGTGGGACAGGCTTCCGGCTGTCAATCCGACATTGCCCGAGGAAGACGCGGAGGCGCTGGTCGATGCCGGCGGTGGCACGCCGGTTCGCTGGGTCCCCGGCGAAGGTTGGGTGGAGGGGAATCCTCAGAGGTGGCGTATCCAACGGTAGGCTTCTTTGCGGTCGCCGACGAACTCGAAGTCAACCAGGCGCTCGTGGCTGTAGACAGAGAAAACGAGGCGGTAATCGCGACCGAGACGGACGGAGAAGCGGTTCGCCCGCCCCTGGAGCTTCTTGCCCTGCTAAGGGTTCGATAACACATCGAGGATGGCTTGGACGGCCTTTTGCCGGATCTGGGAACGGAGGGCGAGCAGGTCCTTTTCGAAGGAACTGGCGTAGCTACCGAAGCCGAGCGAGAAGATCCGGGAGCGGATGGCGTCGATCTTTCAGCCTGGCGTCGCAGAGGGCATCGAGGGCTTGATCCTCGGTCGCTACGGCGGTCTTGAGGGCGCGGCGGTAAACCTTGTCGACGGAGAGAGGGGCGCTGCGGCGAGCAGACGCCGGGGTAGCGACGCGGGCTTTCATGACCAGATTCATTCTATCACCCGTCACCCTGGAAGCTGCCGATGTGGGGCCACGCCTTCGGGCTTGCCGCCGGCTTTTAGCCTGAATTACAAAATTAACTTTGGATAAACTGAACTGCCACAGGCAGTTTCCTTGAAAAAATGGGCTTTGTCGTATCAGGGCACGGCTTGAGCCGTGCCGATCAGGCAGCAGTCTCTGGGCTTTAGCCCCTGGCTTGGAAACCCCGGCGCAAATCCTTCTCATCCTCTTGAAAAAACAGCGGCTAAAGCTCTCTGAGTGCTTCCGTTTGCGGCACGCCTGGGCCGAGCCCTGATACAATGCGCCCAACTTCGGGATTCAGGTTTAGCCGGCGTCACGCACCGGCGCGAGGAACGCCGGCCAGAAGGCCGGCGGCAAGCCCGAAGGCTTGACCCCACAACAGCGCGCCGGCTCTTCCACTATTGCGTCGCACACCCCATTCAGGGTAGAGCGTGAGGTACGCGGGCTACCTCGAAGATTCTGATCCCCAGCCCCGCAGGAACCGCCAGGTGTAGTGCACGCCACTCCAAACCGTCAGGGCCGCGCACGGCCAGATGAGCAACCGTGAGACGGCGTTGGGAAACGCGCCGGGGATGGCGTCGCGCGTCATCCAGGCCCCCGCCGTCAACATCTGGACGAACGTCGAAGCCTTGCCCCAAACGCTGGGCGGGAACTTCCGGGCGGGGGTGAGCCACAGCATGAGGATGGCGCCCAGCAGGATATAGAAATCGCGGGCGAAGATGATTATCACCAGCCAGAGGGGCACGATGCGAGCTACGGCCAGCGCCAGGAATGCGCCGCTGAGCAGGCACTTGTCGGCGATGGGGTCTAGATAGGCGCCGGCTTGGGTAGCGCTCCCGAGGCGGCGGGCGGCGGCGCCATCGAGAACATCGGTCATCGAGGCGGTGAAGAACAGCGCCAGGGCCAGCATGTGGCGGCCGGCCAGCACGGAGGCGGCGATGAAAGGCAGAAGCGCCAGGCGCAGCAGGGTTATCAGGTTGGGGAGGTTTATCCAGCGCGGCATCTGAAAAAGAGTGTAGCGCGCCGGGCCGGCCGTGCCCGGCCCCTACAGAAGGGTCAGTGCCGCTCCTTCAGGGGCGGCGGTTAGGAGCCCGCGCCCCAAAAGGAACAGTATATCTCTGAGGGAGGGCCGGGCGGGACGGGATCTCGTGATCCTATCCCGCCAGGAGGACGTTTACCAGCAGTTGGCTTTTGCCTGTATAGTCAGACCAGGGCGGGGATTGTCTCAAAACTTTCGCACTCCGCGGCGCCCGCCGCCGGCTTGCAGTCGTAGATCCGCGGAACCACGCCGTACCGCTCCTGGTAGGCGATCGATATCCGCTCCCGAAAATGCGCCGCCGCTTCGGCGCGCAGCATGGTTACCGTGCAGCCGCCGAACCCGCCCCCCGTCATGCGCGAGCCATACACTCCATCGATGGCCAGCGCGGCCTCCGCCAGGAAGTCCAGCTCCTCGCAGCTCACCTGGTAGTCGTACTGGAGGCTGTGGTGCGATTCCACCAGCAGCCGGCCCATAGCGGCGAGGTCGGCCGCTTCGCTCGCCTCCACGAACCGGTTTACGCGCACATTCTCGGTGACGATGTGACGCGCGCGGCGCCCCACCACATCGGGAAGAAGTTGGGCGGCGGTTTCGAGCTCGTCAGGCGTCACGTCGCGCAGGCTTTCGATGGCCGGGTACTGGGTCTTGAGAATCTCCACGGCGGCGCCGCACTCCCGCACGCGGTCTTTGTAGGCGGAGCCGGCCAGGGCGTGCTTCACCATGGTATTTACGGCTATGAAGGCCACGCCCGCGGGCAGGGAAACATAGCGATGCCCCAGGCTGCGGCAATCGATCTCCACGGCGGAATGCTCCCGGCCGAACACGGAGATGTACTGATCCATGATGCCGCACGGCACGCCGACGAAGTTATGCTCCGAGCGCTGGCACAGCTTGGCCAGTTCGAGCCGTGCGATGGGCCGTCGGTTGAGAAATGCGAGCGCCGAGGAAACCTCCAGCGCGGCCGAGGAGCTGAGGCCCGAGCCATCGGGCACGGTGGCGCGGATCAGCAGGTTGGCCGGGGCGATGGCGAAACCCAGGCGGATCAGCTCGCGCGCCACGCCGATGGGGTAATCGGTCCAGTGATGGGCGGGGGAGAGATCCATGAGACCTGCGGCCTCGAACTCGCGCATCTCCTTGCGGTCTTCGGAGTAGAGGCGCAGCTTGCCGTCGCCCGAGGGCGCCGTGGCTACGTAGGCGGCCATCTCCAACGCCATGGGCAGCACGAAGCCGCAATTGTAGTCCGTGTGCTCGCCGATCACGTTGACGCGGCCGGGCGCCCGGAAGACGCGAAGGCCTTCCGCGGAGGGGTACAACCGCTCGAATTCCGCGATCATGCCTTGCCGCCGGCCCGCTTGGCCATAATCAGCAGGAAGGCTCCGAAGACCAGCATTGGCAGACCGCTGTATAGGTTGACATTCGCGTCGGTCAGCGCCGCGCGCGTTTCCGGCGCGAAGACGCCCATACCCACAAGGATAAGGCCGAGCAAGGTGAAAAACAGGCCCGAAGGCAATCTTAGATCCATCATGTCAGAAAAACCAGAAATTGAGAACCACCAGAATGGCGCAAACCGCTATGGCCAGCGGCCAGGGCCGCTGATACCACACTTCGCCGGAAGTGTCGGGGAGCTTGGTAAGCCCGTAAACCAGCCCCTCCAACTCCTTCTCGGGCTTCGGCTGAGTGGCCAGGCTCACCACCAGAGTCACCAGGAAGCAGCCCGTAAAGGCCAGCAGGGCGATCCACCAGCTTTGCGCCATGGCCGAGGGAAACGTGTGCAGGTTGCCCAGAATTCCACCCTTGCCTTCGGCCACCGTCAGGCACCAGGTGAGCGATGCCACCGTGGTACCGGTGACCAGGCCGGAGAATGCGCCATGCCCGGTGCTGCGCTTCCAGAACATGCCCAGCAGGAAGGTCGCAAAGAGCGGAGCGTTGACGAATCCGAAGACCAGTTGCAGCAGGTCCATGATGTTGTTGTAGTGCTGCGCCACGTACGCCGCCCCGATGGAGAGCAGCACGCCCACGATGGTGGTGACTCGGCCCACGTTGAGGTAGTGCCGGTCCGGCGCGTTCTTGCGGATATGGCTTTGGTAGATGTCATAAGTCCACACCTGGTTGAAGGCCGTCACGTTCCCCGCCATGCCCGACATGAACGAAGCCATGAGGCCCGTCAAGCCTACCCCCAGCAAGCCCGCCGGATAGAATTTGGCCATCAGCGTCGTAATCACCTGGTTGTAATCGGGCCCGCCATCGGCGGCCATGGGGAGACTGTAGCCGGAACCCGCCTTAGCCGCCAGGGCCACCGCGGCAATGCCGGGTACGATTACGATGAAGGGCAGCAACATCTTGGGGAACGCCCCAATCAGCGGAGTGCGCCGCGCGGCGGACATGGAATCGGCGGCCATGGCGCGCTGCACCACCAGGAAGTTCGTGCACCAGTATCCGAAGGAAAGCACGAAGCCCAGGCCGGCCACAATCCCGAAAACTTCCACCCCCATGGGGTTCGACTGCGTGCTGCCCGCGTAAGCCCAGGCGTGGGTCATCACGGGTTTGAGACGCGATGCCATGCCCTGCCATCCGCCCGCCTTCGCCACCGCGAGAATCGCCAGCGGAGAGAAGCCGGCGACGATCAACAGGAATTGCAGAACCTCGTTATAGATGGCGCTGGTGAGCCCGCCCAGAAAAGTATACGCCATGACGATGGCGGCCGAGGCAAGCACCGAGGTGTTGAAGTCCCAGCCCAGCGCCAGATGCAGCAACAGCCCGAGCGCGTACATCGAGATGCCCGACGAAAAGATGGTCATCACCGCGAAGCTGACGGCGTTGTACGTGCGCGTCTTCTCGTCGTAGCGCATCTTCAAATACTCGGGCACGGAGCGGGCCTTGCTGCCGTAATAGAACGGCATCATGAATATGCCCATGAACAGGATGGCCGGTATGGCGCCGATCCAGTAGAAGTGGGCGGTCATGATTCCGTACTTCGCGCCGGAGGCCGACATGCCGATAAGTTCCTGGGCGCCCAGGTTGGCGGCGATGAAAGCCAGGCTCGTGATCCACACGGGGACGCTTCGTCCCGCCATGAGGAAATCGCTGCTGCTGGACATTCGTTTCCGGAGCATCCAGCCAATGCCTAAGACGAAGGCAAAGTAAACAATCAGAATGAGATAGTCGACCGGCGCGAGATGCAAGCAAGTACCTCAGAAGTTGGGTTTCCGATGCGGAACTCTGAGTCTACCATAGCGCCGCAAGAGTGGCGCCCGTTGTGCGGACATGCTCACGTTCTTGACGCGGAGTCGCGGAAAACGGAGGAATTCAAAAAGGATAGGTGGAAACCTCTGTCAGGGGCCTGAGCGGCGCCGTCGGGCTGACGTAACATGGTATCCATGGCATCCGCAACCGTATCCCAGTTCCGCAACGAGCCCTGGACCGATTTCTCCGTGCCCGCCAATCGGGAGGCCATGGAGAAGGCTCTGGCGCAGGTACGCTCCTCTTTCGGCCGCGAATATCCGCTTCGCCTCGGTGGCGAGTGGATTTCCACCGGCGACAAACTGATCTCCGTCAACCCCTCGAACGTGAATGAGGTCGTGGGCGTGCATCACCGGGCCGACGCCGCGCTGGCTAAGCGCGCGGTGGAAAGCGCCTGGGCCGCGTATCCGGCCTGGAGCCGCACGCCCGCCGAGGAGCGCGTCCGCCTGCTGTTCGAGGCCGCCCGCATCCTGCGCGCGCGCAAGATGGAGTTTGACGCATGGTTGGTCTATGAAGCCGGCAAGACCTGGATCGAGGCCGAGGCCGACGTTTGCGAGGGCATCGATTTCTGCGAGTACTACGCGCGCGAGATGCTGCGCCTGGCCGGCCCCCAGCCGGTGGTGCAACTGCCCGGCGAGCGGGACGAGCTGCTCTACATCCCGCTGGGCGTAGGCGTGGTGATCCCACCCTGGAATTTTCCGCTGGCGATTCTGGCGGGGATGACCGTCGCCGCGCTGGTCACCGGCAATACAGTCGTCCTCAAGCCTTCGAGCGAAACCCCCACCATCGGCGCCAAGTTCGGCGAAGTCCTCCTGGAGGCCGGATTCCCGGAGTCGTGTTTCACCGTGCTCACCGGCAGCGGCTCGGCCATCGGCGACCTTCTGGTTGAGCACCCCAAGACGCGCTTCGTCTGCTTCACCGGCTCGCGCGACGTGGGCTTGCGCATCAATGAACTGGCCGCCAGACACCAGCCCGGCCAGATCTGGATCAAGCGCGTGATCGCCGAAATGGGCGGCAAGGATCCCATTGTCGTGGACGCCGATTCGGATCTCGACAGCGCCGTCCAAGGCGTCCTCGTCTCCGCCTTCGGCTACCAGGGGCAGAAATGTTCCGCCTGCTCGCGCGCCATTGTGGACGCTAAGGTCTACGATGCGTTCGTCGAGAAGCTGGCCGCTCGGGCCAGCGCCATTCAGGTGGGCCCTTGCGACGACCCGCGCTACTACATGGGGCCGGTGATCAGCGAAAGCGCGCGCAAAACCATCCTGAGTTACATAGAGATCGGCAAGGCCGAGGGACGGATGGTGGTGGGCGGCGCGGCGGCCCCCGAGGGCGGCTACTTCATCCCGCCCACGGTCATAGCCGATGTCGAGCCCTCCGCCAGAATCTTCCAGGAGGAGATCTTCGGACCCGTCCTGGCCGTCACCCGCGCGCGGGATTTCGAAGACGCCATCGACAAAGCCAACGACTCGGAGTACGGCTTGACCGGCGCTGTCTATTCGAATGACCCCGAGCACCTCCGCCTGGCCCGCGAGCGCTTCCACGTGGGCAACCTGTACTTCAACCGCAAGTGCACCGGCGCCATGGTCGGCGCGCACCCCTTCGGCGGCTTCAATATGTCCGGCACGGATTCCAAAGCCGGCGGCCCGGACTATTTGCTGTTGTTTCTGCAAGCCAAGGCGGTGGCGGCGAAAGTGGGGTAGGGATGAGGAAGCAATACCGTAGTCCCCTTATGGCATCGATCCACAAGACTGCCGACGACGTCCACGACGCCGGCGTGATGGACAAGCGCACGATGCGCGAATTCGACGACCTGTGCCTCACACCGGCGCCGCCGCTGAAGCCTTCCGCCGTTTATGCAAAGGGCCTTTCACCTACTCAAATGCGCAAGAAACGCCGATAATCATGCGTGAAGCGGGTTGGTACAATGGGCCAGGCTGTATTCCCTTCAATGGCCACGCAATTCTCTAGCGCAAAGGGCGAACGGACGGGGTATCACCCGCCAGGGTCCGTCTGGGAAGGAGAAGATGCGGAACTTCTCGAGCAGATGCTGGCATTCTATCCGCGGAAGCGCCCGAAGCGGGTTCTAGATGCCACCGTGAACGGCGGACGGTTCTGGCGGGGAAGCAAGAGGCCCGTCTATGGGCTCGACATTGACATTGCGCACCGGCCGCAGATCGTGGCCGACAACACGCAGATGCCCTTCAGGAACGCGGCGTTCGATGTCGTGGTTTACGACCCTCCGCACATTCCGAATCAAGGCAGGGACCACCAGAAGGACTTCAACGTGCGCTTCGGGCTTGTGCTCCGTTCGCCCAAAGAGAACCAGTACACATTTACCCACACGTACCCGCCGTTTGTGGCGGAGGCCTACCGTGTTTTGAAACCGGAGGGTCTCCTACTCTGCAAGATCACGGACTATGTGCACCACCACCGCTACAACTGGGCGCACGTGGACTTCATAGACGCCGCAAGGAAAGCTGGTTTCTGCGCCTGCGACTGCATCGTCAAGACCCGAAAAGGTCCGATCATCGACCCGAGGTGGAAGACGGCCCACCACACGCGGCGGCAGCACTGCTATTGGCTGGTCTTCCGAAAGTCCAAGAAATGCGAATGAGGCGCGGCCCAATCAAGGCTCCGGGTTCGAGCCGCCAGATCGCCTTTCATCAACTGCTGGTTGCAGCCCGGAAGAGCTTGCTGGTGGATGCACTCAAGGAGGCTCTGCGGGGCGCCGACCCCAACACCATAAAGAAACAACTCTCGACCTACGTGCCAACCGACGTTCAGAAGCTTCTCGCGGCCAGCGGGATCCGCGACGAACATGTATTCCCCGTGCCTGCTTTGCTGGAGTCGAAACCAACGCTGGTCGGATACTACCGTCTTCTCCTGGGCGTTCCGCAGAAGACCTTCTACAAGGGCGCCACGGGCATGGGGCAATTCAAGAGCATGGAGACCCGCGGGCTGCTGAAGCCGGCAAAGCGGCCCGACCTGGAAGGGTTTTGCGCGGCGATGGCCCGCAGTTTGGCGGAACTGGTGCGTCAGATGGCCCCGCCAATCTCGAAGCGAGATGTGCTCGAACTGCCTTTGCTGACGCTTGGCTCACAGCTTCAGGGCGGCAACAACAACGCGATTGGCAAAAGGGCGACCGTTGAAGTGTTCTTGGCCGTGTCGGAGTTGGTCAAGGGCCACGTCATATCCCAGGACGAACGGAGAATCAGCATCCAGAATGCCGCCGGACGTAGAGTCACCATCGCGTTGGCCTCCGATCCCGATATCCGAATTCAAGAAGACTTTGAGGGACAACCGCGGAACAAGGTGGCGATTGAGATCAAAGGGGGCACGGACATCAGCAACGCCCATAACCGGGCGGGCGAGGCCGAGAAGTCTCACCAAAAGGCGAAGAAAGACGGGTTTCGCGACTATTGGACGATTATCTCCAAGGCGGGCCTGAGCGTCGAAAAGCTGAGATCGGAATCGCCAACCACGAACGACTGGTTCGATGTGGCCCAGGTGTTGGGCAGGGAAGGCGAAGACTGGAACCAGTTCAAGAGTCGATTCGCCGATGCCGCGGGCATCCCGCTCAAATGATGGTGGCGACAGACTTCGTTTCCTAGGTTGCCACTCACAGGATATCCCGGCATTCTGGTAAAGACCGGCCTCATATAATCCTCCAAATCCTGCTAACCGCCCCGCAATCCCGTAGTCTAAAGAACAGCCGGATGGAGCAGACAGACGCAGCCCTGGTCGGCCAGGCGCGCGCGGGCGATCCCGACGCGTTTCGCTTGCTGGTGGAGCGCCACGCCCGTTCTTTGTTCGGCCTGGCGTATCGCATGACCGGAAACGAATCGGACGCCGAGGACGTGGTTCAGGAGAGCTTTCTGCGCGCCTACCGGCAACTCAAGAGCTTCGACGAACGGGCCGGCTTTGGTACGTGGCTGTATCGGATCGCAGTGAATGGCTCGCTCGACCTGATTCGCTCACGGGGACGCCGCATGGAGGCATTTGCCCCGGCCGGGGATGACGCCGTGGATCTGGTTGCCGAGACGCCTTCCAAGGATGCGAGCCCCGAGCGACTCGCCTTGAGCGGCGAGATCCGGCAGCGGATGGTTGCGGGCATGGCGCGGCTGAGCGCGAACGAGAGAGCCGCCTTTGCGCTGCGGCACTTCGAAGGCATGCGAATCGAGGAGTTGAGCCGCGTTCTGGGCTGCCAGCCCGGCGCGGCCAGGCACAGCGTGTTTCGCGCCGTGCAGAAACTGCGGCGGGCCCTGGAGCCCGCGGTCGGTACCGTGAAATGAACCATCTGGGCGAGGAAGATCTGATCTTGCATTACTACGGCGAAGATGACGATCCGTCCGAGGCCGGGCGGCATCTGGAAGAGTGCTCCGAGTGCCGGTCCCTCTTTGCTTCGCTCCAGAGCGCGCTCGATGCGGTGGATTGCGCACCCGTACCCGAGCGCGATGCCGAGTACGGAG
Source organism: Bryobacteraceae bacterium (assembly GCA_049520795.1). Lineage (GTDB taxonomy): Bacteria > Acidobacteriota > Terriglobia > Bryobacterales > Bryobacteraceae > BOG-224. The sequence continues at coordinate 46,578 of JBEKPK010000001.1, forward strand.
CCCGCGTCTGGCGGCGGATTGAAAGCCGCCTGGAGTCCCGTCCGAAGCCGTGGTTGTGGAGCAACCCCTGGCGCTGGGCGGCGGCCGGAGTCGCGTTCGCGGGTTTGCTGGCGGCGGCCTTCCTGGCCGGCCGCTTCCTTCCAGGCAGGCCCGCGCCGGCCGTGGCGGCGGACTCGCAGGTCCGCGAGCGCATCTTGCTGGTGGCCGTGGGCGACTACCTGGAGCGCTCCCAAATGGTGTTGATCGAGCTGGCCAACGCCAATTCGGGCGGCGGATTGGACATTTCCGCCCAGCAGGCTCGCGCCGAAGACCTCGTA
>JBEKPK010000002.1:0-46643 GCA_049520795.1 Bryobacteraceae bacterium
GGCAATGGTATCGAGCGCCTCATCCCATGAGATACGCTCGAAGCGGCCTTCGCCTTTGGCTCCCGTGCGCCGCGCCGGATAGAGCAGCCGCGCCGGCGAGTACTCGCGCTCCAGGTACTGCGCCACTTTGCCGCACAGGAACCCGCGGGTCACCGGGTGCGACGGGTCGCCGCGCAACTTCACCCCACGCCCGTTTTCCACGGTCACCACCAGCGCGCAGGTGTCCGGACAGTCCAGGGCGCAGACGGAGCGGCGGGTTTGCGGCATGGGAGAATTATATCGCGCGAAAGCGAACCACTACTTTGACGCGAAGACGCGCGCCAGCGCGCCCCCGCGTCAAAGTCTAGAATAGAAGTAACCCATGCACTCCAGAATTGCGGTAGCCACCGCCGACGGCCTTTCGGTCGGCGAACACCTCGCGCGCAGCGCCTCTTTCGTCGTCATGGAGGTGGCCGAGGGAAAGGTCGTCTCCCGCGTGGTTCGCCACCGCGAGAACGGCCCGTGCGGCAATCACAAGTCCTTCGTCGAGATGCTGGAAGGCTGCCAAGGCGTGATCTGCGGCGGCATCGGACAGGGCGCCTGGGATGCGCTGACGGCTCATGGCATCCTGCCGATCGTGGCGGCCGGCAAGCACACCATCGACGAGGCCATCGGCCAATACCTGGCGGGAAGCCTGGCAACCACCGGCGATAAGGTTTGCCTCTGCGGTTGACACGCGGCGTGCGTGGAGGAGGGCTCGGGCCGGGCGTGCCCGGCAGCTACACCGGCCGGTCCGAAACCCCGGTGTCCTCCGGCTGGCTCGCCCCGGTCTCCTGCAGCAGCCGCTCGTACACGGCTCGCGCGGCTCGCTGCGCGGCCACTTTTTTCGTGGCCCTCGGCCTGGCCAGTCCATTCCCGGCCGGCCCGCACCTCCACCGTAAACGTCTTCGAATGCTCCGGACCTTTCTCCCTCACGATGGCGTAGCGCGGCTGAGGCAGCTTGCGCGATTGGGCCAGTTCCTGGAGGGCGCTCTTGAAGTTGGTGATGGCCGGCTGGACATCCGTGCCGGAGTCTTCATCGCCCGAGAAGGGAGCGTCCAGCACGTGCTTGGTCACGAAGCTGCGCACCTCATCGATGCCGCCATCCAGGCAAACGGCGGCGATCACGGCCTCGAGCGCATCCACCAGCAGCGTTTTCTTGGCGCGGCCGCCGCTCATTTCCTCGCTGCGCCCCAATTCCAGGTATGATCCCAGGTCCAGGCGGCGCGCCACGCCATGCAGGTGCACCGCACTCACCAGGTGGGCCTTCAGACGCGACAGTTCGCCTTCGCGGAACGAGGGATAGCGGCGCACCAAAGCCTCGGCCACCACAAACCCAAGCACCGAATCGCCCAGGAATTCCAGTTGCTCATTGTCGCTCGATGCCGGGGCCGAGCCGGGAACGGCGCGGATTTCATTGGCCAGTGAACTGTGAGTGAGCGCGCGGCGCAGCAGCACCGGATCGGAAAACCGATAGCCGATGCGCGACTCCAGGGATGCCGGCTCCGCGCGCATGTCGGGCCAGGGTCTACTTCTGCGGCGCGGGCGCCGGCGCCGCCGCCTTCGCGCTGGTGATGGACGTCTTCAGATTGGTGACGTAGCTCTTGATCTGCCCGGCCGCCTGTGGCGAAAGACCCGTCATCGGATCGGCGAGTAACTTGTCGCAAAGCGCAAGAGCTTCGGCGTTCTTGCCCGCCTGTCGGTAGGTCGCGGCCAGCCGCGCCTCGAAGGCCGGTTGGTCGGCGTCGGCGATGGCGGCTTTAAACTCGGTAGCGGCCACATCCCAGTTCTTGCGGACGCTCGCGAGCATCCCGAGATCGTTGTGAATGCTCGCCGAAGTATCCTTCTTGAACTCGTCCCAGTCCATATCGGACATCTGCTGTTTGGGCTTTGTGGTGTTCTTCAGCGTATCCTGGGCCGTGGTGAGGCACTTCTCCGCCTTGGCGAGCTTTTCTGTCTTGTCCAACGTCAGGGCATTCGTGGACTGGATGAGGAGCTCCGCCATGGTCATATTCGCCTGGATATTGGCCGGGTTCGCCGTCAGGGCCTGATCCGCGTATACCTGCGCCTTGATGGGATCGTCCTTGGACCGGTACGCATCGGCTTCCATCGCCAGGGCGGCGTCTTTGAACTGCGTGTCGGCGTACTTGGTGAGCAGATCCTCGGCCGTCTTGATGACCGAGTCGGGGTCCTGCGCCGCCAACAGCGCCTGGACGGCTTTCAATTCAGCCGGCGATTTAGCCTGCGGTCCCGCCGGGGGCTTTCCGCCCGGCGCCTGCCCCGCCAGGCATGCGATACCGGCGGCCATGGCCAGGATGCCGGTGAGAATTACTCTTTTCATTCCTATAAACTCCTTCGATGTTGCGCTCACTTCTTGGAACTGTTCCGCAATCCTTCCGTGGCGGCCTTGCGCGCCATATCCGAGGCGCCATCCACCTGGAGCGACTGCTGAAAATACACGCCCGCTTGGTCGCTATCCGCGGCGGCCAGAGATAATCTCCCGAGATATACGAGCACCCAGGCCTTCACCTGCGGCTCCGGTTTCGAGTCGAGGGCCTTGTGGAAAAGCTGCTCGGCCCCATCGGGATCGTTTTGCAGCAGCGCGATTCGCGCCAGCCCGTAGTACGCCGCCGCTTGCATGGGCGGATCGCCGGTTTCCAACAGGGCTTGAAGATACAGCTTCTTGGCCTTCTCGAGGTTGCCCTTGTCCTTGTCGCGCGCCAGGTAGAGCTGCTCGGCGTCGTCCAGCGTCTTGGCCGCGCCGCCCAGCGGAGGCGGAGCCGCGGGCGCAGGCACGGGCACCAATGCGGGCTTGGGCGGTTCTTTGTCGAACTCCAGATCGGTCAGGCGTTTGTCTTCTTTGAATAGGTCGATGGCCTTCACCATGTCGGGATAATAAAAGTTCATCGCCCGGCCGTCCTTCTCGAAGTCCGGCAACTGTTCCGCGAAAAAGGGAGCCAGGATGTAGCCCTGGTGGAAAGCCTGCTGGACGCCTTCGGGCTTCTTGTCCAGGCGCGCTTCCACCGCTTTGATCAGCGATTCGGTGGTCAACAGCAGAAAGTCCTCTTTGAAAACCTCGTCGAGCGCCTGCGCCCGTAGCGCGTGATCGGCGATGGGCCGCTTGCGATCGAGCACGTCTCTCTCCATCGTCGACAGAGGATCGAGCAGGAAATGCAGGTAGCCGTGGCGGATGTCGAAGGTCCTTGGCTCCGGGGAAGGCGATACCACGATGAAGTAGTTGGTTCCGTAGCTGCGCGTCTGAATCTGATTGGGAGCGGCCAGCAGCTCGATGAAAATCTGGAAACGGGCCGCGTTAAACCCGTTGCCTATCTGCCGCAGATAGGTGGTCACCTGCAACACGGCCTGTGAGACCGGGTCGTGGTAGCGCGCGATGTACTGGTCGATGGCCGGTTGCGATCGCCGCCACAACTCCGGTATGTTGGCTTCCTTATAGAAACGGGCGAGCAGGGAGCTGAAACCCTTGAGCGGAACCGCATCGGGGGGAATTTCGACGTCGCGCTGCGGGAAGCTGAAATCGGGCGGCCCTTTCACGCTGAGCGCGAAGGAGACGTACTGCGCCAGTTCGGCGGTGTCCGATCCCCGGCCGCGCTTGCGGTGGGCTTCGAAGAAATCCTGCAACGCCTGCTGGCACGGCAGGTTGCGGCGCAGCAGCTCCGAGCGCACCTGGTCGCGCAACGGGTGGTTGTTCGGCGAGCCGAGATCGGCCGAGTAACCGGCCACGCTCAGCGCGGCCATCACCGTGAACAAGGTGGGGCTGGCGTCGAGCTGCCCCAGTTCGGCTTGCGCCGCACTGGCCGAAATGGCCATCGCCAGTATGGCGGGAAGGACTAACCGATTCAAATAGGTCCGCCTAGAATAATCTCAGTTTACCGTAATTGGCTCCGCCGCGTGGCTGCCTCTACAGCACGTGGAAATATCCCCCGCGCTCCAACAGCTCCACCGGCGTCCCGAACAGGCTGCCCAATGCCGATTCATTGAGAACCCGGCTCTTGGGCCCGTCGCCATGAACGCGGCCGGCGCGGATCGTCACCACCCGCCGTATTTCGGGGATGATGTCCGGCAGATGATGGGTGACCATGATGATGCCGATCCCGCCGCGCGCCAGCTTGCGCAGCGCGCCGCGCAGTTCGTGGGTGGCGTGCAAATCCAGGCTGGATGTGGGCTCGTCGAGGATCAGAGTCTGGGGATCGTGCACCAGCGCACGGCCGATCAGAATCCGGCGCGCCTCGCCGGAAGACATTTCGTCGGTGGGGCGTTCGGCCAGATGCCAGATTTCGAGCAATTCCATCACCTCCCGCGCCTTGCGCTCCATTTCCGGCTGGACCGCGTGGTTAGGCCAGATTCCCACGCTGCCGAAGAACCCGGAGAGCACGATCTCGAAGCCCGAGCAGGCGCGCGTGCACATCTCCATCCAGTCGTTGGAAACAATCCCCAGGCGGTTGCGCAGATCGAACAGGTTCCACCGGTCGCGGCCGAGGATGCGCAACCAACAGGGTTCCGGCTTGACCAGTGGATAAAGCTCCCGCGAAATCAGCTTGATGAGCGTCGATTTGCCGGAACCATTGGGCCCCAAGATGGCCACGTGCTCCCCCCGCGCAATGGAGAGGGTGACTTCATCAAGCGCTACCCGCGCGCCGCGGAGCACCGTGACATTCCGGAAATCGATTAGAGGAACGGGCATGAAGAATCCATTTTAGGCTTCCACACGCCGTGTCCCGCGACCCATCTTCTCTTCCGACGCCGACGGCAAGACCGTCAGCGCTACCCACATGCCTGTGGTGTTATCCTGGGGCCGGAGGGCGGCCATGATCATTGGCGTTCCCAGGGAAATCAAGGATCACGAGACGCGTGTGGGCCTGGTGCCCAGCGGCGTCCATGCGCTGCGCGACGCTGGGCATGAGGTGCTGGTCGAAACGCACTCCGGCGAGGGCAGTTCCATCACCGATCGCGAGTATATCGAGGCCGGCGCGGCCATTCTCGACGGCGCCGCCGCGGTATGGGGCAAGGCGGACCTGGTTATCAAGGTCAAAGAGCCGCAGCCCGCCGAGTATTCTCTCTTCCGGCCGGGTCTCATTCTCTTCACCTACCTGCACCTGGCGCCCCTGCCGGAGCTCACCGAAAAGCTGCTGGCCGCCCGCGTGAGCGGCATAGCGTATGAGACCATTCGCGAGCGCGACGGCTCGCTGCCCCTGCTCACCCCTATGAGCGAGGTCGCGGGACGCATGGCCGTCCAGGTGGGAGCTCAGTATCTGCAGCGGACTCTCGGGGGCCGCGGGATTCTGCTGGGCGGCGTGCCGGGCGTGGCGCCCGCCAACGTGGTGATCCTAGGCGGCGGGGTGGTGGGAACCAATGCCGCGAAAATGGCCGCCGGCATGGGCGCCCACGTCATCGTGATCGACCGCGACCTGAACCGCCTGCGCGAGTTGGACGACATCTTCGGCGGCCGTCTGGTCACCTTGGCCTCCAATTCGCACACCATTGCCGAGAGCGTTCGAAACGCCGACCTGGTGATCGGTTCGGTCCTGATTCCAGGCGCATCGGCGCCCAAGCTGGTGCGCCGTGGAATGATCGCCTCCATGAAGCGCGGCGCGGTGGTGGTGGATGTGGCCATCGATCAGGGCGGGTGTTTTGAGACCTCCCATGCCACCACCCACACCGACCCTACGTTCGTCGTCGACGGGGTGGTTCACTACTGCGTTTCGAACATGCCGGCGGCGGTCCCACACACCTCGACCATGGCTCTCACCAACGCCACCTTTCCGTACCTGCTGGAGTTGGCCAACAAGGGCCTGGAGGGGGCGTGCAAGGCCCTCGCGGCCCTGCGCCAGGGGGTCAACACCTGCAACGGTTACGTTACGCACCGCGGCGTGGCGGCCTCCCAAGGGCGGGAGTGGCGCGAACCGGCCGCAGTGGGGTAAGCTTGCCTACAGGTCCGGGCGCCAGGGCGCCAGCAACATCGAACTGGCGTGGATCGCCGGGACGCTACATCGAGGGACCCATGCGCGCCATTCTTCTCTCCGCCGCTCTAGCGGCCATCTGCCTGCCGGTTTGGGCCGCCGACCCCAAAGCCGACAACGTCAATTCGGAAGAAGTCATCACGAAGTTCGCCGCCAAGGAGGCCGAGTTCCGCGAGGCGCGCAACAACTACACCTATACCCAGACGGTGAAGTTGGAGGTGCTCGATCCCGGGGGAAATCCCACCGGCGAAATGTGGACCGAGAGGGACGATATCATCTTCTCGCCCGAAGGCAAGCGCGGGGAGAAGGTGATGTGGGCGCCGGTATCGACCCTGCATCAGATCATTCTGACTCCCGAGGACCAGCAGGACCTGCGCGACGTACAGCCGTTCGTGCTCACCACCTCCGATATTCCCGACTACCAGGTAGATTACCTGGGCCGCGAGAAAGTGGACGAGATTGGCTGCTACACCTTCTCCGTGAAGCCCAAGAAGCTGGTACTGGGCAAGCGCTATTTTGAAGGCGAGATTTGGGTGGACGACCGCGACTTGCAGATCGTCAAGACCTACGGCAAGGGCGTGGGCACAATCAAGAAGAGCTCGGACAACCAGTTCCCCAAGTTCGAGACCTACCGCGAGCAGGTCGACGGCAAGTACTGGTTTCCCACCTATACCCACGCCGACGACACGCTGCATTTCAAGGACGGTCAGAATGTGCACATCCGGATGACCGTGAAGTACCAGGATTATAAGAAATTTGTGGGCCGCTCGACCATCCAGTACGGAGGCGTGGTGGACGACAAAACGAAGACTCCGCCGCCCGCCAATAAGAAGTAGGGCGCGTGAGGCGCATGCTTCCGTCTGTCCCACAAGCCTCGCGCTTCGACTGACGTGACCATGAGGCCAGCTTTTCTGATACTGATCTGCGCGGTCTGCCCGGTTTGGGGGCAGATTGCTCAGTCTCACCCCGAGTACTGCGGAATTCCCGGGGAAGTCAACCCTCCCCTGCCGGATATCTCCGCTGCCATCGATCCATCCGACGAACACGTCGTGCTACGCATCGGCCGCGGGAACTCCGCGTCAGCTGTCGCACTGCCAGGATACTGGATTGCCGAGATCTCCGAAGTCTGCCCACTTTCCGACGGTCGGCTGGTGGTCTTTGCGAACTTCGGAGGCACGGACGTCACCATAGTAGATGTGGCCAAAGCCGCCGTCGTGGACCACTTTGACCCGGCGTCTATGTCTCCAGACGAGCGTTGGATCGTCTATGTGAAGTTCTGGCCGCTGCACGGATCCGAGGGTTCTGAAGAGTATTTGCTTTATGACCTCACGGAGAGCCCCGTGCGGAACCGCGCCGACACCCGGGAGGGAGCGAACTCCACCGATCCGGGGCGGCTAATCTTTCCGCCGGGTCACGAGAATTTTCCCGGCAGCAACATAAACCTTCCGAAGGACCAGCAGCATTTTGGAGGGCGCCGCCTTTACTGGGCGGCCGACAGCCGGGCGGTCCTTCTTGAAGATCGCGCGGCAAGTGGCCCCGGAATCGTCCTAGTCACGCTCGATGAGAAGGGCGCGACGTCCGCATTTAGGCATCCCCTGACCCAAGTTGAAGTCTGTGGGCGCGACGTGCCCAGCGGAGTCCCGCTTACGTGGAGTCTGGACCGGGCCGAAATTGGGCCGGACACGGCGGGCGGCCGCTCGACATTCCTCAGCCTGAGATCCGCCGGCGACCCGCGTTGCGCCCCGCACCTCCTTCAGCTGAACGAGGATGACTTCCAGGCTGCGGGAACGGAGGTGAACGTGAGGCCGACATACACTCGCGGCCAGGTTCGAAATGGCAAGGAGGTAATTCCTCCCCCAAGAAAGGATCAATGAGATGAACCATGGCACCCCGGCGCAAACTGAAATCGATCACGGACCGTGGGCCCCTCGGCTCCCGTTCTCTCAATGTTCCGACAGGGACGACTCCGGCAATTATAGAGCTCACAGTAACCGGCGCGAAGCAGTGGTTCGGGCTTCAACGGCAGAAGTTTAGCAGGCTGCGGGAAACCGGAGATCTTGCATTCGGCCGTCTGTCATGCCTCGTTAATCCACCATGGCCGCGCCCGCAGACACCACCCTCACCGAATTCGAGGGCGCCGATGTTTTCGGGCCGGGAGACAGGGTCGAAAAGGCGCCTGAACCCACGGCGGGCAGGCGAAACCGCCTGCCCCACCAATGCAGGCTAAGGCCCTGTGGGGCAGGCGGTTCCGCCTGCCCGCTGCTCGGATTTTCATGAAATTCCGCGGGCCGAAGGCCCTTCCCAACAGACGACAAAAGCCAATCATCCGTCCCGCCGCCGATCCGCCCAGATGTAGCCGAAGTGCAGAGTGAATTGCAAAGGCCTGACCCCGCCGTCCGCCGTGCTACCATCCGGTGTTATGCCAGCCAAGATCACCGTGAATAACAACGGATCCATTCGCGTCGAGGGTGACTTCGAGATTCTCGACCCCACGGGCAGACCATTCGGCCTGGCCGGCCGTACGGTGATCAAGCTGTGCCGGTGCGGCCAGTCGGCGGACAAACCGTTCTGTGACGGCGCCCACAGGCGGGTGGGGTTTTGCGATCCGGTAGAGGCGCGCGATCTGCCTCCCCCACTGCCCAAACCGTAGGAAAACCAGAGCGGCCGTAACACTAGCTACCAGGTTTGTTGCGTGATTCGGAACAAAGGATTTATGTCCATTGATACGGTCTATGGGCGTGACCGGCGCCCTGGATGCCGATGGTTCTGCTGGAATCTGCCGTTGGTCGCCTTGTTAGCCCTGTTTCTGTGCGGATGTTCAGGATCCGGCCCGTCTGGCGGGCGCGGCGGGCGGAAGGGCGGGGCCGGCGACGTTCCGGTCCAGGTGTCCGTGGTGGTGCGGAAGAGCGTCCCGGTGGAAGTCCAGGTAATCGGAAACGTGGAAGCCTACGCCACCATCGCGGTGAAGGCGCAGGTGGGCGGGTTGTTGACCAGCGTGTATTTTCACGAAGGCGATTACGTTAAGAAGGGCGACCCGTTGTTCACCATCGACCCGCGCCCCTTCGAAGCCGCCGTGAACCAGGCGGTGGCCAATAATGCCCGGGACCAGGCCGCTCTGGGCCAGGCCAAAGCCAACCTCGCGCGCGACGTTGCCCAGGCGCGCTATGCCGAGGCCCAGGCGGCGCGTTACTCCGAGTTGTTCAAGAGCGGCATCATCTCCAAGGACCAGGACGAGCAACTCCGCGCCACCGCCGACGCGCAGACCCAGGCTGTGGCCTCCGACAGCGCGGCCATCAAGAGCGCCGAGGCGGCCATCGGCGCCAGCCAGGCGGCCATTGAAACCGCCCGCATCCAGCTCGATTACACCAGCATCCGCTCCCCCATAGACGGGCGCACGGGGGCCATCAACGTCAAGCTGGGCAACGTGGTTACGGCCAACACCGTGGACCTGATGAGCATCAATCAAGTCGAGCCCATCTACGTGACTTTTTCCGTGCCCGAGGCCCAGTTGCCGGCCATTAAGCGCTACATGGCGGAGGGCAAACTCCCGGTTCGGGCGCAGCCGCATGACGATCCGGAGAGCGCCGAGACGGGAGTGCTGACGTTTGTGGACAACGCCGTGGACATGACTACCGGAACCATCAAGCTGAAAGCCACGTTCCCCAACGCCGATCACCAGCTATGGCCGGGAGAGTTCGTCCGCGTGACGCTGCGGCTGACCACCCAGAGCAACGCCATCGTGGCCCCCAGCGAGGCGGTTCAAACCGGCCAGAACGGGTCTTTCGTGTACGTTGTCAAAGCGGATCGCACGGTGGAATCCCGGTCGGTCGTCACGGGCGCGCGCGTGGACCGGGATATGGTTGTGGAACAGGGACTCGAACCCGGCGAGACGGTGGTGACCGAGGGCCAGTTACGCCTGGCGCCGGGCACGCGGGTAGTCGTCCGGGACGCTGGAAGAGGCGGGCGCCCGTAGCGGGCCTCCGGCCTGCCCCGCCGGCATTTCTCCGAAGTCCAATTATTCCGCCGGCTGAGGCGCGCTCGCAACGGCTGGCTCGGGCGCGGGCGCCGCCGCCGCAGGCGCCGCCTTGGCCTTCCGTGCCGGCTTCTTTGCGGCCGCCTTCTTGGGGGCTGCCGGCTTCGGCGCCTTAGCCGCGGCTGCCACCGCCTTGACCTCCTTCGGCGTACGTGCGACAACCCGCTTCACAGGCGCCGGGGTCGGCTTGGCGGCCGCCTTTGCCGCCTTTGCCACCGGCTTTTTCGCAACCGCGGCCGCGGCCGCTTCAGCCTTGGCCTTGCGCACCGCGGCCCATCGTTTCCGCGTGGCGGCTATGATTCGGGCGCGCCCTGCCGCGCTCAGCCGCCGTTTCTTGGCGACGGGCGCAGCCGTGGGCGCGGCGGCCACCGGCGCTGCCCCGCCGATCCTCTGTTTGAGGTCGGCGATTCTGGCCCCTACTTCTTCGAGCGCTTGCTGGTAGCCGGCAAGTGCGGCGGAAAGGAATTCGGCATCGACGTTTAGTGCCATATAAATCGAGTGTACGCCCACTCGGGCGCTTAAGTCTTCTATTATCGACAGACCGTGACAGTCAGTTATTGGGGCTGAACATGTCCGCCACGGCGCGCCAGGCCCCGTCCGGCTGTCTCTTGTATACCACCAGGTACTTGCCCGCCTGTTCGGTGCGCGGGCCTCCCGGCGGATTGACCGTCATGTGATACCGGCCAATGCCATACGCCATCTCGCCGTGAACCTCGATCTCGGTGGTCTCGAGCGCCAAATCCTTCAGCCCGGCCGCGATGGTTCCTCTCCACATGGTGACCAGGGCGCGGTGGCCGCGTATGATTTCGCGATGCGCCGGCAGCGCGCAGCCGTCCGGAGCATAGAAGCCCTCCACGCAGGCCTGCGCATTCCCGGCTTTGGCGCGCGCCATGAAATCTCTATCCAACTGGCGCAGAATGCCGGCTACGTCTTCGGACTCGGTTGTCGAGATCGCCATGGGAAGCCCAGATTATAGTGCATTTCGCGTGCGGAAAATGCGAAATCGAAAATCGGAGCCGGCCTCGCGGGCTCCGCTTCCACGGGCAGAATCAACGATCGCGCGACCACCCCGCCATCGTAACCTTCCGCCAAAATCGTGTAATGCGTGGTGTGATCGGGAAAAACTTCCAGGCAACGATTGGGAGAAGGTATCACCCCGGCCATCCACGGCGAAATGCGAACGGACCGGGCGTTCTCGACGCCGTAGCAGATCAGCGCTTTTTCGCCGCGCAGAATCGCCCCCGCGCTGGCATAGAACTGGAGAATCCGCGCCGGCCTGGGGTTCCCGGCCGGAGGTGCCCACACCAAACCTTCGCTCTCGCGCAGCTGGGTGAGGCCCCACGCCGCGAGCAGCAGGCAAATGGCGGCCATCAGCTTCGCGAGACGACTGGACATCGCGTAACTTTTCATTAGACTCCGGCGCCCTGCCATTGGTTTCAAGTGCGGCAGCTCAAAAGCGGGAATTGTGGCTAAATGGAGTATAATTGCCGGGGCAATATGTTTGGGAGGCAATTATGAAAAAGCGATGCGTTTATGGCCTGATAGCCATACTCTCGCTGGCTGCGCTGTCAGCCTGCTCTCGAAACACCGGCATTCCCCATCTCCAGAAACAGGGCGCGGCCACCCGGTTGATCGTCGACGGCAAGCCTTTTCTGATGCTGGCGGGCGAACTGCGCAACTCCAGTGGATCGAGTCTTGAGTACCTGAAGCCGATTTGGCCCAAGGTTGCGGCCATGCACATCAACACCGTCCTGACCGCTGTCTATTGGGAACTGCTGGAGCCCAAAGAGGGCCAGTTCGATTTCACCCTGGTGGACGGCGCCATCCGGAACGCGCAAGCCAGCCATCTCCGAGTGATTTTTCTGTGGTTCGGAAGCTGGAAAAACGGCGTCTCCAGCTACCCTCCCGCGTGGGTGAAAACCGACCAGAACCGGTTCCCGCGCGTCCAGGACAAGAACGGCAAGGGCATCGAGACCCTTTCCACCCTCGGCGCGGCCACCCGCGACGCTGATAGCCGCGCTTTTGCCGCCCTCATGCGGCACATCAGGGAAGTGGATACCCAGCACACCGTCGTCATGATGCAGGTGGAAAACGAGACCGGCGTTCTGGGCGACTCGCGGGACAGGAACGATTTGGCCAACAAGGCTTTCGCGGGACCCGTGCCCAAGGAACTGCTGGACTATATCGCCAGCCACAAAGACACGCTGCACCCGGATCTCGCCAAGGCATGGGAAGCGGCCGGGTCCAAGACTTCCGGGACCTGGGAGGAGGTCTTCGGCCAGTCCGAGTACACCGATGAAATCTTCATGGCCTGGAACTATGCGAGTTATGTTGGCCATGTGGCCGCGGCGGGCAAGGCCGAATACCCCATACCCATGTACGTGAACACCTGGTGCTCCATGGGCGGTCCGGGCAGGGGGCCCGGTACTTTTCCCAGCGGCGGCCCCGAGCCGGAAGTGGGGAACATCTGGAAAGTGGGCGCGCCTTCCATCGACGTCCGCGGGCCGGACCTTTACTCCCCGAATCAACCCGAATGGATCAAATGGTATCGCGCCAACGATACGGAGAACCCGCTGTTCATCCCCGAGACGGATAGCACCCGCGGCGCATACCACCTCTTCTACGCCATGGGGCAGTACGATGCCATGGGTTTCGCTCCGTTTGCCATCGACGAACTCTTCCACCCGCCCGCTTCCGGGCCAGGGGTGGAACCGGCGAACCTGCCGTTGGCGAAGAGCTACGCCATCGCCGAGCAGCTTGCCCCCCTGTATCTCGAGTACCAGGGTACAGGCAAGATGGCCGGCGTGGTGGTGAGCGCGGACGACCCGTCGCAGAAAGTCACGTTGGGCGATTACATCCTGGAGGTGAGCTATCCGCGCGGCCGGCGTCCCCCGGAGCCGCCTCCCGCCAAGCCTGCTGCCGGCGCGCCTGCCGTACCGGTTCCCCCGCCCGCGCCGGCGCCTCCGGGACCGCCCCCTGTAGGCGTCATTATCATTTCCGTGGGACCGGCTGAGTACATCATAGCCGGCAGCGGGCAAGCCACCGTCAGGTTCTCGCCCAACACGCCAGGAGATCCAACCGCCGGCGTCCTCTCCATCGAGGAAGGAACCTTCGTGAACGGCCAGTGGGTTCTCGGACGCAGGCTGAACGGCGACGAGACCAGCCAGGGCGGATTCGCGCGCATTGGCGGCAACGGAATCCCCAACGGAAGCATTCAAAGAGTAAAGCTCTATCGCTACCACTAAGGCCGCATTGCAGGGGCTGGGCCTCCGTGCGAAGTGGGACAGACGATCGGTTTTTGTCGTCTGTCGCGCAGTTCCGTCGTGGTTTGCCGGGGTCCGACAGACCACAAAGGACGATGGTCTGTCCCACCGCCCGTGCTACACTCCCTTCATGCCGGAACCTCGCGACGTTCCCGATGAGCCTCCGCCCTTTCTGGGCTCCTGGAAGCGCGTCTACATCGCGGTCTTACTTTACCTGGGCGCGATTATCTTCGGGTTCTACGTCTTCACGCGAGCCTATCGATGAGACCGTTCGATTGGGTGGTGCTGGTGGCCGCACTGGTCTCGATTGTCGCCTATGGGCTCTACCGAAGCCGGGGCAGCAATACCGTGGACAGCTACCTGCTTGCCGGCAAGTCCATGCCCTGGTATGCCATGGCGCTTTCCATCATGGCCACCCAGGCCAGCGCCATCACCTTCATCTCCACCACTGGTCAGGCCTACGTGGACGGCATGCGCTTCGTGCAGTTTTACTTTGGGCTGCCCGTCGCCATGGTGATCCTCTGCGCCACCGTGGTCCCGCTGTTCCATCACGCCAGGGTCTATACCGCTTACGAGTTCCTGGAGAACCGCTTCGACGGCAAGACGCGCGCCCTGGCCAGCTTCATTTTTCTGTGCCAGCGCGGCCTGTCGGCGGGTTTCACCATCTACGCTCCGGCGCTGGTGCTGGGCGTGATTCTGGGATGGCCGGAGCGCGTTACCACCTCGCTGATGGGCGCGGTTGTGATCGCCTACACCGTGCTCGGGGGCATCAAGGCCGTCACCTGGTCAAACGTGCAGCAGATGTGCGTCATCATGCTGGGATTGGTGGTGGCGCTGGTCACCGTGGTGGCGCTGCTGCCGCACCAGGTTTCCTTCCGCGACGCGGCCTATTTGGCCGGCGCAGCGGGGCGCCTCAACGCCGTCACCACCAATTTCAACTGGCAGGACCGCTTCAATATCTGGAGCGGCCTGCTGGGCGGCACGTTCCTGTTCCTTTCCTATTTCGGATGCGACCAGTCCCAGGTGCAGCGCTACCTCACCGGCCGTTCCGTGGCGCAAAGCCGCTTAAGCCTGCTGTTCAACGCCGTGGTGAAGGTTCCCATGCAGGCCTTCATCCTGTTCATAGGGGCCATGGTGTTCGTGTTCTATGTGTTCGAGCAGCCGCCGGTGCTGTTCCAGCAGACCGAACTCAAGCGGATCCAGACGGCGGCCGCCTATGCCCCGGTGGCCTCCGCGTATGAACGCGCATTCGAGAGCCGCCGTACCGCGGCGCTGGCATTGGTGGAAGCGCATAAGGCCGGCGACGGGTTTGGGGAAGCGCACCGCATCGCCGAGTACCGCGCCGCACAGAAGGCCCTCGACTCCGTGCGGCAGGACGCCGCTCAAATGGTGGAGCGCTCGGGCGGCGAGAAGGGCTTCACCGACGCCAACTACATCTTCCTTTCTTTCGTGACGCGCTACATGCCGGCGGGCATCGTGGGCCTGGTAATCGCCGTGATCTTCGCCGCCACCATGTCCGCCAGTTCGGGCGAAATCAATTCGCTCGCCACCGTGACGGTGATGGATATTTACCGGCGCTACATCCGCCGCGACGCCCCCGACCATCACT
The DNA here is from genome assembly GCA_049520795.1 of Bryobacteraceae bacterium. Lineage (GTDB taxonomy): Bacteria > Acidobacteriota > Terriglobia > Bryobacterales > Bryobacteraceae > BOG-224. The sequence goes on from JBEKPK010000002.1 coordinate 14,902, forward strand.
ATCTCCAGGCGTCGCGCCTGGCCACGCTGTTCTGGGGAGTGTACGCGGTGGCGTTCGCGGGCATGGCGGGAAAGCTCGGCCCGCTCATCGTCGCGGTGAATAAAGTAGGGTCGCTGTTCTACGGCTCCCTGCTGGGATGCTTCGTGCTGGCCCTGGGCTTTCGCCGCGTCCGCGGCACGGCGGCGTTCTGCGGCATGTTGGCCGGAGAGGCGGCCATTCTCGCCACCGCCAAGTGGACCGATATCTCCTGGCTCTGGTACAACGTCATAGGTTGCGGCGTGGTGGTAGCGGCGGCCCTGGCGCTAACCTGGATTTCGCCGCGCCCGGAAGGCCTTCCGTCGCGCACCGGGCCGGGCATGCACGGCCCCTGCACCGCGCCTTCGTAGGGCAGGCATTCCTGGCCCGCGCGCGGCGCGCCACGCGCGGATGCGCGGCTACTTCGCCCGTTTGCAGTTGATTTCCATGGGTGGCATGTCGCCGCCGCCGAACGTCACCTTCAACTTCAGATCGTCGCCGCTGACCGCGCCCGTGTAGCTCAACTTGCCGAATTCCATGTTGACCACGAAGGAGACCTTGTCGCCGTCGATCTTGCCTTCCTCGATCTTCAATTCGCCGCCCGGTCCGCCTTGCAACGTGCCTGTCAGCGTCGCCCCGTCGGCCTTAAGGATAAACGTGTTGTCGAAGGCGCCACCCGGAGTGTCGATGGTCCCTTTCCAGGTTCCGGTGATATCGGCGGCGAAAGCCGACAGAGCCAGAACGGCCAGCAAGAACATCAGTCTGCGCATTTTGGAATACCCTTCCCTTTGGTTTCTCGATTGACCACCCCATTATGACGCCTCGGCGGCCGAGGCGTTAACAATCCAAGGTATGACAGGACCTGCTGGCAGGCGGAAGCGCCTGCCAAACGCCGACGGCAAGGCCGTCGGCGCTGTCACCGCAAGAAAGTCCCTCTAATCCGGCGCGGCTCGGCCGATAAAGGTTCTATAGAGCCACTAATGCCGGGAGAACTCGATACATCGGTGTATAAAACCATCCTGGAGGATTTGCCCAGCGGGGTCTACGGGGTGAACCTCGACGGCCGGATCCGATTCTGGAACGGATGGGCCGAGCGGATTTCGGGCTACCTGCGGCAGGAGGTCATCGGCCGCGCGTGCAGCGAGAACCTGCTGATGCACTGCGACGCGGATAACAATCTGTTGTGCGGCTCCGCCTGTCACCTGCAACAGACCATGCGCGACGGCCGCATGCGGGAAGCCGATCTTTTTTTGCGCCACAAAGACGGCCAGCGCGTGCCGGTGCGGGTTCGGTCGATAGCGGTGAGAGACGCGGAAGGGTCCGTTATCGGAGCGGCGGAAAGCTTCGACGAGCGACTGCCGCGGCCGGAGCCGCAGTGGCATCCCGGGGGAAAGCCGGCGCACGGAGACCTGGACCCCCTGACGGGCGTCCTCGACGGCCCCTCGACTGAAACCTACCTGCGTAGGTGCATCCATGATTTCGCTGAGGATGGCATTCCATTCGGCATCCTGGCGATAGCCATCGATGATCTCGACGGCATTCGGGAGCGGCGCGGCGAGCAGGCAATGGAGAGAGTCCTGCGCATGGTCGCGGCCACCCTGTCCAAGAACCTTCCCGGCGTGGACGTAGTGGGGCGCTGGAGGCGGAACTGGTTCCTGGTGATCGTGGACAAGTGTCCGGCCGCGGCGCTTCCGCGGATCGGCGCGACCCTGCGCCCGGTGGTGGGCGCGGCGGCTTTTTCGTGGTGGGGCGACCGGCTGTCCGTCACCATTGCGGTGGGCGGGGCGGAGGCGGTGGCCAACGATACGGTGGAGTCCTTGCTGGCCCGGTGCGAGCAGGCGCTCGAGGCTTCGATCGGCCGTGGTGGGGACGGAATGACAATTGCTTGAAAAAAGTTCGGGCGGGGACGGAACGCTATGTTCGCGATAATCGGCATTCTGGTAGTCTTCTGCGCCGTGGTGGGCGGATACCTGTTGGAGAAGGGCAACCTGCTGGTTTTGGTGCAGCCGGCCGAACTGTTGATCATCGGCGGAGCCGCCGTGGGCACGCTGTTGATCGCCAACCCGCCGCACATTCTGTCTCGCATTCTCAATGGCGTCCGCGCGGCGTTTACCGGATCGAAATACGACAAATCGTTTTTCCTCAAGTCGCTCAAGATGCTCTACGATTTGTTCGATCTGGCGCGCCGTTCCGGCCTGCCCGCCCTGGAAACCGAAATCGAGGACCCCGGCAAAGGCAAGACATTCGCCCCGCACGCCGCCATTATCAAAGACCAGAACATAGCTGCGTTTGTGTGCGACAGCTTCCGGACGATGATGCTGGGGGGCGTCGAGCCGTTCGACTTCGACCAGATGCTGGAGCGCGAAAACGAAGTCAACCAACATGAGGAGTCCGTGCCGATTGCAGCATTGACCACGGTGGCCGACGCGCTGCCGGGACTGGGCATCGTGGCCGCGGTTCTGGGCGTGGTGCTCACCATGGGAGCGTTGGGCGGACCGCCGGAGGAGATTGGGCACAAGGTAGCCGCCGCCCTGGTGGGCACGTTTCTGGGGATTCTGCTGTGCTACGGGTTAGTTGGGCCGCTATCCTCCAGCATGGCCAAGGCCGCCCAAACGGAGCACGAGTATTACCACGTGCTGCACGTCTCCTTAGCAGCCTTCAACAAGGGGCTGCCTCCCATCCTGGCCGTGGAGATGGGGAGGCGCACCATACCGCGGCACAGCCGGCCCACGTTCATCGAAATGGAGAAGGTGGTTCGGAACCGGGTTCCGCAAGGGCAAGAGCAGGCGCAGGCGGCCTGATCGGGCAAGTTCATGGCGGACCGTCAACCTATCTTCGTCATCAAACGCCAGAGCGGCCACGGCGCCCACCACGGCGGCGCGTGGAAGGTGGCCTACGCTGACTTTGTCACCGCCATGATGGCGCTGTTCATCGTGCTCTGGCTGTTAAACAGCAGCAAGGAAATCAAGGAGGCCGTGGGGGGATATTTCAAGGATCCCACCGGAACCTCCAAAATGGTCGGCAACGGCCAGACCGGCTCGGGCGACAACTTCCTGGTCAACAAGGACAACATGGACCAGTTGAAGGACGCTCTCCAGAACGTGGTCCGCAAAACCGCCGACTTCGAGAAGCTCAAGAACCATATCGAAATGACGATAACGTCGGAAGGGTTGCGCATCGAGCTAATGGAATCCGAAGCAGGCACGTTCTTCGGGAGCGGCGCGGCTGTCCCTACCCAAGGCGCCAAGGATATTCTGGCCGCGCTGGCCGTCGAATTGGGCAAACTGCCCAACCGCATCTCCATTGAAGGCCACACCGACGCCAAGCCTTTCGCCGCGGGCGGCAGCTACGGAAACTGGGAGCTTTCCTCGGATCGCGCCAACGCCGCGCGGCGGATTATGGAGCAGTCAGGCCTGCAACGCGGTCAGGTCGCGCAGGTGCGCGGCTTTGCCGACCAAAACCTGCGAAAACCGGCCGCCCCGGAAGACGCCTCCAATCGCCGGGTCTCGGTCATCGTGCAATACCAGGTCAATCCCGATGCGGCGCCGCCGGCGGACGCCAGAGCAGCGGGCGGCGACCAAAAGGCCGCGCCGGCCGCCCCGGCGGGACAGCACTAACCCGATCCTCTCACAGGTGGTCGGGTGTGATGACGTGGCGCGGGCACTCCTGCCTGCCGCGTCGGCACTCATGCCGACGCTTGGCTACGGCATTTTGTCGGACACGCGCAACGCGTGTCGAGACGAGTCTCGACACCGCGGACAGGAGTGTCCGCGCCACATCGGAGAGCGGGGTGTGAGATATGCAGGTTAGGCTATCGGCTCACCACCGGCTTTCCATTGTCGTCGAGGTGCGGGTAGGGGCCACCGATGCGATATTCGTCGACGATGGGCTTGTCGAACTGCGGCGTGGGCTCGAACCAGCCCTGAATGCGCAGGTGCGCCTTGCAGGCCTCCTCGTTCAGCTCCACGCCCAGCCCCGGCGTTTCCGGCACGGGTATGTAGCCGTTCTGGATAATAGGCTTGGGAACGCCAGTGACCAGGTCGCCCCACCAGGGAATGTCCACGGCGTGGTTTTCCATGGCCACGAAATCCTTGATGGTGGCGGCCATATGCACTCCGGCCATGCAGCCCACCGGCGAACCGGCGAAGTGTACCGCCGTGGGGATCCCGTACATGGAAGCGAAATCGGCGATGCGCTTGGTCTCGATCAAGGCCCCGGCGGTCAGCGGGTCGGGGTGGATCATGTCCACGGCGAGGTTCTCGATGAGCGGCCGGAAGCCTTCTTCCAGCCCGAACAGGCTCTCGCCGGTGTTGATGACGGTGGTGGTGGCTTCCTTGATCTCCTTGTAGAAGCGCCAGTTCTTGGGAGCGTCGCCGGTGGAGAGCGTGCCGACCTGCAGCGGGTCTTCCATCCACGCCAGCTCGTAGGGCTCGAAGGCGCGCGCGTAGCGAATGGAGTCGTTCACGTTCAGGGGGCCGAAGTGGTCGGCGGCCAGAGGCACATCATAGCCGATGCCGTCGCGCACGGTGGCCAGGTATTCGCAGAGCAGCTTGAGGCCCTTCTCGGTGGCCACGCCGCGGGTGTTGACCGCGCCCGGTTGTCGCGCCACCAGGTCCGTGCCCAGGTCCATCTTGAAGAACGTAAAGCCGTTTTTCTTGCGCAGGACGAGCCGCTCGGCGAACAGCTTGGGATCCGCCGTCTCGGTGGTGTCGCAGTAAATGCGTATGCGGTCCCGGTACTTGGAGCCCACCAGCCGGTAGGCAGGCACGCCATAGACTTTCCCCGAGATGTCGTGCAGGGCAATGTCGAGGGCGCTGTACCCGCCGCCCATGCGGCGCTGGTTGGCGAAGTTCCGGACGCTGTCCAGAATTTCCGCGATATTGAGCGGATTCTTGCCCACGATATGGGGCTTGAGGATGAGCGCCATACCCTCGTTGCCCGCGTCGCGCGCTTCGCCCAGGCCGTAAACGCCCTGGTTGGTGTCGATGCGGATAATCGGATAATCGTAGTTGGACGCAATGCGGATGGCCCGCATGTCCGTGATCTGGAGCCGGCTGGGCGCCGAGTACCGGTTGACAGGCCGGTCCGCGGGTTGCTGCGCGCCGGCCGGTTGTTCCACAAACCGGAACGCCGATCCGAGGGCTGCGGCGCCCGCCATTCTTTCGAACATCCGGCGGCGGCTGATAACTGGTTTTGAAGACGACATGATGAAGAAGCTCCTTCCCGGCGGCGGGAGATCCCGTACCTGGATCGCTCTACCACCCGTATGGTATCCCGAGGACGACCTTGTGGGACAGACGATCGATTTTTGTCGTCTGTCGACGTCGGGATGCTTCTCCGGTCGGACAGCCCACAAAAAACGATGGTCTGTCCCACTCGGGACGGTGGTACACTCGCCACCATGAGAACCCGCACGTTCCCGTTTTTCCTGCCCCGTGGAGGCTTTTGTATCGCACAGGCGCTGTGCAGCCTGATTCTGGCCGCGCCGCTGGCGGCCCAGGCGCCCGAGGCCCCCCCGGTGCACGTCCCATACAAGAACTATGTGCAGCCGGCGGAGATTTCGTCCCGCCAGGAGCCGGAACCTCTCCGGGGAGACGTCCCGTATGTGCCCACTCCAGTGGAAGTGGTGGAAGCCATGCTAAAGCTGGGCCAAGTCCATGCCGGGGATGTTCTGTACGACCTCGGCTGCGGCGACGGCCGCATCGTAGTCATGGCGGTTCAGAAATTCGGGGTCCGAACCGGAACCGGCATCGACATCGACCCCCAGCGCATCAAGGAAGCGCTGGAGAACGCCCGCCAGGCCGGGGTGTCCGACAAGACCCGGTTCATCGAGAAGAATCTCTTCGACGCGGATATCCACGACGCCACCGTGGTAACCCTTTACCTGCTGCCGGAGGTCAACCTGCGTTTGCGCCCCAAGCTGCTCGCCGATCTCAAAGTGGGAACGCGCATCGTTTCGCACCAGTTCGACATGGGCGAATGGCAGCCCGACAAGAAGGTCGAGATCGGCTGGCGCACCATCTACCTGTGGACGGTCACGGAAAGGGCCAAGAAAGAGTACGGCGGCGCCTCGGCCGGGAAGTAGCCGCGGAGGCGGAATCCCGCCCCACATCGGCAGCCTCAGAGCGGCGCCGCGACCCCTTGCGCCACCGGAACCGTGAAGCGAACCACGGTGCCGTTGGGACCGCTTTCAATCCGCAGATCCGCATCCGGTCCATAGGTCAGTCTAAGGCGGCGCGCCACGTTCCGGAGTCCGACTCCGGCGCCTGGTTTCGTATCCGGACCATCGGGCCGAAAGCCCTGGCCGGTGTCCTCCACCAGGATGTCCAATTCCCCGGCGGAGACGTGCGCCTCGAGGCGGACTAATCCACCCGCCGTTTTGGAGGCAATGCCATGCTTCACGGCGTTCTCGACAAGAGGCTGGATCGACAGAATGGGGATGGGGACCCGGAGGGCATCCGAATCCACCCGGATCTCCTTGCGCAGTCTGGGGCCGAGGCGAAGCGTCTCAATCTGGAGGTACGCTTCGACGATCCGCAGTTCTTCCTCCAGCGGAATGGTGGTCTCCTCGTTCCGGAGGAAGTACCGGAAAATGTCCGCCAGACTCACCACCATCTCGCGCGCCGCCGAAGCCTGCCGCGGAACGAGGCCATAGAGGGTGTTCAGGGCGTTGAAAAGAAAATGGGGATTGATCTGCGCCTGAAGAGCGCGCAATTCCGCATGGGCCGCGAGGCGGCGCAGTTCGGACTCGCGAAACGTGCGCACGCGATCCACCACTATGGCCACGAATTGGCCCAGGTGCTTCAGGTCTTCGCTCAGGTACGGCTGTCCGCCGCGCCGTCTCCCGAGCAGCAGAAAAAGCACGTCCGCGCCGGAAAAGCGCACAGGAACGATGACTTCGACGCCAAGATCTTCCAGGGGTTTGCGCAGCGTGGGTAAATCCGTGCATAGCGCGGGCCCCGTGATGTTGGATGCCTGCAACCCCGCGGCCAGTTCCTGGGACGCCGTCCGAATCCTCTCCGAGTGCATGAACCGGGCTATGTAGTCCAATGCCCAGGAAAGGTAAGCAGGCTCCTCCTTGAGGATGGCCGCTTTCGACCGGAGTTCCTGAGCCACCGCCAGCGGATCGCCGCGCCTGAAAACGATGCGGGTCAGTAACCTCTGGAGCCGCTCCCGCGCGAGAGCGAACAGGAGCAAAAGAAGACAGAGTCCCAATCCCAGGACGCCCAGACTCGTCATGGCGTTGGTGGCGGCCAACGGGCTCGAGGCCGCCTGAATCAGCCTCAGGGCCGCAAACGCGAAGAGCGCGGCCAGCACGACGTTGGCGCAGAACCGGATCAACGCGTCCAACAGCACGAACCGATGATTATGGAGAATGATGAACAGCGCCAGAGGCACGCTGGCATGGTGAAGAATCAGCTCGTGCGACCAGTTATGCGCTTCTCGACCCAGACCAAGGTGAACATAGGTGCCAATGAAGATAAAGAGCATCGCGGTTCCAAGCACCTGCCGGACCAGGCCTTGCCGGTCCGATGTCCGGGAAGCGACCAGATGAACCGCTGAAAGCAGGATTACGGCGCCAAGGCCGACGGCCATCAAACCAAGTGCGTAAACGTGAAACTCCGGCCGGCGCAGGAGAGCCTCGACCAGATGCAGACCAACCGCGACCGCGCCCACCAGATATCCGGCGACGGCCAGCGGACAGCGGTGGTTCAGAGAGAGATGCAGCAACACCGGCGCCAGCAGGCTGAGGCTGCTAAAGCTCAGGAACTCGACTACGGAGCGGACTCCCGGCCATCCGGGCGACATGGCGATGAGCGACAGCGCGCCCAGGTTCCAGGCAAAAGCCAGTCCCACGGCCGCGAAAGTGAGGCCGCTGCCGCGCAGCCGGGAGCCGGCCCGATCCCGAGCCAGCAGAACCAGAAAGATGCCGAAGATAAGAGCGCCCGCGCAGTGGCCGGCCATGTTCAGCAGTGAAGAACCATGGCCCAACACGGCGAAACTCTCTGTGGCAGCCGAATTCATCGTCGGAAACTCCGCTCACGGCGGCGCCGGACTTCCCTATTGTCCTACGGGCGTGGCGCGGGTGCGGCCTACCATCGCAGCATTTCGCGGACGGCGTGCGCCTGCCGTTTGCTCACCACCAGCTCCAGGCCATTGTCGAGCGTCAAAAGCCAGCGTTGGCTGCTCAAGGAGCTCATCTTGCGCACGTGATTGAGATTCACCATGGCGTTCCTGTGCACACGGCGAAAGTGCTGGTCTTTCAGGCGCTCCTCGAGCGCACGGAGCGGCTGAGTCGCCAGGAAACGCTGCCGCCCGGTGACGATCCACACCAGTTCGCCGTCCGCCTGAAACGCCAGCACCTCATCGAGATCCAGCAGAAAGTACTCCTCGCCCTTAGATCCGACGATCCTCCGCGTCCGGGCCGCGGCCTGCGGTTCGTGAGGGGTAGCGGCCATTTGGGCCAGGCTTTCCGCGATCTCCAGGCGTTTCCCATACAGGCGCCGCACCCGGTCGAGCGCCTTGCGGAGGCGAACCTCGGTGACGGGCTTCAAAAGGTAGTCCACGGCGCCCGCTTCGAAGGCCTGGATGGCATGCTGGTCGTAAGCGGTCACAATCAAGACGATGGGGAGCTTGCCGCCCTCCAGTTTCCGGATCACTTCGAAGCCGCTCATGCCCGGCATCTGGAGGTCGAGGAAGACGACATCGGGCTGGAGACCCGCTATCATGCGTAGCGCTTCCTCCCCGTGCTCGGCTTCGCCCACGATTTCCACATCGTGGATCTGATCGAGCTCCTCGCGAAGAACCTGCCGCGCGATGGGCTCGTCGTCCACAATCAGGCTCTTGATCAGGGGCGCACTCATCGTCTTCCGTATACCCCAGTATCCCGCCGCCGACCAAGAAAAACCTACGGGCGGAGCAAAAAGAGGGAAGGCCGGGCGGTTTTCTCCGGTGAGCGGCGGGGCCGGCGAACAGAGTCTGCCGGCTGAGCCAGGCCGAGCCCGTGCGCGGGGGCGCGTTCGGTCCGCTCATTGACTGATCCAGTTCACTCGCGGCGAATATGGGCCGCCTGCCGGATTGTCATAGGCCTCAACCAACGAGGTCTCGCACAATCGAGAAATGATGAAGATTGCGTCTGTGATGTGCGTTTGCTTCGCCGGGATGCTGGGCGCCGCGCAATCCACCAGCGGCAATTCAGGAACGGTCCATGGCGCTGTCCTGGACCCCTCGGGCGCGGCCGTGGTGGGCGCGTCAGTCGAGATCTCGAACTCCGTTTCGCACTACGATCAGAAAATGGTCGCCGACGGCCAGGGAAGGTTCGAGTTCGACAACCTTCCCTTCAACAACTATCATCTGACGGTCTCCGCGCCCGGGTTCCAGGTGAATACCCAGGATGTCGCGGTGAGAGCATCGGTGCCTCTCGACGTGAAGGCCAGCCTGCAAATCGGGGCGGAGGTTTTCACGGTGAATGTGGAGGCGGTCGGGGACATGCTCGAAACGGTGTCCACCACGCACACCGATATCGACCGCGGATTGTTCGACAAGCTCCCCCTGGAGAGCCAATCCTCGTCGCTCAGCTCGCTGGTGACGCTGTCCACGCCCGGAATCGCGGCCGATTCCAACGGGCTTTTCCACGGGCTGGGCGATCACGCTTCCAACTCGTTTTCCCTGGATGGCCAGCCGATCACCGATCAGCAAAGCAAGGTTTTCTCGAACCAGATTCCGCTGGACGCGGTCGAATCCATGGAAGTGATCGAGGGTGCGCCGCCCGCCGAATATGGCGACAAAACCAGCGTCGTCATCGCGGTAACCACGCGTTCCGGTCTGGGCGCGACGGCGCCGCACGGCGATATCACCACTTCCTACGGGTCTTTCGGCACTGCCAATGGGGGATTCGATTTTCTGGACGGCGGCAAGAAGTGGGGCAACTTCATTTCGGCCAACGGCATGAACACCGGCCGGTTTCTGGATGGGCCGGAATTCGCCGTCATGCACGATCACGGCAACGAGCAGAATGTATTCGACCGCGTCGACTTCCAGCCTTCCAAGACCGACACAATCAACCTGAACGCGGGATTCACGCGGTCCTGGTTCCAGACGCCGAACTCGTATGACGCCCAGACCGCCACCGCCTGGAACGGGCTAGTCGTCGACAACGGCGGCATCGGCCCCAACGGTCAGATGGTCGGCTCCCAGGATCAGCGTTCCAAGATCAGGACGCTCAACCTGGCGCCCACCTGGACGCGTTTGACCGGCGCCCACACCGTATTCACATTCGGCGGATTCGTGCGGCAGGATCAATATAACTACTATCCCAGCCGCGACCCGTTCGCCGACCTGACGCCCGATCTCCAGCTCCAGACGGTGGGCCAGAGCCGCAGGCTGACCAATCTCGGGATGCGCGCGAACTTGGCGTACGTCGCGGGCGCGCACAACCTGAAGATCGGAGTCAACTACATGGACACGATTATCACCGAGAACGACGCCATCGGGATCGTCGATCCAACCCTCAATGCTCCGTGCCTGAATCCGGATGGAAGTCCTTTCACGGGAGCGTCGCTGACGAATCCGGCGGGATGCGGCGGGATGCTTCAGCAGAATCCCGGCTTTGTGCCGCTGCTGGGCTGCTACGACCTGACGCGAACGGGCACGCTGCCCGCCTCCGGCGGCTGCCCCAATTCCACCAGCGCGCCTTACAACTTCTATGGCCACGCCAACATCCGGGAGCTGGCCCTGTATGTCCAAGACACCATCACCAAGGGACCGTGGAGTTTTAATCTCGGCCTGCGCGGCGATGTTTACAACGGCATCACCTCCGCCAACCAGATAGAGCCAAGGCTCGGCATCGCTTACAACCTCAAGGCCACCAACACGGTGTTGCGAATTTCCTATGCCCGTTCGCTCGAAACGCCGTTCAACGAGAACCTGGTTCTTTCGAGCCTGGGATGCAATGACGCCGTGATCAGCGCGCTTATGGCGAGTACGATCAGTCCGTGCGTATCGAATGCCCCCCTGAGCCCGGGCTGGCGCAACGAGTTCCACGCCGGCCTGGAGCAGGCCTTCGGACGGTTCTTCGTGGTGGATGGCGAGTACATCTGGAAGTACACGCATCAGGCGTACGACTTCAGCGTGCTGGGCAACACGCCGATCACCTTCCCCATCGAGTGGAACAACTCCAAGATCCCCGGGTTTGCCATCCGCGGCAGCATGCCGAGCTTCCACGGTCTCTCGGCGTATATCGTAATGTCCCACGTGGCGGCGCGTTTCTTCACCCCTCAGGTTAGCGGGATCGGGGCCACGCCGGGCGGGGCCCAGGTATTCCGCATCGACCACGACGAGGTCTTCAACGAGACCACCCACCTGCAATACCAGCCATGGAAGAAAGGACCGTGGCTGAGCTTCAACTGGCGCTATGACAGCGGGCTGGTGGCGGGTCCCGTGCCGTGCGCGGGAGGCAATTGCGCGAATGGACCCAACGGGACGGACAGCATCGTGGACGTTTCCGGCCTGTCGCCCGATCAACAGTTCCAGGCGGGACTCTATTGCGGCGCCGTATTTGCCACTCCCACCACCGGGATCAGCCCGACCGGGATGTGCCCCGCGGCGCAGTACGGCTCCAGCCTGGTAAAGATTCCAGCCGCCGGAACCGAGAACGACGATCACAACCCCCCTCGCATCGCGCCGCGCAGCCTGTTCGACCTGGCTCTGGGAGACGACAACCTCTTCCACGGCGAGAAACGCAAGTGGAGCCTTCGCCTGTCGGCCGTCAACCTGACCAATAGGTACGCGCTCTACAACTTCCTTTCGACCTTCAGCGGGACGCATTACGTAACCCCGCGCGCGCTGACGGCGACAATCGGCTTCCACTTCTAGAGCGCCGGGCGGCGTAGGCGCATCGTATACAGGTTTCCGCGCCCGGCGTCGATCCGCCTGCGTGGCGCTACCGGCCGCTCGCCCCGCCCGCCCGCCCGCCGGCTAAATAGTCGGCGGGCGGGCACGCGGTTGGAACTAGACTGACCTGTGGTGCGCAGTCGAGTTTCGAGCCGAAGAAAGTCCCGAAGCACGAGTAGGGAACTGCGCGTTTTGGCTATCATCGCCGCGGGTCTGGCCGTACCAATCCTGGGCATGTTTGCCGTCGACAGCCTCACCATGCGGCCCGATCTGTACGACCTTGTCGTGCGAACGGACATTCAGTCTCGCAATCCACCGATCCTTGGCTGGTCGGGGCTGACGGGAAAACCCTGTGACTGCCGGGTTCGGGTGCTGGGCTATATGATAGACGGCCGGCAGCCGGTCGCCGATGGAACCAGTGTTTCCAACTTTATCCTCGTGCCCGATGCCGGCTCGCTACCGTTTTCACCGCCTCGGGTTTCCGAGGAGATGATCGATGTCCGTATTGCAGCCGGCGGCGCGATGAAATTCAACAGAGGTCGACTGGTGTGGGCGGAAGGCGTGCTGAACTCGTGCTATGTCTCCGACCGCGGCACAGAACCCTCATACTGTCTGACTGACGCCGCGGCGCTCGGCGCCGAGCCTGGAGACATCAAACGGTTCTTCCGAGATCCGTTCCTACCTTGTTGCGCCGGTACGGCCGCCGGCCATCAGCCGCGCGGAGTTGCCGACAAATGACAGTTCAGAGGATACATGGATGAAGGCCGCCAGCATTGGGCTGAGGAAGCCGAAGGCGGCAAGCGCAATACCGATCGCATCCACGATGAGCGTGCCGGCGAAGTTCTGCATGATGATTTGGCGGGCGCGCCGCGCGATCTGAATGGTCTGTACGAACTTGAGCAAGTCGTTTCCGAGCAGAACAACATCGGCGCTTTCGCGGGCGACATCGGTCCCCGACCCCATCGCCACTCCCACGGCGGCTTCGACCATAGCCGGCGCGTCGTTGATTCCATCGCCGACCATGGCGGTCCGGCGCCCTTGGGACGCCAGAGCCTTCACTCGTTGCGCCTTTTGCTCGGGAAGAAGCTCGAAGCCCACGTCGTCGACGCCCAGTTCGCGAGCGGTCGCCTCCGCGACCGGCCGCGCGTCTCCGGTGAGCAGCAGCGTCCCGATATGCAAGGATCGCAGCGCCTCGACGGCTTGCCTCGCCTCGGGTCGCAGAGTGTCGCCCACGCGGATGGAGCCCAGATAGCGGCCGTCTCGGGCCACCAGTATCTCGGTGGCCGGAGTCGAAGCGTCGCGGGCCGCGGCCGGCGGATGATCGAGCGAGAGCTTCCGGAAGAATGCGCGGTTGCCCGCAACAATGTCCTCGCCATCGAGGGTTGCGACCACGCCCTGGCCGGGCTTGTAGACAAATCTCTCGGGTTCCCTCACGAACGCGCCCAAATCCCTGGCCCGCGCAAGGACCGCTTTCGCGAGCGGATGTTCCGAGCGAATCTCCGCGATGGCGGCCGCTTCGAGAAGCGCCTTGTGCGTCACGCCGTCCGCCGGCAGGGTTTCCCACACCTTTGGGACCCCGTACGTAAGCGTGCCGGTCTTGTCCAAAACTACCGTGTCCACGGTGGCCAGGGTTTCCAGGTACAGACCGCCCTTGACGATGATCCCGCGGCGAGCCGCCTGGCCGATGGCGCCCAGAATGGCGAGAGGCGTGCCCGCCGCGATTCCGCAGGCCCCGGCCACAATCACGACGGAAATGGTGGAACGCACGTTATGCGTGAGCAGAAGCGTCAGCCCCGCGGCGGACAGAGCGAAGTAGACCAGGTACCCCGCAAGACGGTCGGCGATCTTCTGAACCGGCGCCCGCGAGCGCTCCGCTTTTTCGACCGCCTCGACGATTTTGCCGAACGTAGTGTCCCGGCCAAGGCGCTCCGCGCGGACTTCCAGGGCGCCGGTCTGATTCACAGTGCCGGCGTAGACCACGGCGCCGGATGCCTTTTCCACCACGCTCGATTCGCCCGTGATAGTGGATTGGTCGACAAAAGAGTGCCCGCCGACAACCACGCCGTCCACCGGCAACCGGGTCCCTGGATTGACCAGCACCGTGTCGCCGGGGTGGATCTCGGAGACCGGCTGCTCACAGGTTCCCTCCGGGCGCCGGATCAAGGCGGTGCGCGGCAGATAGCTCAGTAAGTCCCGAATGGCCTGGCGTCCCCGACTTACCGTCATGCCCTCGATCACCTCGGCGACCAGGACAAAAAGCGTAATGACCAAAGCCGTGAAGAACTCGCGAATGACAAGCGCCGCCGTAAGCGCCAACCACATGGAGAGCTCCATGGTCATCCTGCGCTCGGTGACGCTATGAAGCGCTTCCCTGAAGATAGGGTAGCCGCCGATCAAGGTACCGCCTAGCCCGATGACGCTGAGCCGCGGATACGGCTCCCAGACCCGAAACCACACCGCCGCCGCCGCCGCCGCGACGAGGGTAATGCGAACGAGATCGGTCAGCTCGACCGCCGGGTGCTCCGGCGCCGGACTCTCGGATTCGCGAACGCCGCAGACACTATCTCCGTCAGGCGACGGACGATCACACTCGGAACGCGGTCGCGCTACGCCGGTTTCTCCCATGGTCCCAGCCCCCCTTAAAAGCCCGTCAATGCAGATAGGTCCTCAGCACGCCGATCAACTCCTCCGCGGCCTGGGTCCGATCCGGTCTCCGGCCGCCGTCGGACTCGATAACGTGGTAGCGGATATGCCCCTCGATGAGTTCGGCCAGCAACCCGTCGATCGCCCCACGGCACGCGGCGACGATTTGCAAAACATCGGCGCACGGGCGCTCCTCGTCGAGCGCCCGCTCGACCGCTGCAATCTGGCCCCGAAGACGACGAACGCGGGACAGAAGTTTCTTCTTGTCGCGGGTTGTGTGAGCCGTAAACCCTCCAGGTTTCAATATACAATACCCTGGTATGGTATATTGCGGCAACAGTTGTGCGCTACAACACACTACCCGGCAACATCGCGATTATCCCGCCGGCGACGAATGAAGAACCACGGGCGGACCGGAAGTGGCGACAGCCGGCCTGTTTTCGTTGGTGAGCGGGAAACGCCGTCCCGAGCGGGGGGCGACGGCCTTGACGTTCGACACCCTGGCCGTCGCGTCGCCGGAGCATTACCCGGTGATTCGGACCCGATTGGGGTGTAGCATCTTACATGTAGGCAAGGCCGGGTTAGAACATGAGACACTCGACAGCAGTCCTAGGGCTTGTCAGCATTCTCTCGATGGCTCTGGCCGTTACTGGGGGCCCCATCCGATTGTGGGCTCAAGGGGAAACCACGAGCGCCATCACGGGCCAGGTTTCGGATGCGAGCGGAGGCGGCGTAGCCAAGGCCACGGTGACGATCACCCACCGGGAGACCGGGCTCAAGCGCCAGCTCCAGACGGACGAGGCGGGGCGTTTCGCATTCCCGCAATTACGTCCCGGCCCCTATTCGGTGCGCGTCCAGGCATCGGGTTTCGACGATCAGGTAAACGAGTCGGTTCCCGCGGGCCTCGGCGAGACCCGTACCGTGAATTTCACCCTGCAACTTGCCGCCGCCAGGCAGGACATCACCGTGGGAAGTGAGGCGCCGCTGATCAATGTGGAGAATCCGAATACCACAACCACCCTCACCGGGCGCAGCATCGAGGACCTTCCGAACCCGGGTGGCGATCTCACTTATCCTGCCCAGTTCGCCCCCGGAGCGCTGATCAACACGGCCGGCTCGTCTAACGATTTCGTCGGCGGCTCGAATGGGTACGGAAACGTACAGTTCAATGGATTGCCCGCCCTCTCCAACGCCTACATAGTGGACGGCCTCGAAACCAACGATCCGCTGACCAACCTGAACAGCGGGCTATCCACCAACCTCGTTCTGGGCCTCAACTCGATCGAGGAAGTTACGGTCAACACCACCTCCTATGGGGTCGACCAGGGCCGCTACGGGGCTTCGCAGATCAATTACGTCACCAAGAGCGGGACGAATACGTTCCACGGCAACCTCTATGAGCTGTGGAACGGATCGAGGCTGAACGCGGCGGATTACTTCACAAACGCGACTCCCGGCGGGCGCAAACCGCGCTCGAACGTAAACCACTTTGGGGGCAGTCTGGGCGGTCCGATCGTCCATGACAAGCTGTTCTTCTTCGGCGACTTCGAGCAGATGCGGATCGCCCTGCCCATCGTCAACACGGTGACGGTCCCTTCGGCGGCGTTTCAAAGCTATGTGTTGCAGCAATTGCCCAAGGGTGGAACCGACCCGGTTTCGGGATCGAGTTATCCCGCCGCGCCGGAGTTGGCGCCGTTCTACCAGAAGATGTTCTCGCTCTATTCGAACACCTCCGGAATTCCGCTGCCTGTGCTTGGGTGCCCATTGAACGCCAATGGCGGTTTCTCGGCCGGCATGCCGCCGAATGGAAACGGTTGTGCGAACCGGCGGACGACTTCCCAGTCGAGTTACGATCACGAGCAAGTCGTCACGGCCCGGATGGATCACAACATCGACGTGAATAACATGGCCTGGTACCGCTTCCAGTCCGACACGGGAGTCCAGGCGGCGTATACGGACCCGATCAATCCTGTGTTCGACGCTATCTCGCCGCAGCCTCTGTATTCGTTCGCGGCGGGATACACGCACATCTTCAGCCAGAACCTGGTGAACTACTTCAACCCGGCATTCTCGTGGTACGAGAGCCTGTTTGGCCCGGTGGATGCGAGCAAGACCCTGGCGGCTTTTCCAATCGTCCTTCAGGGCGTCGGGTCGAGCGCGCCGTTCACGCCGATTGGAGGCTTGGACTACAACTGGGTACAGGGGCGCCGCGCCACGCGGTTCCAGGTCAATGACGACCTGGCGTGGACCGTGGGCCGCCATCAATTCAAGTTTGGCGTCAGTTCGCGCCGCCTCCGGCTCAACGACTACGACTTCGGCACGTACGGCACGCCGCTCGTCACCTATACGACGCTGGCGCAATTCATTTACGGCGTGGCGTCCACCGCAACCAAGTCCTTTCCCACCGCCGCCTCGCAGCCATTCAACTTCCTCAACGTGGATTTCTTCGGCCAGGATACCGTGAAGCTCCGCTCGAACCTGACCTGGACATGGGGCGTGCGCACGGCCACTAACACCAATCCGATGAGCGCGCACAGTCTGATCGCCAGCCTGCCCGGCTCTTTCGACGCGTCGAGCCACGATCCGGATCAACCCCTCAACCAGGCGATCGTCACGGGACGGGACAAGCTGTTTGCGTCGACCCCGCTCCTGCTATGGCAGCCTCGTACCGCGATTGCCTGGCAGTTCGCGCCCAAAATGGTGTTACGCACCGGATTCGGCGTATTCAGCGATCTTCTGCCCGGCAGCATGGTCGATCTGATCGCCTCCAATCCGCCGTACATCAACACCTTTCAGGGCGGCCTTCTGGGCCAGGCGGGCGGTCTGGCGATTGCGCCCGGCGCGCCGAACAGCGCCGTGGATGCGACTGTCGCCGCCAATCAGGCGTTTCTCAGCGGCTTTCAGCAGGGGGCTCTCTCCTGCGCTTCCGCGTCGGCCAACCCGAAGACATGTCTTCCCCCGGTCGCCCTGGCCGCCATTCCCGACGGCCAACTGCGCGCGCCCTATTTCCTGCAATGGAGTTTCGGCGTCGAGCGGCAACTGGGTAATACCGGGAGTCTGCGCGCTCAGTATGTCGGTACCCGCGCGATAAACCAGCCTTACTCAACCCAGGTTAACGGGTACCAGACTGTCTGCAACGGCTGCTTCAGCCCGTTCCCGTACGACGCGCCCACCGACCCGCGTTTCGCGGCGGTGACGCAATTCGCTACCGGGGCCAACAGTCATTACACCGGCCTTCAGTTGACGGCGGAGAAGCGCATCGGCCACGGATTACAAGTGCGCGCGAACTACACGTGGAGTCACTGCCTGGACACGGTGTCAAACGGCGGTTTCCTGTCTTTTTCGTCGCTGGGGATCATTTCCCCGTTGCCCGGCCTGTTAAGCCGCCAATACGGCGATTGCGACTACGACATCCGTCACAATTTCAATGCGAACTATGTGTACCAGTTACCGTTGCATGTGCGCAACGCATTACTGGGTAAGTTTGTGAACGGCTGGCAGTTGTCCGGTACGTTTTTCTATCATACCGGCGTCCCCTTCTCGGTTCAGAGCGCGCCGTATTCGGCCAATGGCAATGGCATCGTCCAGGGCGGCGGCCCGCAGTTCGCCACTGTCCTCGCAGGTGTGCCTCAATACCAGCACGATCCGATTCCGGGGGTGACCGAAGCCGGCGCCGTTCAGTGGCTCAATCCGGATGCGTTTGTTTCGACCGTCGATCCGAGCACGGGGGCCTGCGCCGGCGGCGACTCACCCGCGACATGCCAGTTCGGCGATCTGGGCCGAAACTCGCTTCGCGGCCCAGGCTTCTTCTGGTCCGATCTCTACGTTACAAAGCAGTTCCGGATGGGCGATCGCGTGTCCCTGCGTCTCGACGGACAGTTCTTCAACGTCTTGAACCACCCGAATTTCGCGCTGCCGTCCGTAATCGCCGGCATACCCGGAAAGCCGGAAACCGAGGTCGGTTTCGGCGCTATAACCTCCACCACGTCCCCGCCCACGGGGTTGCTCGGCGTCGGTCTTGGCGGCGATAACTCTCCGCGCATGATTGCGTTCCAAATGCGGATGGAGTTCTGAATGGAGAACACGGCGATGCTGCGAACACTGATGTTGTCCACGTTGGCGATGGCGGCGCTGTGCGCGCAGAATGAAAGCCGGCCCGTTATCCAGAAGGCGCCGGCCGGGCGAACCTCGGTTTCTTCCGGCAAGGAAATGTACCGTGCCTACTGCGCCGCATGCCACGGCGCCGACGGCAAAGGAGATGGACCGGCCAGCGCGGCTTTGAAATCCCGGCCCTCGGACCTGACCGGTCTCGCGGCGGGGAATGCGGGGAAATTCCCCGAGCTGAAGGTTTTCGCCGCGATCGGCGGGGACCTCCGCGTAACCGCACATGGGTCTAAGGACATGCCCACCTGGGGCTCTGTTTTTCGACAAATGGACGGCGCCGGCGCCGCTGCGGTCAACCTTCGAATTCGGAACCTGACGAAGTACATCGAATCCTTTCAGGTCAAGTAGACGCGAGGAGAGGCGCGCGGCCGGCGTCCGAGATGTCCGATACATATCGCCTTACCCGTATCCTGGAAAGCGCGATAGAATCTACTACAAATGCCTCGGGGGATTCGTACGCTTTTGATCGGCGCCGGCGCGGCTTGCGCGGCGGTTCTAGCCGGCCGGCTGATGTCTCCGCAACCGGCTGTGGCCGGTATTGCCAGCCTCATCACCATCCACTATCCGCTGCCAGGGTCGGTTTTCCCACCGGAGATCACGGCGCCCACGTTCCTGTGGAGGGATCCCGACCCGCGCGCCACCGCGTGGACCATCGACGTCGAATTCCACGATGGCAGCCCCGGAATACGTGTGCAGTCGGCCGGCGCGCCCCCGCGCATCGGGGAAATCGACCCGCGCGCCGTCTCCGATACCAACCGGCCCCCGGAATTCCCGGCCGAGATAGCCGCCGCTCACTCCTGGACGCCCGATGCCGATACCTGGGCGCTGGTCAAGAAGCGTTCGGTGGAACGCGATGCGGTCGTCAGCATCGCCGGCGGGTCCGCAACCCAGGCCGACCCGGTGTCGTACGGCGCTGTGACCATCCGGACTTCCAAGGACCCGGTGGGCGCTCCCATCTTTTACCGCGACGTGCCGCTGATGCCTTCGGAAGTCGAAAAGGGCGTCATCAAGCCGCTGGCCACGGCGGCCATTCCGCTGATCGCCTGGCGCCTTCGCTACGTGAATGAGCCCAAGAGCCGCCTGGTGTTGGAGGGCCTGCACACCTGCACCAACTGCCATTCGTTCTCCCGCGACGGCAAAACGCTGGGGATGGATGTGGACGGGCCCGAAAACGACAAGGGAACTTACGCCATCGCCGCCGTAAGCCCGCGCATGACCATCCGCAACGAGGACATCATCACCTGGAACGCCTACCCCAACAAGCCGCCGGGCAGCCATACCATCGGGTTCCTTTCGCAGGTCTCGCCCGACGGCCGCTACGCCGTCACCACACTCAACGAGGAACTCTACGTCGCCAATTTCAAGGACTACCGCTTCCTGCAGGTGTTCTATCCCACGCGCGGCATCCTGGCCCTCTACGACCGCACCACCCGCGAGATGAAGGCCCTTCCGGGGGCCGACGATCCGCGCTACGTGCACGTGGACGGCGTCTGGAGCCCTGACGGCAAGTACCTGGTATTCGCTCGCGCGGAGGCGCGCGACCCCTATCCGCCAGGGCGCAAGCTGGCGGAGTACGCCGGCGACCCCAACGAAGTTCCCATCCAGTACGATCTCTACCGGGTTCCTTTCAACGGCGGCGCGGGAGGCCGCCCGGAGCCTATTCCGGGGGCCTCGGCGAACGGCATGAGCAACACCTTCCCCAAGATCTCGCCGGACGGCCGCTGGATCGTGTTCGTGAAGTGCCGCAACGGGCAGTTGATGCGCCCGGATAGCGAGTTGTACATCGTGCCGGCCGAGGGCGGGGAAGCGCGGCGGCTGGGGTCGAACACCACGCGCATGAACTCCTGGCACAGCTTCTCGCCCAACGGCCGGTGGCTGGTTTTCTCCTCCAAGAGCCGTTCTCCGTACACCCAGATGTTTCTCACGCACCTGGACGAGGAGGGCAATGCGACCCCGGCCGTTCTGCTCGATAATTCGACGGCGGCCAATCGCGCGGTAAATATTCCCGAGTTTGTGAACATCCCTCAGGATGGCTTGTTGCACATCGACGTGCCCGCCGCGGAGTTTTACCGGCTTTTCGACAGTGCGCTAGAACTGGAGCGTGGCGGCAAGCACGAGGAGGCCGTGGCCGAGTGGAAAAGGGCCCTGGAAATGGACGGCGAGAACGCCAAGGCGCGCACCAATCTGGGGATCGCACTGTGGAGCACAGGGGCGTCCGGCGAGGCCGTCGCGCAGTTTCGCCGGGCGGTGGAGATCAACCCGGCGTTCCTGCAGGCGCATAACAACCTGGGTGTGGCGCTTACCCAGTTGGGCAAGTACGACGAAGCCATAGCGCGCTTCCGGCTGGTGCTCGATGCCGACCCGGATTTTCCCCAGGCCCGCAATAACCTGGGAGTGGCGCTGCTGCAATCCGGCCGGGCGGCCGAGGCCATACCGCATTTCGAGCGGCTGTTGGAGGCGAATCCGCGTTCCGCCGATCTGCACGGAACCCTGGGCCGCGCGCTGGCGGCCGAGCGCCGGTGGGACGAAGCCATCGCCCACTTCCGGCAGGCGGTCGAGATCGATCCCCGCGGTGCCGACGCGCGTTTCAACCTCGGAGACGCCCTCTACGCGCAGGGCCAGACCGCCGGTGCGCTGACCCAGTGGCGCGAAGGGCTCAAACTGGCGCCGGAGAACGTAGCAGTCCTAAGCCGGACGGCATGGACGCTGGCAACCGCCCCCGATGCCGCTGCGCGCAACGGCTCAGAGGCCGTGGCGCTGGCGGAGCGGGCCATGAAGATCACCGGCGGTCGCGAACCGGCGGTGTTCGACGCCTTGGCGGCGGCCTACGCCGAAGCCGGCCGATTCCCCGAAGCCGTGAAAACGGCGCAGGCGGGGCTGGCCCTCGCTACTCCACAGACCGACCCGCTGGTGACCCAGGGGCTCAAAGCCCGCGCCGCCCTGTACGAGAAGGGGATACCATACCGGGCGGGGAAGTAGCCAAAGTGGGACAGACCATCGCCGTTTGTGGTCTGTCGAGCGCCCGGAGTCGACAGACGACGGAAACCGATCGTCTATCCCACCTGGATCTGTTTCTACGCCAGCATCCCCTGAATATGCGCCAGCCGCTCGGCTACCCGCACGCCATGCGGGCACTCCACCGTGCAGCCGGGACAGGTGGCGCAGCGCACGCTGGCGTGCTCCGCGGAAAGCGTCTGGAAGTGCTCGCGCCCCAGGGCGAACTGCCCGTAGCCATCCGCGTACATGCCGTAGCGCAGCACATCCGCCACCGGCAGGCCTTGCCGGCAGGTCCCCTCGCACTTGCCGCACATGTTGCAGTAGTACGGCCGGATCTGCTCCCGGCGCTCGGCCAGGAGCTTCTGGTCCTCCGCGGTGAAGGATTGCGCCATGGCCCTGATGTTCTCGTCCAACTGGTCCATGTCGGTCATGCTGGGAACGGTGGTGGCCACATTGGCGTTCCTGGTGACCCACTTCAGGGCCGCCAGCCGGTTCCCCGGCTTCGCCGGCGGCGGTTGAACGATTCCCCGGCCGCCCATGCCGCCGCCCATCACCTTCATTCCAACCACGCCCTTACCCGCCTTGGCCGCTTCTTCCAGCACGGCGCTGACCGCCGGCTCCATGGCGAAGTTGTAAGCCGCCAGAATGACGTCGATGTTCGGGTTCTTGGCCAGAAACGGAATCAGCGTGGTATGCCCCTGGTGCGTGCTCACTCCGGCGAAGCGGATCTTGCCGGCCTTCTTGGCGGTCTGCTGGGCCTCGATCAGGTCGTCGGTGATGTCTTCCGGCTTGGTTTTGGCGTGGAGATACCAGATATCCAGGTGATCGGTGCCGAGTTCTTTCAGACTGGTATCCAGATCGTTGAGCGCATCCTTCCCGGTGGCCGAGTGGGTCTTGCTCGACAGGGTGATACTGTTGCGCTTGCCCTTGAGAGCGGCGCCCACCATGCGCTCGTTGTTGCCCCCCGAATAGACGCGAGCGGTGTCGAAATATGTGATCCCCAGGTCGGCGCCGCGCGTTATCACGCTGCCGTCGGAGGTGATCATGCAGCCAAAGCCCACCGTGGTGACCTTCAGCCCGGTTTTGCCCAGGGTCCGGTATTGAAAGACCGGCCCGGAAGACGGCTGTCGAGCCGGCGGCGCTTGTGGTTCGGGACCCGCTGAGCGGGATGCGGAGGCGACGGCAGGCAGAGCCAGGCCGGCGGTTAGAAAATCACGGCGAGATGCGTTCATGGTCTTTCCCCTTCTCTTTCCATTTCCGGTACTACAGATGCGATATTCCTATTCTAACTGGATAATTGTAGTCCTACCAGTGAATTCTTCGAGGAACGCGCTTTCGCCGGTCAATCGGAGCGGGGTATGGAAGAATACGCGGGGACTCCAAAATCCCCTTGACTAACGAAGGTCTTCGTAGTAAAGTCTTCGTATATTATGCCTGAGATGCACGAACCGCCGCGGCCCACCGACGCCGAACTCGAAATCCTGACGGTCCTGTGGGCCAGGGGTCCCAGCACCGTGCGCGAGGTGCATTCGGCCATTGCCCAACGCAAGCCGACGCTCTACACCACGGTGCTCAAGATGTTGCAGATCATGGCCGAAAAGTCGCTGGTGCGCCGCGATGAGCGCCAGCGCGCGCACGTCTACCGGGCCAGCCAGCCGCGCGAATGGACGCAGCGCCAGCTTGCCGGCGACCTGCTGCGGCGCGCCTTCGGAGGGTCGGCTTCGAGCCTGGTTCTGGGGGCCCTTTCGGCCAGCAAGGCGACGCCGGAAGAGCTGGCGGAGATCCGCCGCATGATCGAGAAGCATGAGAAGGGGGAGTGATAGGATGCTTGCCGGACTGGTCCATACCCCAATAGCGCGCGCGTTGAGCTGGGCGCTGATCCATTTTCTGTGGGAAGGCGCGGCCGTGGCCGCGTTGCTGGGCGCCGCGTTGTTCGTCTTTCGCCCGGCTTCGGCGCGGGTGCGATACGGCCTGGCGTGCGTGGCCTTATGCGCCATGCTGGCGGCTCCCGCGGTGACGCTAGCAATCCTGTGGCCACGCATCCAAATGGATGCCGGCGTGGTGATCCGCTCCGGCGCGCCGCCGGCCGCTCACGTACCGGCGCCTTCAGCGCCCGGGCCGCCGCCCGCACTGCCTCCGGACCGGCTGGCGTGGGTGGCGCCGTTGTGGATGGCGGGCGTCCTGATTTTCTATATGCGGACGGCCGCGAGCTGGGCGGCGGCCGAGAGGCTGCGGCGGCGGGGAACCATAGTGGCCTCGGCCGACTGGCAGGACAAGCTGCGCGCCCTGGCCCGGCGGCTGCGCGTGTCGCGCCCGGTCACGATGCTGGAATCCTGCCTGGCGGAAACGCCGGCGGTGGTGGGGTACTTGCGGCCCGCAATTCTGATCCCGGCGGGACTGCTGACCGGCCTCGCGCCGGAGCAGGTGGAGGCCATCCTGCTGCACGAGCTGGAGCACATTCGCCGCCACGATTACGCCGTGAACGTGCTGCAAACACTGGTGGAGGGACTACTGTTTTATCACCCGGCGGTGTGGTGGGTCTCGGGCGTGATTCGCGCCGAGCGCGAGAACTGCTGCGACGACGCGGTGGTGGCCTTGGTGGGCGATGCGCGCGGATACGCGGCCGCGCTGGCCGAGCTGGAATGGAGGCGGTCCGTGGGGCGACCCGCGCTGGCCGCTAGAGGAGGGAATCTCGTGCTGCGCATTCGCCGTCTGCTGGAACCCCAAGGGCCGCGCTCCATCGCCGGTCCGGCTTTGGGCGCGACGCTGCTGATGGCATCGATAGCGGCGGGATTGATGGCGTGGCAGCCGGCTGCGCCGTCAACCGCCATCCCTGGCGGCATCGTACAAGAGCCCGCTCCGCCGGCCCAATCGGGCGAGCGCACGGCAAGGGAAGAACTTCGTGCGCAGCTCGAAAGACCGTACCAAGGGTGGCTGGCAAAGTCGCTCGCGGTCCAGGAAGCGCAGATTGCCACGCCTTACGAAAAATGGCTGGCGGAAGACGTGGTCTACATCATCACGCCGGACGAAAAAGCTGCGTTCCAGCGGCTCCAGACCGACGCGGAGCGCGAGCAGTTCATCGAACAGTTCTGGCTGCGGCGCGATCCCACCCCAGGCACCGTCGAAAACGAGTTCAAGGAAGAGCACTACCGCCGCATCGCTTACGCTAACGAGCATTTCACCGAAGGGATCATCCCTGGGTGGAAGTCGCATCGAGGGATGTACTACATTAAGTTCGGGCCGCCGGACGAGATCGACGATCACCGGGATTCGCGCCCGCCTTTCGTGGCGTGGACATACCACCGCATGCAGCCGGCGCTGCTGGGCGCTGGGGAGGCGACGGTGGTGTTCACGGACGTGGATGGGAGCGGGCGGTTCGTTCTGCCGGCGCACACCCCGGCCAGTGCGATCATCATGGGGAGTCCCCCGCGCGTGGACCTTCGGAACCAGACGGCGACGGTCACGTTTAATGTCCCATCCTTCGGCGGCCCCACGGCAGTGTACATCCGGATCCAAAGCCAGCCCGGCGGGAAGGTGGTTGAGGCGCGGGAAGAAGCCAGCGCGCCCCAATACTCCAAGTCGTTCCAACTCCATTTGGGGTCCTACAGCATCCAGGTGTTCGTACAGAGGCCCGGCGAAGGCGTGATTGCGCTGTTCCCGCGGGGGGAGGGGTTCGGGTTCATCGCCGTCGGGCACATCGAAGGCCACGCCACCGAGCGGGAACAGGCCCCGGCTGCGGACGCTGCCGCGGTTGCGGCCGCTGTTGCTGGGTCCGCCGCCAGGGAACAGAGCGGCGCCAACGCGGACGAGCATATTGCTCGCGTGCCGACATCCGATCTGGACGTCACGGTTGGGATCAAGACGCTGGAACGTAAGCCGCCAGATCCGTCAAGAGATGTCGTGATCACGGTCGAAGCGCCCGGCGCCAGTGGCAAAGTGGAGATCCACGGGGAAATCACAACCATGGCTGGGCGCACCGTCAACGTTTTTGCCGAGGGAGCCGTTGGGAACCCGTACCCGAGGACCATACCGCTGAATCCAGGCCGTTATCGCCTCAAGGTATTAGTCAGGGACCCGATGGATGGCCGCGTCGGCACCCGCTTAAAGGATTTCGACGTGCAGCCATAGCGGCGCCGGTTCGCGAGTCCCGGTGGGGCGGACCCCCCGGTCCGCGGCCGACGCCCCCGTCGGCCTCCGGCCGAAGGCCGGCCAGGGGGCCGGCCGCGGACCAGGGGGTCCGCCCCACCCTTTATGTGAGCGCAGCCCTACGCCGCCGGACTCCAGCTACAATGGGTGTGCGCGCATGACCCGCTATTTCTTCTACTTCGCGGCGGCTTTGGCCGCCCTCACGCAGATCTCCTGTAAGAACTCCGCGCCGGCCGGGGTCGCGGCGATCGTCAATGGACATCCCATCACTTATGCTGAGCTCGACAAGGTCTACCAGTCGCAATTCCCTCAGCCGGTGGAGGGCGCAACCGAAGATCTCCTGATGACCCAGAGGCTGGACGTGCTCGGAACGCTTATTACCAACGAGATCATGCTCCAGCGGGCCGAAAAACTGGGCCTGGGGGCCGTGGCCGTGGACGCCGACGTGGACACCCAGTTCAACAAGATGAAGGCGCCGTACACCGAGGAAGAGTTCAACAAGCAGCTCGCGGCGCAGAAACTCACGCGCGACGACCTGAAGGCGCAGATTCGCCGCCAGCTCACGGTGGACAAGCTGATCAACAAGGAAATCACCTCGTTGATCGCCATCACCGACGCCGACATCGCCAACTTCTACAACGCCAACAAAGCCAGCTTCAACGTGGCCGAGCCGCAGGTGCACCTGGCGCAGATTGTGGTGACCCCGTTCGCCGATCCCGAGGTGCGCAACCTCAAGAACAGCAAGGCTCAGGACGAGGCTCAGGCGAAAAGCAAGATCACGGAACTGGAAGCGCGCCTCAAGGCCGGCGAGGATTTTACCATGATCGCGCAGAACTACTCCGAGGACCCCAAGACCATATCCAACGGCGGCGACTTGGGGTACGTGCCGGAGTCGGCGCTCGAGAAAGTCAGCCCGGAGTTGCGCAAGGTCGTCATGTCCCTGCCGGCCGGCGCCACCTCGCAGATCGTGCACACCCAGGAGGGCTACCGCATCTTCAAGGTGCTCTCGCGGGAATCGCCCGGGCAGCGGGAGTTGAACGACCCGCGCGTGCAGACCAGCATCCGCGACACCCTGCGCAACAGCAAAGACCAACTGCTGCGCGGGGCCTATTATGAGGTAGCGCGCAACGGCGCCAAGGTGGAGAACTTCCTGGCGCGCAAGGTCATCGAGAACGCTGGCAAGAAGTAGGCGCGTGGGATAAGGCTCCCGCCTTGTCAATCCGAGCGAAGCCCGGACGGTCCTACTTGGTCTCGCCGATCTTGTAGAGGTAGATGCGGTGCTCCGCGGAGCCGGTCTTGACCATCACCAGGCGCGACTCTTTCCAGCCGCGGATGGGGTAGTCGTTCGACACCACGCGGGAGCCAGGCTTTAGGTCCTTCTCCAGGTTGGGCTTAAGCCGCTCGTTGGAACTGGTGAGCAGGTACATGGTAACCACGGTGGCCGGTGTCAGATCCGCGTGCATAAAGCTGCCCTGCACGATCTGGACGCGATCCTCGAGGCCCAGGTCCTTGACCCGGCGGAGGGCCGTGGCGCACAACGCCGGAATCAGCTCGATGCCCACGGCGCGGGCGCCGAACTTCTGGGCCGCGGTGATGACGATGCGCCCGTCTCCGCTCCCCAGGTCATAGACCACGTCGGAAGGTTCCACCCCGGCGACCTTCAGCATCGAATCGACCAGGATCTGGGGCGTCGGAATATTCGGCGCCATGTTCTCAGCGCCGCCAAACTGCTGGGCGAATGCGGGAACCGCAAATAGCGCAATGGCGAGAAATCGCATGATTATTGCGAAGAGGGACTGCTCCCCACCGTCCTCCCGAATTTCGATTTTACAATACGGCTCATGATCTCCGTCCAGGCGAAAAACAGGTCGCGCGGCCGGCTGATGGTAAACTCCGCCCCCTTGAAAGAACGCACGACGCTGCCCAGCGCATCGCGCCAGGGGTTGGCCTGCGGGTTCAGGTTGTAATTCATGTAATAGACCGGGACCTTGGCGTCGCCGAGCTGCTTCAAGGCGTCCTGGGAGCCGGAATCGTCGAACGTCACCTTGGGGCCGGCGATGATCACCGCGTCCGGGTTCTCCGTTTCCTCTTTGATCTCACGAGTCATAAGAACACGGAGGAACTCCGAATCGGCGTGCTTCTGCGCGAGCTGCCGGAAATCCACGGTTCCCGGGTTGAGAGTCTTCAAAGCGTCTCCGAGCGCCGGAAAATCGATTTGGGATGCCTCCTGCTGGCGGTAGATCACGCGCTGTTCCTGCATGTTGAAAGCAACTATGGAGAATGTGTTTATGCGCGGCTCGCGGGCAATGCTCCGCAGGATCGAGACCAGCGCGCCGGTATCGAGCGGCTGGAGCGCGGCTGAATTCGAGTCTTGGGGAGCGAAATTCACAATCACCTTAATATTTAGAGGCCCTCCGCGCTGTTCGCGTTCCACCGGAGGTTCCTGTTTGAACGGTTCTTTTTCGGAAGCGCGTACCGCGCCGGCCGGAATATCGAGGGTCATCTGACGGTCCCGCAGGGGCAGGCTGGCTTCGGCGTCCCAATTGAAGGAGCAAACGCGCTCCGCGCGGTCTCGCATCAGCCACGATACACGGTACTTACCTTCGCCCAGGTCGAACGAGCCGTGGAGCACCGCATCGCCCTTGGCGTCGCCGTCGATTTTCGGCACCTCGGTCCGCTGCGAGAAATAGGTGGCCTCCCGCGGCCGGCCTTCGGGGGTGACGCGGAAAACCATGGTTAGGAGGTTGTCCGGTCCCGCGAGTTCCTTCATGGGAACGGCCACATCGTAGCCGGCGTGGAACTGGAGGTCGAAACCTAGCGCCGGTTTATTGGGGGTAACCGTGCAGGCGATATCCTTGCGCGTCTCCTGGGCCTCCAGGATGGCCGCGTCCGAGGCGAAAAGGCGCACCATCCCCCCATCGGAGAGCATGATTTCCTGGGCGGAAAGCCCCGCGCAGGTCGCGATCAGCGCCCCCACCGCAAATCGGCAACCCCCCAAAAGGCTGCGCCTAAACGCAATTCCGGACGCTATCCCCATAGAGTCGGCCCTGGGCCCGCCAAAACTGTCCGCATAGGTATTATGCCCCAAATACAGTTGCATGGGTACCCAAATATAAAGCGATACGCCAACCACATTGCGGTGGAGCGCCGCCGGCGGAAGGAAAGAAACGCGGCGGGGACATTCCGAACCAGCGGCAGGATTGTTAGGATAGGGGGTCAACGGCGGGTCCCGACCCGGCGTGCGATCTTCCATGATTACAGACTCGCAAGCGGCCTCGCGCTCTAACCGCAACCGTCTTTTGCTGCTTGGCACGGCGGTGTTTGCCATGCTCTGGTCGGTTGTGCGGGCGTGCAGGCAGGCGATCACGATCGACGAAGCCGGCACGTATTTTTCCTTCGTCGCCGGCCCGCTTGCGGCGCATTGGAACCCGCACTCGAACAATCACGTTCTGAACTCGCTCTTGATGCATTTCTTCATTTGGGCCTTCGGACTGCATCATCTAACCATCCGCGCTCCCGCCCTTATCGGCGCGGCTCTTTATATCGCGGCTGCATATTGCCTTTGCCGGCTCCTCACCCGCAGCGACGCTTTTGGTTGGGCTCTGTTCGTCTGCATGGTTT
This sequence comes from Bryobacteraceae bacterium, assembly GCA_049520795.1. GTDB lineage: Bacteria > Acidobacteriota > Terriglobia > Bryobacterales > Bryobacteraceae > BOG-224. The sequence goes on from JBEKPK010000002.1 coordinate 44,380, forward strand.
GCAACCCGCTCGTCATGGACTTCCTGGTGGCGGCGCGGGGCTATTCCCTGGCCATGGGCTTCCTCCTTTGGGCCCTGGCGATTGCGGCCTATCGACACACCGCGGAAGGCGCCAGGATCCTGCCCCTGAGCCGCGCCGCCGCGCTCTCTTCCGTTTGTCTCGCCCTCTCGTTTTCGGGTAGTTTCTCGTTCGCCTTTGCGGACGCCGCCGCCCTGCTGGTAATTTTCATGTGGTTCCGCCGCCAGGACAGTGCGGTGAGCCGGTGGAGGCGCCTGGCATGGTGCACTCTGCCGGGCCTGCTCGCCGCGACCGTCTTCACCGGAACGATGGCGCTGCGGATCTCCAAGGCCGACCTGTCCTACGGAACCACCTCTCTGCACGACATGGTGAACAGTCTGCTCGCGGCGTCGTTCTATCAGCTCAACTCGGACGTCGTCAACCCCCTTCTGATGCCGCTGCTCGTCCGGGCGAGGCGCATCCTGTTCCCCCTGCTGGCTCTGGCGGTGATCCTGCGCGTTGCGGTGCTCCTGCGGCGGCGCCCGGTTGCGTGCGATGCCCGAACGAACTGGCTGGCTGCTTTCGGAGCCGGTGTTGGCGCAATTGCCGCGCTCGCTTTAGCCGCGCATTGGCTGGCGTTCCGGCTTTTTGACATTCCGCTTCCGCGCGGCCGCACCGGGATCTATCTTGTCCCGCTCTTCATGCTCCTGGCCGCCGCCGTCGCTGAAATTCCGTCGCCGCGGCGGCCCGCGGCATGGTTGCGCCGCGCCGTCGTTGCGCTTATGTTCGTGATTGGCTCCTATTTCCTCCTCTGCCTGCGCGCCGGATACTTCAAGGACTGGCAATGGGGCGCCGACGTCGACAGCGCCTACTCCGTTGTCGCGTATTACAACCGGGCCTATGGCGTGAGAGAAATCGGCGCGACGTGGCTCTACGTCCTACCTTTGCGGCTGTATCGGGAAATCTCGGGCCATGAGACCATCTCGGAGTTCGTGGGCGCCGTGGATCGGCCGTTGCCGCCGGACAAGCAGGTCTACGTTCTGAACAGTGTTTTCGACCGCGAATTCATCGAACAACAGAAGTTGAGAATTGTGTACCGGGGCCCCACCACCGACGTGGTGGTGGCGATCCGCCCGGAATTGGAGTCCCGTCCCCCCATCCCCCCGTGCCGCTGACGGGCACAGACGCTTTCCCCCGAAATGAACCCACTTTGCGCTCGGGGCATGCCTTTGCACGTTGCAGGGGAGCCCGCCGGCGGGCGGAAAGAACCGCGCCGGCGCCATTCCGAATCAAACAACCAGATGGAACAAGACAAGACGCAGGGCCAGGACGCGCCCGCTCCCGAGGGGCTACCCGCGGATGTGGTGATCAGCCCGGACACGCGCCGCGCCAGGCGTGTGCCGCCGGGGCAGTCGCGCACCAGGAAATGGCCGGTTCTCGACGCCAGCGGGCCGCCTTCGATAGACTTGGCCAAATGGCGCTTCCGGGTGCGCGGGCTGGTGGGAAAAGGAGCGGAATGGAGCTGGGAGGAATTTGAGCAGCTTCCTCGAACCCGGGTGTTCGCCGATTTCCATTGTGTGACGCGCTGGTCGCGGCTGGGCAACCTGTGGGAAGGCGTGCCGGCGCGCGAGCTGGTGCGGCTGGCGGGCGGCGCGGCGCCGGAAGCCCGGTTCGTCGTGGCGTATGGCTACGACCGCGGCTGGACCACGAATCTGCCCCTAGAGCACTTTCTGGCCGAAGACGCGCTGGTGGCGACCCTGCACGATGGAGCCCCGATTTCCGCCGAGCATGGCGGCCCGGCCCGCCTGATTGTGCCACGCCTGTACGCCTGGAAAAGCGCCAAATGGGTGGCCGGCGTCGAGCTGCTGAAAGAGGATCGCCCCGGCTTCTGGGAAGCCAACGGCTATCACATGCGCGGAGACCCATGGGAGGAAGAGCGGTTCGGGTAGGGCGTTCCACCGGAGCGGTACAATGCCTTTAGAAGAGCGAGCGTCCATGGCCGGCCAATTCACTGAAATGACAGGCTTGGTATCAGGGCACGGCTTGAGCCGTGCCGATTCGGGCAGCATTTTCTGGGCTTTAGCCCCTGATCTGGCGCCCCCGGCCCACGTCCTTGTCATCCTCCCGAAAGGACAGGGGCTAAAGCCAATACTGTTCACTTAACAATCCTTATCCGCGCGGAGACATCGATGCGGCGTGTGCGCTGCCGCTTCCGAGGCCGCAGATTGTAGTTGCTCATCTTGCGCTTCACGCCGCGGAAATTGACC
>JBEKPK010000003.1:0-46526 GCA_049520795.1 Bryobacteraceae bacterium
GGCCGCCGGGGCCATCCATTCGGATTTCGAAAAGAAGTTCATCCGCGCGGAGGTGGTGAACTGGAAATCCCTGGTGGACCTGGGCGGATACGCCGGCGCGCGCGAAAAGGGCCAACTGCGCCTGGAAGGAAAAGAATACATCGTCAAGGACGGCGACGTGCTGGTGATCCGCCACGGGTAGGGAAGGGTCTATCGCGTGTTTAAGGCAACACGGGCGGAAATCGAGCTCTATGGCGGATGTTGGGAGGCTTTTTCTCGGGTGGCTTATAGTCAGCGTGGGGTCAGATCTACCGGTAGGGCGTTTCAAGTAGGCCGCTGACAGTCCCCGACTCGCGAAACGCCCCGCCGCAGACTCCCGCCCAAACCGCGTTCGCGGGAACGCGGCCGGTCAGGCAGGAATCCCTCGGAATCCCTCAGCCTGATCTGTTCCATTCTTCCCGCCCGCGCCCAATCCCGTCGCAGCGGTCAAGCCGCGGGTGTTCGCTCCGTGTAGGATCCCGAACTCGCTGTCTTCCGATCCAAGAAAGGGCCCAGGATTGGGTCATGAGCCAATCGTTCGCGCCGAAGCCGCGCGGCCTTATCTTCGCCCAGCTCGGCGACTTCGCGCAACAGACGCTCCTGGATTTCGGTCTTCATTTGGATACAGTCGAACTCTTTGACCTGCTTCAATTCTTCACCACCTCTCGCGGCGAGTAAATCTTCGGGCTCCGATAGCCGCGCAGGCTATTCACACCTTCATATCCCGCTATTTTCTCAAAATGGACGATGTGTTTGAAGTTCCAGCTCACTACCAGGTCGGCGCCGAAAATCGTTGCCAGCGCGATGTGCGCCGCGTCGTTGCGGGACGCCGGCCCGACGACCTCGGCATCCAGATACGCCTGCTTGAGGTCGTTCGATTCCTCCGAAGATCACGACTTCTACCTGGGACGGCGGTAGATCGGCCAGAATGCGACGCACCGATTCCGGAGCCAAGCCCAATTCGTCGAGTGTCACGTCCGAAACCACCAGGACGAACCGGCCAGAGCGCACCTCCTCGAAGAATCCAATGCTCCCGGCTCGAAACTCGTCGTCAAAACATCCCCCGAATACGGAGGTGTCGGCATAGACGCGAAGCGTCCTCTTCACATCTGTCATTATGACTCCGATCTGATTGACGGCCAGTGGCCGAGAAGCCGCCGTCCTGGACTTGTGCTCCTGGCGGGTCGGATACTACGCCACCCGCTCCCCAATCAAGCACGCAATCGCAATCGTCGCGCACAGCAGCGGGAACCAGTCTCCCCACCTCGTGTACACAGTTTTCTCGGAGATGTAATCGAACCCCGTATAGGACGTCGCCGCCGCGAAAAGCGGCAGCGCGCCGCGCAGACGGCCGGCGGAATCGATGGTAGCGGTGACGCCATCGTTGGTCGAGCGGAGAATCCAGCGCCGGTTCTCCGCGGCCCTCATGCGCACGATGGAAAGGTGCTGCCAGCGGGCGGCGCTCTTGCCGAACCAGCCGTCGTTCGAGATATTGAACAGCGCTTCGGCCCCGCCCGCGGCGAAGCGGCGCACGAAATTGGGGAACACCGATTCGTAGCAAATGAAGACGCCGATCTTGTGGCCTCCGGCCACCGGCGAGACCACTACGCGCTTGCCGGCGGCGAAATCGCCCGCCTCGCGGCTCACCTTGTCCACCAGCGCGCCCAGCGGCCAGGGCACATACTCGCCGAAGGGGACCAGGTTCACTTTGTCGTAACGGCTCACCATCTCTCCCTCGGGCGAAACCAGGACCGCCGAATTGAGCGGCGCTCCGGAACTGTTATGGCTTACCACGCCTACCAGAAAGTACGCGTTGAGCGTACGCGCCAAAGCGCCGGCGTAGGCCCGGAAACCCGGGTCCTCATCGTAATAGAGCGGGGCTGGAGCCTCCGGCCAGGCCACAATCGAGGGCGGCTGCCGAGCCTCCGGGCTGGCGCCGTGAAGCGTCAGGCTCAACTGCTCGACGAGCATTTTTTCGAGCGAAGCCGCGTTCCAGTCCTCGGCCTCGCTGAGGTTGGGCTGCACCAGAAGGGCGGTGGAATGGCCGCGCTCCGCGGGAGGCATTTTGGGCAGCAGAAGCAGCGCCGGCAAGATCAGCAGCCAGGCCATGTGCGCGCGCGGCCGGCCCAGAATGGCCAGCGCCAGCGTCGCGGCGGATGCCGCGAACACGAAAGAGAGGCCGTAGACGCCGGTGATGGGCGCCAGGCGCATGGGAACCGCCATATCGATTCCGGCGTTGCCCAGCGCCAGCCAGGCGAAGCCCAGGGGCCCGTGCGTCACCTCCACCGCTACCCAGAGAGCGGCGGTAGAGGGAACCGCCCACCATCGGCGCATTACGATCCCGGCCAGCCAGGCGAACACGCCCATGTGAAGCGCCTTCACAATGGCGAAGAGCGAGAAGACGGCCCATCCCGCCGTCTCCCCCATGCCGCCGTAAAAAGCCAGCACGAACTGAATCCAGTAACAGACCCCGAACCAGTACGCCACGCCGGAGACCCAGCCCAGGAAGAAGCGATGAATGGGACGGCGCTCGCGCACCACCGCGATCAGCAGCGGCGCGAGCGCCACCGGGGCCAGCCAGGCGATCTGGAATCGCGGGAACGCCAGAATCAGCAGCGCCGCCGAAGCCAGCGCCAGAACCAGGTTCAACACGGCGGCCGCAGGGCTCGTTCGCTCACCGCCTCCGCCATGTAGGAACTGCGCACCAGCGGCCCGCTGAACACCGCCCGGAAGCCCAGGGAACGGCCGTACTCGCCATACGCCGCGAACTGGCGCGGCTCGATGTAGGCGGCCACCGGCAGGTTGCGCCGGGACGGCTGGAGGTATTGGCCAATGGTCGCCACTTCGGCCCCCGCGGCGCGCAGGTCGCGCAACAGGGCGTGAACCTCGTCTTCGGTCTCGCCCAGTCCCACCATGAATCCGGATTTCACCAAAGCCGTGGGATAAGGCTCCTGCCTTGTCAATCCGAGCGAAGCTCGGACGGTTGCGTTTCCCGCCAACGGCCCCTCGGAAAAATAGCGCCGCGCGAACGCCAGCACATCGAGCGACCGCGAGTAGTCCGCTTGCGGGCGCACTCGCCGGTAGAGCCGCGGAACCGTCTCGACGTTGTGATTGAACACCTGCGGCCCGGCGTCCAGCACGCGCGCGATGGCGCTGGTATCTCCCTCGAAATCGGGCGTTAGCGTCTCGACTTTCGCCTCCGGGAGAGCTTGCCGCACCCGGCGCACGGTCTCGGCGAAGTGCCCTGAGCCGCCGTCCTCCAGGTCGTCGCGATTCACGCTGGTGATCACCACGTAGCGCAACCCCATCGCCGCCGCCATGCGGGCCACGCTGGCCGGCTCCTCGGGATCGAGGCGCTCCGGGTTGCCCTTCGGAACCGCGCAGAAGCCGCATCCGCGCGTGCACCGGCCGCCCAGAATCAGGAAGGCGGCGGCCCCGCGGTGGAAGCACTCGTGGATATTGGGGCAGCGCGCCGATTCGCAGACGGTATGCAGGCGCGAACAGCGCAATCCGGCTTTCAGGCGGTGCAGCGAGGCGAAGTGCGTAGGGCTCTTGCGCGCCCATTCCGGCAGCCTGGGCCGCGAGGCGCCGATCTGTACCAGGGGCGCTTTCACGCTACTTGGGGGCAAACGGATGCAATCCGAAGCGGGTTTCGAGATCGCTCTTGGCTTTGGCCTTGGATGCCGCGTCGGAATACGGCCCCACCACCAGGTGCGTCAGCTTGTCGGCGTCCGTGCGCAGGAATGCGGGCATGCCGCCGTCTTTCAGAGTTTGCAAGAGATCCTGGGCGTCCGCCGGGTTCTTGCACGCCATCACCTGCCAGTACGAGCCCGGCGGCGCGGCGGGAGGGGTGGCGGGCGGCGGCGGATTGGCCGGCGCCGTTTCGCGTGCCGGTTGCGTGGTCGGTTGCGGCGGCGGCTCGGCGGCGGCCTGTTGGGAGGCGTCGCCCGCCGGCGGCTCGGTGGGAGGGGGCGGCGCGGCGGGCGGCGGCGGACCGGACGCCGCCGGAGGATGCGTCTCCGCCGGGACGGGCGGCGTCGTGGCTGCCAGGTCCGCCTTCGCCGAATGCGGCGAGTTCTGTCCCACTACATACCCCATCGCGAATACCACCGCCAGCAGCAGCACCACGATGAAAAACCCGCTCAGCAACTGGCGGTCGCCCACCACCAGCTCGAATTCGCCCGTTTCTTTGTTTCTCATGTTCTACGGATTGCCGTTCTTGCCTACGCGGTCCAGCGCCCGCTCCAGAGACGACATTATATCGAGCGGCAAGGGGAAAACGATGGTGGTGTTCTTCTCCGCGCCGATCTCCACCAGGGTTTGCAGATAGCGCAACTGAATGGCCACCGGTTGCTTCTGGATCACCTCCGCGGCCATGGCCAGCTTTTCCGCCGCCGTGTATTCGCCTTCGGCATGGATGATCTTGGCGCGGCGCTCGCGTTCCGCCTCCGCCTGCCGCGCGATGACGCGAATCATCTGTTCCGCCAGGTCCACCTGCTTCACTTCCACCGTGGTTACTTTCACTCCCCAGGTAGATGTGTGCTGATCCAGAATGGCTTGCAGGCGGACGTTGAGTTTTTCGCGCTGGCTCAGCAGCGTGTCGAGATCCACTTCGCCCAGCACGCTGCGCAGGGTGGTCTGGGCAAGCTGCGAGGTGGCGTACAGGAAGTTCGAAACCTCCACCACCGCCAGGCTCGGGTCGAGCACGCGGAAGAAGATCACCGCGTTCACCTTCACGGTGACGTTGTCGCGCGTGACCACGTCCTGTGACGGAACCTCAAGCGTGTCGATTCGCAGCGAAACGCGGACGATGCGGTCTATGGGAGCGAAAACCAGAATGATGCCGGGCCCCTTGGGGCGCCCCAGCACGCGGCCGAGCCGGAAGATGACGCCCCGCTCGTATTCCCGCAGGATTTTGATCGAGTTCAGCAGGTAGATGACCACGATCACGATGACAACTAGCAATAGCGTGCCTGACTCCATTTCATTCTCCTCCACGGTCGTCCATGGGCTCGACCGTGAGCTTGAGCCTGTCGATGGCGGTGACGCGGACGCTGGCGCCGGCCGCGGCGGGCCGTAGCGAGGTCGCGTCCCAGTACTCTCCGTGCACGAACACCTTGCCGGCGGGGGCCAGCTCCGTAATGGCGGAGCCTACCTCGCCCACCATGGCCTCGCTGCCGGTAACCACCTTGGCCCGGCGCGCTCGCAACACCAGGGAGAGCAGCAGGACGGTTATGGTGGAGAAAGGTATGGTGAGCGCTACCGCCGTGCTCCAGTGAATGCGCATTTCCGGCAGCGGGCTATCGATCAGCATCACCGCCCCCAGTATCATGGAGACCGCGCCGCCCGCCGCCAGAACTCCGTGCGCCGCGAACTTGGCCTCCAGCGCGAACAGGGTGAAGGCCAGCAGCAGCAGCGCCGCGCCCAGCCAGTTGATGGGCAGCACGGAGATGGCCGACAATCCCAGCAGCGCCAAAATGGCTCCCACCACTCCCGGCGCGATCAGCCCCGGCGAGCTGAACTCCACGTAGATGCACAGGGCCCCGATCACCAGCAGGATCAGCGCGATATTCGGATCGGCGATGGCCGCGATGATCTTCTGGCGTAGCGACCGCTGGTAGATTTCGATCTCCGCGCCGGCGGTAGCGATTGTCTGCGAACTTCCGTTGAACCGCGTGACGCTGCGCCCGTTCAGGGCCGCCAGCAGGGCCTGCTCGCCAGGCGCCACCAGGTCGATCAAATGCTGGTCCAGCGCTTCGCGTTCGGTGAAGGACTTGCTCTGCAGCACGGCGCTCTCGGCCAGCGCGCTGTTGCGGCCCCGCTTGGCGCATATGCTGCGCATATACGCGGCCGCGTCGTTCTCCATCTTCTCCTTCATCACCGCGTCCATCTCGCCGCCGAGAACCACCGGGTGCGCCGCTCCGGTATTGGTTCCAGGCGCCATGGCGGCCACGTCGCCGGCCTCGAGGATGAAGAAACCCGCCGAGGCGGAGCGCCCGCCGCTCGGGGCCACGAACGTGACCACGGGAACGGGTGATGCGACCATCGCTTCGATGGTCTCGCGCATCGCGTCCATCAGGCCGCCCGGGGTGTTCAGGCGGACGATGAGTACGGCCGCGTTCTCCCGCCCGGCCTGCGCGATGGCGCTGCGCACGATTTCCGCGGTGATGGGATGCACCATGCCATCCACGTCCACCACCACCGCCTTGGCGGCCGCGGAACCGGCGGGCGCGCCCAGCGCCAGCATCATCAGAGCTACCGCGAGTCTTCGCAACCTACACACAACTATACACTACCAGGACCACCGGCTCCGAAAAGACATGGCCAAAAGACCATCGGAGCCGCGAAATTGATTTTCATAAGGGAGCGGCAACGCGCTTAATGGCCCCGATACGAAGTTTTGATGGTTCCGTAACGCGCAACGGGGTACAATGAGTAAAATCCATCGCACAAGAGGGTGCATCGAAATGGCAAGAAAACGCAATCTAAACAACGAAATTGCAGTGTCCTCCGGCCCGGCGTCCGCCGCCCCGGTCCGGCGGGTTCCTTCGCGGCGCACCATGTCCACCAAGCACGTCGCCGAAGTCCTGGATAGCGGCAGGAACGCCAACGCTGCTCAGCCGGTAAGGCCGGCGTACGAGCCCTCCCACCAGGAAATTGCCGCGTTGGCATACTCCTATTGGGAGCAACGCGGCTGCCAGGGCGGCTCTTCCGATGAAGACTGGGCCCGCGCCCAGCGCGCATTGCGCCAACGCGCCGCCGCGGCAGTCGCGTAGCGCGCCGCTTCAGAATCTCGCCGGGGGCCTCAGGCCCGCGAACGGAAGCGCCGGATGACCTCCGACACGGCGCCTTCGTATGCCTCGATAAGCTTGTCCCACGCCGCGTTGGCCTCTTCGTCGATCTGACGGCGGGCCGGGTCGGCGTCGAACCAGGCCAGCGTCCGCCGTACGCCCTGCGCGAATGGAACCGTGGCGCGGAAGTCCGGCACGAACCGTTTGATCTTGCTGTTGTCGAACACCACGCTGGAGGCTTTGTCTCCGGTGAGGCTGCCCAGTTCTTCGGGTTGGCAGGCGGCCAGAAAATCGGAAGTCATGTGGACGATCTTGGGCTCCGCGCCCGCGGCTTCCGCCACGATACTGTAGAACTGGTCCCAGCACATCACTTCGTCGCTGGTGATGTGGAAGGCGTGCCCGATGGTCTGCGGGTTGCCCAGCAACCCCACCAGCCCCTTGGCGAAATCGCTGTTGTGGGTGATGGTCCACAGCGACGAGCCATCTCCGGGAACGATCACTCTCTTCCCCCGCCGCATTCTGTCCACCACCGTGTACGACTTGGCCCAACTGTTCACTGCGAGAGTGATCTGCGTATCGCCGTAAGTCAGCGACGGGCGGACGATGGTTATTGGGAAACCCTCTTCGCGGCAGGCCCGCGTGAGGCGCTCTTCGCACGCAATCTTGTTGCGCGAGTAATCCCAATATGGATTGGCCAGCGGGGTGGATTCGGTGATGAGGTAGTGGCTCACGGGCCGCTGGTAGGCGCTGGCGGAGCTGATGAAAACGAACTGCCGCGCGCGGCCCCGGAACAGGCGGATGTCGCGCTCGATCTGCGCCGGAGTAAATGCGATCCAATCCACCACCGCGTCGTAGGATGCGCCGCCGAGCGCTTGCGCGACGCCGCCTTCGTCTTCGATGTCCGCCGCCAGCGTCTTCACGCCCGGCGGAAGATCGGCCGCGCGCCGCCCCCGATTCAGCAGGGTGAGGTCGATTCCGCGCTCCGCCGCCAGGGCGGTGCACGCGGTGCTGATGATTCCGGTTCCGCCGATGAAAAGAACTTTCATGTCAACGTTGTATCAGCAAACGCGTGAGGATTGCCAGTGGTGGAGCGCGGCCCTTTAGAACGCGCCGCCCGCCTGTCCCAGCGATTCGGCCACCACGCGCAGCAGGCCAGCCGGGGTGAACGGCTTCGGCAGAAGAGTGTAACCCTTGCGAGTTACGAAACGCTGCACCATCTCGGCATCGTGAAAGCCGGAGATGAACAGCACCCGAAGATCGGGTTGCCGGGCGCGCAGCCGCTCGGCCAGCACCGGGCCGGTGAGGTCCGGCATGATCACATCGGTGAGCAGCAGGTGGATTGGTCCGGCGCTGTTTTCGTAGGCGCGGATGGCGCTCCATCCGCCGCTCGCCGCCAGAACCCGGTAGCCCGCGCCGCTGAGGGTGCTCTCCAGCAGCCGCAGCACGCCGGCGTCGTCGTCAACCGCCAGGATTGTGGGCCGGGATTCGGGAGGTGACGCGGAGGTCATAAAGGTCCGTAATCTCCGCGGGTGGGTCTACAGACATCGGTAGATCCGAAAATCCCCCCGCTCTGTTCCCATTATATGCATTCACGGGATATGCCCGCGGTGGCTCCGATTCGGTGGCATGATAGAGACATGCCGAAGACGTTGGCTGCCGGAGGGTTCTCGCTGGCCATCGAGTACTACCGGGAAGAGGATGGACGCTGGCTGGCCGATATTGCAGCGCTTCCCGGCGTGACGGCGTACGGCCGCTCAAAGAAGCAGGCCACCGCGGCAGTCCAGGCGCTGGCGCTGCGCCTGATTGCGGACCGCCTGGAGCACGGCGAAGCCTCTTTCATTGCCGCCTAAGCCGCGCCCGCGGCAAACCTGCTAAAACAGTGGCATGCCCGACAACGCCACCCTCCGCCGCGAGTTTCTCCGGACGGCCGGGGCGGCGGCGTTCACGGCTTCCTGGTTCACCGGAGGCCTCAAAGGCGCCAACCAGAAGGTGCGGCTGGGGTTTATCGGCGCCGGTGGAATGGGCTCCGCGAACATCGCCTGTGCGGCCCGGGTCCCCGGCTTCGAGATCGCGGCGGTGTGCGACGTGTACCAGCCCGCGCTCGATGGCGCGGCGGCACAGGCCGGGAAACTGGGTTTCGAAGGCGTCCAGGCGGCCAAAGACTTCCGCGCCCTATTGGCGGACAAATCCATCGATGCGCTATGCATCTCCGCGCCGGAGGGCTGGCGCGCCTCGATGGCCGTGGAAGCGTGCCGGGCCGGCAAAGACGTCTGGGTGGAAGCGCCCGTTTGCGCCTATGTGGAAGAAGGCCCGCGGATGGTGGAAGCCGCTCGCCAGTACGGGCGCGTGGCTCAGGCCGGCGCGGTCGGACGCTCGGACGACGTTTTCCGCAAGGCGCGCGAGGTGGTGAAGAGCGGCGAATTGGGCGAGATCGGCTTCTGCCGCGCCTTTGACGACCGCTTGAGCGGCCCGGGCGTGCACCTGTTGGACATGCTCCAGTGGGCCTTCGACGAAGCCATGCCGGTTTCCATCTCGGCCCAGGGCGCCCCGCCCTACGCGACGCTCGCCACCCTTCGCTATCCCGGCTTCGTCGCTTCGTACGAAAGCCGCGCCACAAATGCGCGCGGGGCCGGTCATGGCGTGTCGTTCCACGGGTCGAAGGCGACCCTGATGGTCGACCGCGCCGGCTGTTTCCTCTATCCCAACGGAGGGAATGCCAAGCCAGTGGAGGAGCGCGGCCGGATGGCCGGCAGCCGCACGGCCCACTGGCGGAATTTTCTGGAATGCATTCGCTCGCGGCGGAGGCCTGTCGGCGATATCGAGACCTGCGTGCGCGCCACCACAACCTGTCTGCTCTCCGACCTCGCGCTGCGCCACGGAGCGACGCTCGATTGGGACGAGAAGGCGTTTACCGTGCGGCGGAGCGACACTAAGCGACACCTGAAAATGGAGGTTTGATTCTCATGAGATTGCTACGGATATGCGCCGCCGCGCTGGCCCTGGTGGCCGCGGCGAGCGCCCAGAACCCGACGGGCCGCTGGGAGGCGCGATGGTCGCCGGTGGATGAAGCGCGTAAGATGATTCTGGCGTTGAACGTGGAGGGCGGCAAGGTCACCGGTTACGTAGCCCAGCCGAACGGGTCGCCAGTCCCCATTGTGGAAGGTACGATTAACGGCAGCGAGCTCACCCTGGTGGTCGAGCGCCAGGGCCGCGGCGGCGCCGGCGCGGGCCGCGGCGCTCCGATCCGCACCACCTACGCCGCTTCGCTCAAAGGCGACAAGCTGATCCTGACCATGCCTCCGGGCCGCGGCGGGGCGTCGCAAACGCGCGAGTTCACGCGCGTTTCCCCCGAGGCCCCCAAGCCGCTCGCTCCGCCCGCGCCGCCGGTGGCGCTGCCCGCCCCCAAGCCGGTTTCCTACAACGGGCTCGCCAAGACCCCACCCATGGGGTGGAACAGTTGGAACAAGTTCGCCGAGCGGGTCACCGACAAGGATGTGCGGGACATGGCCGACGCGTTTGTATCGAGCGGCATGAAGGCCGCCGGTTACATCTACGTCAACATCGACGACACCTGGGAACTGGGGCGCGACGCCAAGGGCAATATCACCTCCAATTCCAAGTTTCCGAATATGAAAGCCCTGGCGGATTACATTCATAGCAAGGGGCTCAAACTGGGCATCTACTCTTCGCCCGGACCCACCACCTGCGCGGGCTACGAAGGCAGCTACAAGCACGAAGCGCAGGACGCCAAACAGTACGCGGCCTGGGGAATCGACTACCTGAAGTACGATTGGTGCAGCGCCTCGCAGGTCTACACCCCCGAATCCCAGAAGGCGGTCTACGCCCTGATGGGTGACGCCCTGCTCAAGTCCGGCCGAAAAATCGTCTACAGCCTGTGCCAGTACGGCCAGCAGAACGTGGGCGAGTGGGGCGCCGGCGTGGGCGGCAACCTGTGGCGCACCACGGGCGACATCCGCGACCAGTGGGGATCCATGTCGGGCCTGGGGTTCAGCCAGCAGCTCGAACGCGCCAAATTCGCCGGCCCGGGCCACTGGAACGATCCCGACATGCTCGAGATCGGCAACGGCGGCATGACCGACGTGGAGTATCAAACGCACATGAGCCTGTGGTCTCTGCTGGCCGCGCCGCTGCTGGCGGGCAACGATCTGCGCACCATGACGCCGGCCATCCACGACATTCTGACCAACAAGGAAGTGATCGCCGTGGACCAGGACAAACTCGGCACGCAGGGGGTGCGTATTTCTCCCCCCGGAACGGCCGTCAACACTGGGAACGTGGAGGTCTGGGCGCGTCCCCTGGCGGATGGCGGACGGGCGGTGGGCCTGTTCAACAAGGGCGCCGAGAGCGCCAAGGCGACGGTGAAGTTAAGCGACCTCGGCATGCAGGGCTCGCACAAGGCGCGCGACCTCTGGAAGCATCAGGACCTCAGCCCGGTGAGCGGAGAATACTCCGCCGAAGTGCCCTCGCACGGCGTGGTAATGATAAAAGTAGCCAAGTAGGTAGTGGGGCAGGCCTCCTGGCCTGCCTTGTTTGTGTCTGGGGCAGGTCTCCTGGCCTGCCCACTATATGAGCCTCGATCTGGTTCGCCGCTGCTGCCGGTCTTACCCGCACGTCGCCGAATCCGTGCAATGGGGCGATAACCTGGTGTTCAAGGTGGCGGGCAAGATCTTCGCCATCGCCTCTCTTGAACCGGGAGACGTCTGGCTCTCCTTCAAATGCGACCCCGAGGACTTCGCGGCGATGGTCGAGCGGCCCGGCATCATTCCGGCTCCTTACCTGGCGCGGGCGCAGTGGGTGGCCCTCGAAACCGAAGATGCCCTGTCCGTGGCGGAGCTCAAGCAGGGTCTGCGCAACTCGTACCACCTGGTGTTCGCCAGGCTGCCCAGGAAGACGCGCGAGGCGCTGGCGCACTCATAAAAGACCGCAGTCTTGTGGGGCAGGCGCGTTCGCCTGCCAACCCGTCAGTGCCACACGGTGTTCTCACCGCCGCAGCAGCCTCTTCAGCCGCGCGATCAGCTCCACGTTGTTGAAGGGCTTGACCACGTAATCGTCGGCCCCCAGGGTGAAGCCGCGGGAAATGTCGTTCTCGTGGCTGCGCGCGGTCAGAAGCAAAACGGGAAGCGGCAGCCCCTGCTCGCGGATGGCGGCCAGCACCAGATAGCCATCCATGCCGGGCATGTTGACGTCGAGCACGGCGGCATCCGGCAGCCTCTGGCGGATGGATGCCAGCGCTTCCGGCCCGGTGCCCACCAGGCGGCAGCTCATGCCGTAGTTTTCGAGCGTTCCTCGGAGCAGGGAACGGACGATTGGATCGTCATCGGCCACCAGGATATCCGGCGGGCCGGAAGACGTCCGGGAGGGTTTGCCCGACTGAGGGGCCGCGGCGGCGGCCGGAACAGCGGCCATGGGGAGCGCGGCCGCGGCTCTTGAAAGCGCGAAACAACAGCGCAGCAGGACTTCCTCGGGCTGCCAGCCGTCGATAAGAAACTCCCTCGCGCGCGCCTGGGCAGCCGGGCTCAACGCCAGCATGTCCGCTCTTCCGCCGGCCAGCAGGAGAGGCTGCGCCGGCGACGCCGGCGAGTCCGGAGCGAGCCACCGGGAGCCCAAGGTCTCGCGGCGAACCCGCACCATCAACAGGCTGCAGTCCTTCACCGGCCCGAAATCCGGGGAGTCGCCGGCCTCGAACAGCCTGGGGCGGGCGCCGACGCGGTCCAAGGCGGCGCACAGGAGGTCGGCGTCATTGTGTTCGAAGCCCACCAGCGCTACGCGTCTTCCGGAGAGCGCCTTGGCGATCCAATCCGGCAGCAGATCGAAGGCGGCTTCGCGAGGTTCGGAGACGGCCAACAGGAGATTGTTGAGAATCTCCCGCCACTTGGCCGGGTTCGGTATGGCCTGAACCAGGAATTCCTCGCCCGCCCGAGCCGCTTCGGAGATGCCGGAATAGCCCAGCGCGCCGGCCACCGCGGCCCACCGGTACATAAGGGCCGAGGTATTCGCGAAATCGATGGCGGAGCCGGCCGTTTCCAACATCCCGTGCACCACCCGGCCCGTTTGTTCGAGGAAACGCCGCCGGAGAGTCTCAAACTCCTGGTCGGTGAGCGCCAGCCAATCGGCCTGGATGAGGGCGGACGGGCCGGCGATCGAGGCCCTGAGCCGGCGCTCCAGGTAGCCGCGAACCTCGGTCCCGAGCCCCTGGGGGTCCAGGGGTTTGGCGATCGAGCCCGCGCACCCGGCCTCCTCGGCCTGCGCCCGCTCCTCCGGCGAGGCGGACGCGGTGAGCGCTACCACGACGATGTGGCGGGTAGCTGGATCGGCCTTTACGCAGCGGGCCAGATCCAGGCCATCCATGCCGGACAACTGGGCGCTCACCAGCATCAGGTCCGGCTGGAAGGCGCCCAGCGCCGAGAGCGCTTCGGCCGCATCGCGGGCCGTCTGCACGCGAAAGCCTTCCTTGCGCAGAAGAATATCGGCCAGTTTCAGGTTGACTGGAGCATCGTCGACGATCAGGACTGATTCCCCTGGCATCCTAACCTCACAGGAAGTTCCCCGACACGACGGTGGGAAAAGCGGGATATAACTGACCATCCTAGCACTGTGGATGGGACAGAGTCTTAACCGGCCCGGAGAAGAGCCTCATGCGCTGGACTGCAAGGCCGGCGATCGCTTGCGCGCGGCCGGAAGCATCGCGGCGGAGAACTAAAAGGCGAACTTCAGCGCCATTTGAATTTGCCTCGGCGGCAGTTGATTCTGGACGATGCCAAAGGTCGGATCGTTCACGATGCGGCCGATCAGGTTGTAGTTGGGGTGATTGAACAAGTCGAAGAATTCCGTCCGGAATTGCAGGCTGCTGCGTTCCGTCACGCGGAAGTTGCGGGCCACGGTGAGGTCCAGGTTCGTGAGACCGGCGCCGACCATGGTGTTGCGCCCCACGTCTCCGAACGAAGCCACCGGCTGAACAAAAGCCGCGGTGTTGAAATAGCGGGAAGTGCTTCGCTGGTCGGACGGCAGGTTGGGATCCACGGGCTGCCCATCGGCGGTGAGCACGTAGTTGGGCCGGACCAGAATGCCGCCGCTGCCGCCGCCGATGTTGATGGGGTCGCCTTTGTAGTCGATGGTGTAAGGAAAGCCGGTTTGCGCCTGGAACACGCCGGACAACTGCCAGCCGCCAAGGACAGCGGCCGGCACGCCCTGCGAGAACAGTTCCTTGCCTTTTCCGAAGGGCAGATCGTACACGGCGGAGGTCACCCAGCGGAACTTGGTATTGAAGTAAGCCGGGCTGCGGTCGGCGGCCAGATCGAAAGAGTTCTGCGGCGGTGAATTCTCGTCGCCGGTGATACCGCCCGCGTTGCGGTATTGCGGCGCGTCGGTGAGAGCCTTGGAGTACGTAAACGAACTGAGCAGCGAGAAGCCGTGGGTGAACTTGTGTTCGCCGCGCACCAGGAGGGCATGGTAGTTGCTGTGCGCGGAGTGCGGGAAATAGTTGATGGTGGTGACCGGGACAATGTCGCTGGTGGCCGGAAACGCCAGCGCGGACTGCACCGGCGGCGCCAGCGTGAGTCCGTAATAAGGCCGCTTCACGGCGGTCCCCGGCACCGAATTGTTGATCTGTACGTTCTGCTCGAGATGCACGCCCGACGTTCCCAGGTACCCGGTCTCGATCACGGTATTGGCTCCCATGGACCGCTGAATATTGAAACTCCATTGTGGAGAATAGGGCGTGCCCTGGTGGAGATCGATGGCGGCCGCCTGAATCGACGCGCTCCCGACAACGGCGGGAGTGAAGATGTTGGCGATATTATATGACGGCGCGTAGGCGTTCTCCGTCAGCGTCTGGGCGTACGTGGTGGGAAGAGTCTGCGCCATCTTGAGCAGGGTGTTGTCGTCCTGCGTGCCATAGTAGATTCCGCCTCCGGCGCGGATCACGGTCTTGCTGTTGAGCGACCAGGCCACGCCGGCGCGAGGACTGAAGTTCTTCCAATTGGTGTAAGCGCAGCCCGCCGGATACCCGCCTTCTCCGCAGACAAACAAAGTCGGACTGTAGATTCCTTGCAGGCCGTAGGCGAAAATGGCGACGGGCGGCGGCGCCGTGCCGAAATCGATGGAAGACATTTGATTGCGGATGTCCGCCAGGGGCGGAGAAACCTCATACCGCAGGCCCAGGTTGAGGGTCACGGAGGAAGTGACGCGGAAATCGTCCTGAACGAAAGCCGCATAGTTTTTCTGGCGTCCGTCGATGCGGTTGGCCCCCAGCGTGCGCACGGCCGTCTGCGGCAGTCCGAGCAGCGCCGAAGCCAGGGCGTCGCCGCTGTGGTCGGTGGCCTTCGGCGCCGCGGCCGTGGCGTTGGTGTAGCCCTGGGTGAAGGTGAGCGAGCCAAGCGGATCGGCGTACTCGAAACGGACGTATTGGGCGGCGTCGAACTCGCCGCCGATTTTCAGCGAATGGCGTCCCAACTGCCAGGCGAAGATGTCCCAGACTTGATAGACGTTGTCGCGCGCCTGGGCTATGCCGCCCGGGCCGGTGGCGTTGTAAGGGCCCGCGCCGCCGAAGTTGAGCTGGCCTACGATGAAGTTCGGCAGCGTGGTTTCGCTGCCGCCGATGTCGAACTGTGGCTCCGGCAGGCCGTACAGGAAATTCAGGCGGCTGAAGCCCAGCCTCAGGTCGTTCACCTTGTTGGGCGAAATAATCTGGGAAAATCCCGCCGCCGCATTGCGCGGCGTGGCATTATCGAGGCTGTCGCGGTCGGGCAGCGTGGCCGGTATCGAGGCGTCCTCTACGGCTCCCGAGTAGCGCCCGAATAGGCGCAGCCTGTCCGATATTGTGTAGTCCACGCGGGAGGAAGTGTTGTCGTTGGTCTGCCGCAGTATATCGGTGGTGTTGATGTAGAAGCCGCCGGGAAGGTTCGGCAGCGGCAGAGCGTTCATGGCGGCGGAGACCAGCGGATTGATCCGCCCCGAGGGTATGAGGTTGCCGGGAAACGGGGTGCGCAGTCCACCGCTCAAGGCGATGCTGGGATCGTAGATGACCGTGGTCGCCATCTCCTCGGAGAAATTGCCGCTGCGCTGCAATGCGTCTGGCACTGCCACGGTGGTAAGGTTGGCGGCCGCCTGCCGGACGCGCAGACTTTCGTAGGTGAAAAACGCGAACAGTTTGTTCTTCAGAATGGGCCCGCTCAGAAGCCCGCCGAACTGGTTGCGGCGGAACTCCGGGACATCGGAAGAAGTCGTGAGATTGAACGGGCGCGCATCGAGAACGTTGTTGCGCAGAAAGTCCCAAGCCGCTCCATGCCATTGATTGCCGCCGGATTTCGTCAGCACGTTGATCTGGCCGCCGGAGGCCCGGCCAAATTCCGCGCTGTATTGGGCCACCTGCACCTGGAATTCGGCGATCGCGTCCACCACCGGCACGTAGGTCAAGGCGTTGTAATCCGGGTCGGTGTTCATGACCCCGTCCAGCAGGTATGCGGAATCGTTGGTGCGCTGGCCGGCCACGCTCAGACCGCCGAACTCCCCCTGGCGCAAAGAGTTCTGCTGAACCGCGATGCCGCCGCTGTTGGCCCCCGGCGACAACAGCGCCAGTTGCAGGAATTGGCGTCCATTGAGCGGCAGCGCCTCGATCTTCTCCTCGCTCACGATGGTGCCCTCGGCCACGGAGACCGCGGCCAGCGGCGACACTTCCGCGGTGACCTCCACGGACTCGGCGACCGCGCCGATGGAGAGAGCGATATCGAACGACGCGGTCTTGGCGACTTCCAAATGGATGCGCGAATCCTCGAACGTCTTGAACCCTTGCGCGGTGACGCGAACCGCATAGTCCCCCGGAGGGAGCAGGTCGAACCGGTAAGCGCCGTCCGGCAGAGAACTGCCGTTGCGGAGAGCCCCGGTTGCCTGATCGGTGAGTCTGATCTGAGCGCCGGAGAGCGCGAGCCCGCTGGGATCCACTACGCGGCCACTGAGAGTAGCGGTCTGATTCTGCGCGAAGACCGCGCTGGCGAACATGCAGAGAGAGACTAGCTTGGGGACAAGGGGCTTGGGCATATGGGACGCAGGCTAACACGCCCCTGTTTGAAGCCGATTACAGATCGGTTTCGGATCGGTTTCAGTCTGCGCCGCCGTTGAGCGGTTGAGTCGGATTCCTCACAAGTGGCCCGCTCCGAACACCCGCTCGAAGATCCGGTCCACATTGCGGAACACCCGCGGTCCGCGTATGAGGGTTAAGAAAGACACAGTCCAGGGTGGGATCATCGTTCTGTGTGATCTGTTGGAGAAGGCCTTCGGCCCGCGAAGTTTTATGAAAATCCGGGCAGTGGGCAGGCGGAACCGCCTGCCCCACCGGGCCGTTGCCTCCATTGGTGGGGCAGGCGGTTTCGCCTGCCCACCGTGGGTCCCAGGTGCTCTTTCGAACCTGTCAAGCCCAGGAGGCGCCCCGGAGTTGACAGGCGAGAGAATACGATCAGTCCCACAAGGCCGTTGCCCGGCGGTCACCTGAGTCAAGCCAACAGCCGCATCGCTCTGTTCAGGCTGCCACTCAAGCGGCCTCAAGATCCACCCGCACGCGGCAGCCCAGCGCCGGCCGGGGGAAACCGGGGGAGAATCGGGTATGAAGTTCTTGCGCGGCCCTCACCTCGGATCTGGTTACCGGGATCCGAACACCCGCTCGAAGATCTGGTCAACGTGGCGAAGCTGCCGCGTGAGCGAAAACGCTTCCGCGATTTGCTCGGCCGTTAGCGCGGCGCGAATTTCCGGGTCGGTCTCTATGGCCGCGCGAAAATCGCCGTCTTCCTCCCAGGCGCGCATGGCGTGGGCCTGCACCACGCGGTAGGCCTGCTCGCGCAACATCCCGGCGGCCGCCAGGTCCAGCAGGAGCTGACCCGAGAAAACCAGCCCGCGCGTCAAATCGAGATTACGCCGCATGCGTTCGGGATAGACCAGCAGTCTGTCCACCAGTTGGGTGGTTTTGTGAAGCAGATAGTCGGTCAAGATGGTGGAATCCGGCAGGATCACTCGCTCCACCGAGGAATGCGAGATGTCGCGCTCGTGCCACAGCGCGATGTCTTCGAAGGCCGCCTGAGCATTGGAGCGCACCACGCGCGCCAGGCCGCAGATCTGCTCGGAGGTCACCGGGTTGCGCTTGTGGGGCATGGCGGAGCTGCCCTTCTGCCCGCGTGCGAAGTACTCCTGCGCCTCGCGCACCTCGGTGCGTTGCAGGTGGCGCACTTCGAGCGCGATTTTTTCGCACAGCGCCGTTACCAGCGCCAGCGTGGCTACGAAGTGGGCATGCCGGTCGCGCTGGATCACCTGCGACGCCACTTTCGCGGGCTTCAGGTTAAGCCGGGCCAGAATCTTCTCCTCGGCCTCCGGCCCGATGTGGGCGAACGTGCCGACGGCGCCGGAAATCTTGCCGACCCGCAGATCCTCCGCCGCGGCGCTCAGGCGGGTTTGGTCGCGGCCGGCCTCCTCGTACCAGATGGCCAGCTTCAGGCCGAAGGTGATGGGCTCGGCATGCACTCCGTGCGTGCGCCCGATTTGCACCGTGCCGCGGAACTCCAGCGCCCGGCGCTTCAGCACGGAGCGCAGCGTCTCCAGGCCGCCGAGTAAAATGGCCGACGCCTGGCCCAGCATCAGCGCCTGGGCGGTATCCACCACGTCGTTGGAGGTGAGCCCATAGTGCAGCCATCGCGACGCCTCCGGGCAACCCGCGGCGGCCATGGTCTCCGCCACCGCGGTGGTGAAGGCGATGACATCGTGGCGCACTTCCGATTCGATCTCCAGTATGCGGGGAACTTCGAAGCCCGCGTGCGCGCGCAGCAGGCGCGCGGCCTCCCCGGGAACCACCCCCAGCTCGGCCAGGGCCTCGGATGCGGCCAGTTCCACTTCCAGCCACTGTTGAAAGCGGTTTTGATCGCTCCAGATCCGGCCCATTTCGGACCGCGTATATCGAGGAATCATGATGCGTTCTCCATATTACCGCTTACGGTCGCAGCGCCAACGTCGGGCGTTCCGGACGAAGCGCCGCCGCCCGTTGCGATCAGCGACTTGGCGATCCCGCAGAAACGCTCCCGGATCAGGCGGGCGCCCGGAAACAGGAGGCGCATTTCGCCGGGGCCAAGCAGCCGCACATCCTCCAGAAAATGCCGCAAATAGAATTGCCGGCGGTCTTCCGAGGCTCGCGCCAGGGCGGCCCAGACCGTCCAGCGCGGCACGATGGCGCGCTGCCAGCGCCTGGGCAGCCAATGGAGGAAGGGCGTGAGCAGGTGTTGCTCCACCGGGAACCAGCGGTTGGGGGTCTCAATCCAATAGCGCCGCCCGACGCGCGCCGCCTCGCGGGCGAAACGCCGCTGGCTTTCCCAGCCTCCCACGTGCTCGATGGCGGAATTGCTGAATACCACGTCGAAGGCCCCATCGCGGAACGGCAGGGCGCGACCGTCGCCCGCCACCCATAGCTCGGCGCCTTGCATTTCGGCCCCCGCGCGCGGCATGTTCAGCAGGACCACGCGCGGCGGCGCCGGCAGCAGGCGCCAGCATTCGGGAGTGCCGCCGATATCGAGCACCCGTGTGTCACGCGTAATGCCAAGCTCGCGCGTGAAGCGCTCCATGCGGCGGCGGCGGAAGCGTTGGGAAAGCGAAGCAGCCCACCGAAGGCTCATACGGCCCGACCAGGACACAAATTCCGCGGCGCGAAGTGGTAGGGGCGGGGCGACTCGAACGCCCGACCCACGGCTTAGAAGGCCGTTGCTCTATCCGCCTGAGCTACGCCCCCACAATTGCTATCGTGCCACAAAAGAAGAGGCCGCCGGCCGGTGGAAAAGGAAGCGCGGTCCCGAAAGTACGAGAACAGGAGTATCGGAGCTTCAACAAGAAACTTCGGGACCGCAAGCCTATTGTAGCCGAAGTTCAGCCGGGCCGCAGCGATTTTTCAAGGGCGCCTAAACTGGACTGGTGTTCCGTGCGCCGCGTGTCCGTTCTGAAATCAGACTGCTTTGCCACTCGGCCAACCCCCCGCTCATTCGCGACATGGCGCGATTTGTGGGCGCCCGCGAATGGAATTCACACCACGGGCCCGGAGGTGGTTCAGCATCGGCATGAGGTCGCGCAAGCAGCGGCCCGTCCGCGCTTGGACCGCCAGGTTGCGGAACGAAGCCAATTGGGAATTCGGACAAGCTTGCGGAACGAAGCCAATTGGGGGTTCGGACGGAGTTGCGGAACGGAGCCAATTTGGGCGGAATGATCGGCGCGGAAATGCCGCTTGTGGGGATGGGATCTCATTTCAATTGTGCTTTTCTTCCCGGCTACCGGCTGTTGAGGCCTTGGCAGGGGCTGGAAGGAACCGGTTCCTTTCTCCTCACGAGGAGGAGAACAAGCCACTATGGCCGCCTTACGAACGTTGCTCCACGTATGAATCCGACTTTGAGCCCCCGCGCGGTATTGGGCGCCGGACGTGGTCCCGAAACGAGCTGCTTCTCGGCGAGCGA
The DNA here is from genome assembly GCA_049520795.1 of Bryobacteraceae bacterium. Classification (GTDB taxonomy): domain Bacteria; phylum Acidobacteriota; class Terriglobia; order Bryobacterales; family Bryobacteraceae; genus BOG-224. The sequence goes on from JBEKPK010000003.1 coordinate 20,300, forward strand.
GCAGCCTTTTTTCGATTTCAGAGTAGCAGGCGGGTTAGGCGGGGTTTGCGGATGGGACGGGCAAGTGATTGAAAAGGCGGCTGAATTATTTTGCAAGGGGCTGTGACGGGAAAAGTCGCTCGGCTGAAAACTGAAACTGCCGCAGTTGCTGGCTGTCACCGAATTGTCTCGTGGCCTGTCACCAAATTACGACCGAATTACGGGCTGATTTGTATTTCGGCGCTTCGGGCCGGGCGTGCCCGGCCCCTGCGGCGCGACTTCGCGCGGCGGGCTTTCTGAGACGGGGTTGCCGTGCCCGGCTTACGGTCCACGTCCTGCTTCACGGTCATGCAGGTGGATGGTCGGCGGCAGCGGGGGAATTGGTTTGGACCCGGTTTCCGCGCCATTTCGAGAGCGTTGGGCTTACCTGAGATGGGGCAACACCTCAAGCAGCGAGTCGAGTTCCGAAACGGTCCCGGAATCGCCTACCGCGCGGATGTGGTCCCGGGCGTCCATGAGTTCTTCTTCCGCGCGCCAGCGAAGTTCGGGGCTGGCTTTCGAGGCGGCGCCGGTCAGATGCCAGAGAGCCGTCAGGGCGCCTGCGACCAGGACGGGGGAATCGGAGCGCAAGTAAGGCAGCACGATCTCCAGAATCGAATCGAAATCGGGTAGCGCGTGCATGGATCCGCGCGCCAGATAGTGAATCATGCCGTCGCTGGGGCCTTTGGTTCGCAGCCACTCCTTGACGGTCGCCTCGGCTTGGGCCGCCGGCCAATAGGTCAGGGCAGATCCCGCGTAGCGTCTCACGAGCTCGTCCGGATGGTAAAGATAGGGGCCCAGCAACCGCAAAGATTCGGGATCGGGAATGCCAAGGATGCTGGGGAGGAAATCGGTCAACGCCTCGACCTTGTCTGTCGGTGCATGCGTACTCATCTCCGCGAGCCAACTCGCCCGCGATTCCGGCGAACCGGCCTCGATCTCGATCGGGGTCCATGCGCTCCACACGGCAGGCGCGTGCGGAAACGTGAATTGCTCCGTCGTGGCCGCGTAGCGCACTTCGTAGACGCCGGGTTTATCGAAGCGGTAGCGCAGATGGAGAGGCAGCCTGGCCGGATGAGTGGCGCGAGCCGGGTCCACGATCAAGTCATGCAAAGCAGAGCAGCATGGGTTGCCGAAGATAGCGGTTATCCCGGAACTCTCCCCCTGATCCGCCAGATTTGCGACCTTCGGCAGGATCTGTCCATTTCGCCTCACTTCGACCTGCTTGCACCCAAAGTCGGCGGGAAGGCCCAGCCCGAAGGGGTAGAACGTCTCGACTCGGTTGCTCGCGGGGATCTTGAGCCAGACTGGCAGCCCGACTGCGGCCGGCCGTTCGAGTGAGATGACGGGGGGCTGGCCGAAGCAAGCCGCCGTTGCCAAAGCTGAAATCGCGAGGATCCGAGGCAGCATGAACACCTCCCTCTGCGGTTCATTGTCACACCTTTCCCGCCTGATCCGTTTCAGTCCGGCGCGGTCTCAAGAGATGTCACGGGAACCTGATGCCGATGGGAGATGGAGTCGGGCGGAAAGAGGCGCCTCAACGAGGGCGCGAAGAACCCGGCCAATTGGGGCGCCGGTTACCGGCGATGGAGGGCCGCCTACTGGCCGCGGCCGGCTGCGGGGGCTCTGGGCGCGCGGGGGCGGGCTGACGACCGGGCGGCCAGAATCAGGTCGTGCGGCTGGCCCTCTTTGGCGTTGCTGTAGTATCCTACCTGGCAGCCCGGTTTGAAGAGAAACACCGCGCCCTCGGTCACCGGATGCCGAATGTCCTTGCCATCGGCGTCCTTGTCCGCCACCATGTCGCCGCTGCCTCTGAGCAGCAGGTAGATCTCCTCTTCGTCGGGATGGTTGTGGGGGATATTCGTTCCGCCGGGCGCGAAATCCAGAATGAAGAGGCTGTTCATCACATAGGCCGCGGGGAGTTTGTCCCTGGTGCTTGTGGTGGTCCCCATCATCAGCTTGAACTGGCTGGTGGGGCCGTGCTGCCCCAGAATCTGCAACTGAATATCGTCCGTGCTGGCCAGCATCAGCTTGGCCGTTGGCTGCACGTTCATGCCGGCCGGGATCCTGTAACCCATGACGATTACCTTGAGCGGCGCACTGGACGCGTTGGCGAGGCCATGCTTCACTCCCACGGGAAGATACATGAAATCGTTCTTCTTCAAAGGGGCCTTCTCGCCGCCGTAGAGCAGCGTGCCGGAGCCTTCTTCGACGAAGTACATCTGCTCCTCGGCCGGGTAGCTCACCACGGCGCTCGCGCCATCCAGCCCGAGGGTGAGCTCGCCATAGCGGGCGACGCTCTTGAGCTGATCCGCGTCCGGGTCGCCTATGCCGAAGAGCGGCTTGTAGGAGGCCGCTTTGGCGTTGGCCGTCAGATCGTCCGGCTTGGGTTTGACGTCCGCCACTTGCCGGCGCAGGAATGCGGAATCCGCCGCAATCACGCAAACCGACGCTGCCAGGGCAGCCACTACTGCTTTGCCGATAACGCCGCGCATACTGCCTCCTCGTGAGACTACCGAGCATAACAGACTGAAGGCGGGGAAACGGACCCGCGCGGCCGAATCGGGTGCGCGACATCAAAGTGGGAGCGGGCGGAAGAAAGTTCTTTCGCCCCTGCCGGGGCTTGGTCGATTTCGATGTTTTCCCACGGCTCACGCCGTGGGCTACGTTCTTTCGCTCCTCCGGAGCTTCACCCAAGGACATCACTTCCGTGTCGCGCACCCTGCCGAATCCTACGGCGCCGCGATCGCGCCGGCTCCCATCGCGGCTACCTCGATATCCTCGGACTCCGGAAGCCCGCTCACCGCGACAGAACCGGCGATACGGCCGTCTTTCCAGATGGGAACGCCGCCGCCCCAGCCCACGAAGCGCGGATCGCCGTAGTAGGCGATGTCAAATCCCTTCTCGGGGTCGCGCACCTTGGCGCCGACCTCGGCCGTGGCTCTTCCCGACCGCGCCGCCGTCCAGGCTTTGTTGGTTGCAATGGCGAGCGATGAAAGACGCGCGCCGTCCATCCGCGCCAGGGCGATCAACTCGCCGTGGGCGTCGGCGACCGCGATGACGGCCGCTTTACCACGCCGCGAGATCTCCGCCGCCATGGTCTCCAGCGCCCGCATCGCCTCGGCGTAATCGATTACCGGCTGTTCGATCATGAGTCTTCCTCCTGGGAGCGCCAATATCGGGATTGGCGTTTCCAGGATCGCATAGGTGGAGCGGAGGTCGCGCTTTGGCCGCCTGAAGCCGCCGTCGGGAATGGCTTTCCAGGAGATCCGCCCGCCCGGTTGTGAAACACGGCGCCGGTGAAGCGGCCGCCCCCGCTACCCTCTCAGCGGATGCTCCGCATAGCGCTCGGCGGCCCAGGCGGCTTCCAAATCGGCCCCCATGCCCTCCTGGCACCTTACGCAATAGCGCGCCCAGGGAAGCACCCCCAGGCGCTTCGCGGGAATCGGCTCCTCGCAGCACAGGCATGTTCCGTAGTCGCCCGAATCCAGGCGGTCCAGGGCCTCTTCCACCAGCCGGAGCTGCGCGTAATCCAGGCTGTTGAGCCGCAGCGACACAAACTCGTCGTGCGAGATCTGGGCCTGATCGTCTTCCGCCACCCGGCCCATGCGCGCCATCATGTCGAACTTCAAACCCATTCCCGCGGTCACTTCCCGGCGCTTTTCCACCAGCTTCCGCCGATAGTCGTCCTTGCTTTCGCAGACCGGCGCAATTTTTCTCATCGACCCTCGCAGTAGCCATCCGAAAAGGGATGGCTGCGTCTCATTGGTGTGAGAAAATTAGCAAAATTCTCGCCTAAAAACAATGTTTATTTTCGGAATCCTCGAAGGATAGCGTGCGCGTGTTTACAAAGGTGGCAGCAAGCCGTCGGAGAGGATGGCGATGATGCGCTGCTCGTCGGCGGTAAACCTGGCGCGAAAGGCCGGATTGTTCATGCGCCGGGCTCGCTGATTGGGATTCAAGGCGCCCAGCGCGATCAGCGCGCGGCGGACGGCCTGCCTGCGCGGGGGCGGTAACTGGTTGAGGGCCTGCATCGCCCCGCGCACCGCCGTGCGCTGGTCGGGAGGCAGGGCGGCAAACCGCTCGATGCGCCGTACTTCGATGGCCTGCTGGGCCTTGGGAAGGCTGTCGAACCATTGCAGTTGTTGGCGCACCTGCTCCTGGCGTTCGGGTGGTAATTGCGCCAGCGCGCGCTGCCGCTGCTCCGGGGTGGCGAGCATCAGGCGGGCAGCCGGGCTGGCGGGATTGAGAAGGCGCGGCTGGGCCGGCTGGGCGACCCGCAATCCGGCCGGGCCAGGCGCCGGGCGGGCTGGCGCCGCGCGCGCCGCGGCGCCCTTCTCCTGCGCCATCAGCGCGCCGGCAGCCAGTATTGGAATGGCGCAAATCCATGCGCTCCGCATCATCGCGCTACCTCAGCCGCAGTCCTTCTCCTCAAGATTCTCGGCGTCTCTGCGTCTCCGCGTCAAGAGCGCCCTCGCCGATCCTCACATCTTCGAGTCCGCCGGGTCCGGACGCACCAGCCCGTTGAACTCGCGCAACATCTCCATATCCTGCAGGGCGGTTTCCACCTGGTCCGGGCGCAGCGGCTCTGCCTGCTGCACCTTGGCCAGCGGCGCGGGGGGAACCGGCGCCGGGTGGCTCATAACAAGGATGGCCACCAGGGCCAAGCCAGCCGCGGCCGCAACCGGCAAGCCCCGCCGCATAAGCACGGGGCTGAATAGTCGCAGGATGCGATCCCACCAGGACTCTTCCCGGGCGATGCGGGCATACAGCCGGCGATCGAAATCCACCGATACCGGAGGCGCTTCCCATCCATCGAGAGCCGCCCATACACCCCGCTGGTCCGCAACCAGATCGCGGCACGGACCGCACTCCCCGATGTGCCTTTCCACAGCTTCCCTGCCAGCCGCGTCCAGACCGCCCGCGGCATATTCCAGCAAAAGCTCCGTTCTTCCCCGACACCCGTTATGGCTCATAATTCCTCACTTTCATGCCATGTGGGCCAGCCGGGCCCGCAGTGTTTCATAGGCCCGGAATAATAAAGACTTCACCGCCGATTCCGTACAATGCAGAACCTTGGCGATTTGCGAATACTCCATCTCTTCGTACTTGTGCATCAGGACCGCCGCCCGCTGATTCGCCGGCAGCGCCGCCACCGCGTGGCGCACTTCCTCGAACCTGGACTCCCGCACCATCCGCTGCTCCACCGAAGGCCGTCCGTCGGCGGCCTCGTGCGCCGGCATTCCGCAATCGCGCTGATCCAGACTCTGCTGCCCCCGCTCGTTCTTCCCATCCCGAAGCCAGTTCAGGGCCAGGTGGGTGGCGATGCGGAACAGCCAGGTGGTGAACTTGGCCGTGGGCTCATACGCGCCGCGCGATCGATAGACGCGCAAAAAAACCTCCTGCGCCAGTTCCTCGGCCACTCCCTGGCTGTGGACCATGCGATACAGGAAATGCACCACCGCGGCGCGGTGTTTGTTCAAGAGCAGGGCGAAGCTTGCGCCATCGCCTTCCTTGACGCGCACCATCAGCTCGGCATCGTAATCCAGGGCCGCCGTGGCGCCTCCCATATGGATGTCAACCCGGTTCACCGGCCAAGGTTGCGCCGGCTCTGTGGGGCAGGTGCTTTCGCCTGCCAAACGGGCTCCATCATGCTCCCTCACGGCGGCGGCTCATTCCTCCTTGAGCGAACGCTCCATCAAGCGTTGGATGGCGTCCCGGGGAGACACCCCGAAATGCAGCATTTGGAACATCTGGTGGGCAATCGGCATTTCCACCGAAAGCTGCCGCGCCAGGTCTACTGCTGCATTTGTAGTTTTTATGCCTTCGGCCACCATTTTCATGGAGCCGACAATCTCGTTCAGCTTGCGCCCGTGGGCCAACTCGACTCCCACGGCGCGGTTGCGGCTCAGATCCCCGGTGCAGGTGAGAACCAGATCGCCCAAGCCTGCCAGACCGGCGAGGGTTTGGCTGCGCCCACCCATGGCCGTCGCCAGACGCGTCATTTCGGCCAGGCCGCGGGTGATAAGGGCTGCCATTACATTGTGACCTAAACCCATACCATGTAGGACGCCGGCCCCAATGGCCACCACATTCTTGATGGAACCGCCAATTTCTACACCTATAGGATCAGAACTGGTATAAAGCCGGAAGGTAGGCCCGGAGAATGCCTGCTGGACCGTGCCGGCCAGCTCCAAATCCTGCGAGGCAACCACCAGGGTAGTGGGCTCGAAGCGGGCGACCTCATGCGCGAATGTAGGGCCCGAGATCACCGCGATGCGCGCGGCGAAGCGAGATCGCAGCACCTGCGCGATAACTTCCGACATTCGTAGCAATGTGTCGTTCTCCAGGCCCTTGGTCGCGCTGACAAAAAGCATGGACTCGTGGAGGAATGGGAGCATCTGCTGGTACAGCCCGCGCACCAGGTGGGAGGGCATCACGCTCAGAACGATCCCGGCGTCATCCAGGGCGGCCGCCAATTCGTGAACCGGAGCGACTTGGGGCGGCAACTCGCAGCCGGGCATATAGATATCGTTCAGCCGGGAACAACGCATCCTCTCGGCCAGATCTGTCTCATAGACCCATAGGCGGACACGCTGGAAGCGCGGCGCCAGGACGATGGCCAAAGCCGTCCCCCAGCTCCCCGCGCCGATAATGGCCAGGTTCTTCACGATTTCGGGGCTCCGAAGCGGAAGGCAAGCTCCTGGCCGTCGCGCAGCCGGCGAATATTATTACTATGTCTGTAGATAATAAATCCCCCGGCAAGAAACGCCGCCAAGATCACAGGTGCGGTGGGGCGCTGAATCAGCCACACAGCCAATGGAAAGGTGGCTGCCGCGACAATCGACCCCATGGAGATGTACCGGGTCCAGGCGACTGTCACCACGAAGACCAGCAGAGTGGCCCCTAATGCTACAGGCGTAAGACACAGAAACGCCCCCACGAAGCAGGCCACAGCTTTGCCGCCCTTGAAGCGCAGGAACACCGGGTAGGCGTGTCCCGCCATAACCGCCAGAGCGGCGGCGGCCATCCACAGGGGACTGTGATCCGTCAGGCGGCCGGCGAGCCACACCGCCAGGTACCCTTTTCCCATATCGAACAGCAGGGTAGCCACGCCGGCCGCGCGCCCGGTGGTGCGCAGCACGTTGGTGGCGCCGATATTGCCGCTGCCCGAGTGGCGCACGTCGGCGCCGGTGGTCAATCTGACCAGAAGGTACCCGAAGGGGATTCCGCCCAACAGGTACGCAATCGCTACAACTAGTAGTGGAATCATTACTTTGAGAGCGGGAACTCGGCCAGTTTCGTGTACACCGACCCGGTGGGCCGCAACTGGCTCCGGTAGAGAAAGAAACGGGACGCTTCAAACTGCCCGAACTCGAGCGAGGGAAGCGCGGCGATAGCCTCGCGCAAGGGCTGAAAGTCGAGCCTCTCCTTGGTGCGCGCCAGGGTCAGGTGAGGCGAGAAGCCCCGCGCTTCGCCGGCCACGCCGATGGCCGCCGTGGCGCGGTCCGTATCCAGCGCCAGCTTTTCCAGACCCGGCGCTTCGATGCCGCACCAGAACACGCGCGGCGCGTGGGGATTGGGAAAAAATCCCACCCGGCGGACGCGGACCTGGATCGGCTCCCGCGACGCGAGCCCCGCCGCGGCCGCCTTCATCTCGGCCAACCGCTCGTCCGGCCACTCGCCGACGAACTTAGTGGTGATGTGCAGGTTGGCGGGAGGGCTCCACTGGATGCGCGCCGTGGGCCGCAACCGGTCCACCAGCGCTTCCAGGCTGCGAACCGTTTCGGCCGGCAGGTCGAGGCCGAAGAATAATCTCATGAATGCTCTCCATTGTAGCGGCGGTTGGGGGAAGATGGTGATCGCCGCCAAGTTGGGTCTGGCTTTCAGCCTGCGGCCGGCCTCCTGGCCGGCGTCTCGCGGCCGTTCGAAGAACGCCGGGCAGAAGCCCGGCGGCAGCCTGAAAAGGCTGACCCCACCAGGCAATGCCTATGCGCTTCGGTCCTATCCTCAAACGCAGCTTCTATGAGCGCCCCACGGTGGAGGTGGCGCGCGGCCTTCTCGGCAAGATTCTGATCCATGGGCCGGCGGCGGGAACCATCGTCGAGACGGAAGCCTATCTCGGCGGCGACGACCTGGCGGCGCATTCCGCGCGCGGCCTCACCCCCCGCACCCGGGTCATCTTCGGGCCCCCGGGGCACGCCTATGTTTACCTCATCTACGGCATGTACGAGTGCCTGAATCTGGTGGCCGAGCCGGACGGTAAGCCGGGCTGCGTCCTGATCCGCGCGCTTCAGCCGGTGGCTGGGCTCGACCTCATGCGCCGGCGCCGCCCGGGAGCGCGGCGCCTGGAAGACCTGGCATCGGGCCCCGGCAAGCTCACCCTGGCCATGGCCATCACGCGCGCGCACGATGGCGCCGATGTCACCCGCGGCAGCCTGGTGGTACGCCGCCCGCTGGAAGAGCATCCGTTCGAGATCGGCGTAACTCCGCGGGTAGGCATCCGCCAGTGCGCGGATTGGCCGTTGCGGTTCGTCGCGCGCCAGCCCCGCTGAGCGCCTTCGTTCGCGCGCCGTGGGACAATCGCAGTAGGCGTCTCGGGGACTCAGATGTTTTCTCTGGAAATCGAATGCGGTCCGGAGGATCGCGACTTCCTCATCGCGGAGTTGTGGGAACGGCGCTCGGCGGGAATCGTCGGGTTGGATGAGCGCCGCGTGCGCGCGTTTTTCGAAGACGGGGCCGGCCGCGAGTCGCTTCTGGGGATGTACCCCGGCGCGAAGTTCCGCGTGGAGGAGCAGCGCGACTGGGTGGCCTCCGCGCGCGAGTTGCTTCAGCCCATGGAGGTGGGCGCGCGGTTCTACCTCGTTCCCGTGTGGCGCGACGACCCCACTCCGCCGGGACGATTGCGCATCGCCGTGAATCCGGGGATGGCCTTCGGCACGGGCGTGCACGAAACCACGCAGCTATGCATGGAGGCGCTGGAGGATTATCTGAAGCCCGGCATGCGGGCGCTCGATGTGGGCTCCGGATCGGGCATTCTGGCGCGCGCGGCCCACTTGCTTGGGGCGGACCGGGTCTATGCCTGCGACATCGATAACGTGGCCGTGGAAATCGCGGGCCGGGCCGGAGACCTGCCGCATCGTTTCGTAGGTTCGGTGGATGCGGTGGCCTCGGGCCTGGCGGATGTGGTGGTGGCCAATATCAGCCCCGAGGCGATTATGCAGCTCGCGCCGGACTTGCTGCGCGTCCGCCGCGCGGGCGGCGTGCTGCTGGCGAGCGGCCTGGAGCGCAACGAAATCGACGCTGTGAAGGCCGCCTTCCCGGCGCCGCGTGAAGTACGCACGAAAAGAGACTGGGCGCTGCTGGTGATATGAGCAGGCCTCTTGCGCCGGGGGTGGGACGATCGGGTTTTCATTCGGTCCGCTTCTCCCCATCCGGCAGATCGACGCAGGTCGCCGACGGCGCCACCATATTGCAGGCGGCGCAGCTTGCTGGCGAGCCCTTGCGCGCCGAATGCGGCGGCCGTGGCGCCTGCGGCCGATGCCTGGTGCGGGTGCTCGAAGGAGCTATCCCGGAGTATCGCGTCCTCCACCGGGAATCGGGTTATTCCCATGCCCTGGCGTGCCTCACTCCGGTGCACGGTCCGCTCACGGTTCTGCCGCTGGTGGAAGCCCAGCTTCCCAAGCTGATCTCCAGCGATCATTATGCCGGGGTGGCGCCGCTGGAGGCCTGGGCGCCGTGGCCGCTCGACCTCGATCCGATTGTGGGTTCCTGTGAAGCGCCCGACCTGGGCGTCGCCGTGGATATCGGCACCACCACCCTGCGGCTGCTCGCGATCCGGCTTTCCGACGGCGTCATCGTGGGTGAAGCCGGGGCCTACAATCCGCAAATCGCCCGGGGCGCCGACGTCATTTCGCGCATTGTCGCGGCGGAGAAGGGCCTGGCGCGCGAGTTGGCGGAATCCATCCGCGGCGCGGTGGCTGCGATGGTCGCCGAAGCCGCCCAAACCAGCGTCGCGCGCATCCGAGGATACGCCGTGGCGGGCAACCTGGCCATGATCCACCTGTTGCTCGCGGCGGATCCATCCGGCATTCGCCACGTCCCGTCCCAGCCGGCCACGCTGGCTTTCCCTCCCGCTGAGGCTGCGGTGTTGGGATGGCCGGGCGCCGGCGCGCCGGTGTTCACCGCCCCGGCCGCCGGCGGGTGGGTGGGCGGAGACATCGTGGCGGGAGCCGTGCGCGCCGGCTTTTCGCGCTCCGGCGGCATGGCCCTCTACGTCGATCTGGGCACCAACGGCGAAATTGTCCTGGGCGGCGGCGACTTCGCCATGGCCTGCGCATGCAGCGCCGGACCAGCCTTCGAAGGCGGCGGAATGCGCTGCGGAATGCGCGCCGACCGCGGCGCGGTGGATGGCGCCGTTATCGATGCCGAGACCGGCGCCATGCAACTCTCCGTCATCGGCGGCGGACGCGTTCGCGGGGTCTGCGGATCGGGCATCATCGCCCTGACGGACGAATTATTCCGCGCCGGATGGATCGACCGCGGCGGACGCTTGACGGACCGCGTGCCTCCCCATCTTCGCGCGGATGGAAAATGGGGACCGGCGATCGCCCTCTCGACAGATGGAAAGGTAGCCCTCTGGGAACGCGACATCGCCGGCCTGATTCGCGCCAAAGCAGCCGTGTTCTCGGGCATCCGCGCCCTGGTGGGATCCCTAGGCGCCGGCGCCCCACCCATCGAGCGGGTGATTGTCTCCGGCAACTTCGGCCGCTTCCTCAATCTCCCGGCGGCGGTAGGAATCGGCCTGCTGCCCGATATGCCGCTGGGCTGTTACGGCTACGTTGGCAACGGCTCCCTGGAAGGCGCCGCGCTGGGGCTGCTCTCGCGCGAGTTCTTCGCCGAAATGCAAAGCTACGTCAGTAGAGTTACCTACGTGGACTTAGCCGACCTGCCCGGATACATGGACGAATTCGTCGGCGCCAGCTTCCTGCCACATACCAACCCGGAGTGGCTGCGGCTGGGTCATCTCCCTCGTTGAAAAAGTCTTCGATCCTTTGCAGCAAGCTCAGGCAGGTTCTGTTGCGTCAGCGCGTGCCGAACCACAAGCTTATGACTGCGCCGTGGATTGGAAAGCTCGTCCCATTCTTCCAGCGTATGTACGTCCAATCCACCGACAAGTCCCGACGTTCGCTCGATCCAACGCCTGACGCGACTGGCGACTTCTTGCCTGTTCTCGCGTAACGGGCCGCGATCCAAGCCACACAATCGGATTGTTTCCGAAGCGCGAAGCGCTTCCGCCCCGTTCAGTCTCGGATGTGGAGCGATATCGCCCTCTGGGCCAATCCAGAAGAACATCTCTGGGTCCTCGGCGTCCGGTTTCAGCAGGCTTCCCTGGTGGTCGGCGTCGCCCTTTGACGTGTTGCACACCTGGCAGACGGGAAGGAGGTTCTCCCACGCGAATGCCCGATTTGGATCGATCTTCCGTGATATGTAGTGCTCAATCTGCGGATATGCCTGCGATCCAAGCGCCCGCCCCCTCGCAGAAAGCGCATTTGCCCCACGTCAACGCCAGGAGAGGCTCCCTCAGCGCGCGCTTTGCTGCTTGCGTCGCCCAGTCGCCGCCCCTGCGGGTCGCGGCAATCGTCCTCCAGCGCGCCGTCCAACCCCTCTTGTTTCGCGTGAGCGTAGCGGGGGCGCTGGGCCGCCGACGAGTGCGTACCATCAGGCCAGCTTGGCGCTCCGGGTTGTGCGGGCGCCATTTCCCTTGGGGGAGCGAGCACGAAGGGGCTTTCGCGCGGGATGACCCACGAATGAACTAACAACATTCGCCGGCAACGTGCTCGGGGCCTTGACTATGAGTCGTAGCTCCTCGCTCCTCTCGGAAAGCTCCTGTGACAGGGTCTCAAGTTGTTTTCGCTTGGCTTGAGTCAGCTTCCCAACTGCTTCCCCTTTCTTCAGGTTGTCCCAAGCCTTTAATTCGCTCTCGGTTTGCGCGTCGAAGCGGCTCTCAACTCCGAAAATGTCTTTCAGCGTAGCCGTGACGCTTTCCCCGAATGGCGCATGTTGCGGAGGACGTGCATGGGCCACACCGCGTTCGTCGAGAGTCAAGACGTGGATGCGCGCATCCCGACAGGAAGAAATGACAAACGGGGAATGAGAACTGGCGATGACCTGTGTGTTGGGCAGCGCCTTTTTCATCGCCGGCAGAAGGGTCCGCTGCCAACGGGGATGAAGGTAGATGTCGATCTCATCCAACAGGAGAATTCCCTCCTCCGCCGCCTTAGTTCCGTTGGTCGCCCCGGCATGGTCCTGCCGCATCATGAAATCGGCCAGCCATCCCATTGTCGTGCGAATGCCGTCGGAAAGCTGCGAGAAATTCAGCTTCCTGCCGCGGAAACTCACACGAGGCTCGAGGATGGGACCCAGCTCCACATCCACCCTGATTTCCCGGTCGTCGCAAACGAGCTTGAGCGCATCCTGAAATCGCGTGAGGGTTTGCTCATACGAGTCGAACTCCTGGCCCCGTTCTTTGGCGAGCGCCCTCCTGCTGAATAGGTCTACCAACCAGCGTTGTATCGCCCTGTTCTGAACCGTCGACTCAAATCCCAAACAGTCGTCAGACGGACGCCGCAGGGATTCCATCTTCGCTGGCGTGTCGACGTAAGAGAGCGACCGGGCCGGCGCGTAGGCGCACATCGTGAAAGGATGTTTCTTGGGGGGGGCGCCCTCTCCGAAACGTCCCCAATAGGATCCCGACAGCGAATTGCCCGTCGTGCCTGAAACCCCCGTAAGGTGCGCCAGCCCGGCGATGTCCGCGAAGGTGCTGCGTGGATCGCCCGTCGTGTCTGAAAGACCTGGCAGCCCTAATGACGTCGCGAGGCTCTGAAGTTCTTCCCACCAACCGTCAAAACCGGCGGTTACGGCGACCAGATAAGGGGGCCCCTGCTCCGGCGCAACGTGCACAATCGCCCTGGATTTCGGAGCCCAGAGAAAATGCCGCCACTCCTCCTCTGGGAAACCGTAGTTGTCCCAGGACAACGCCCACGCGATCGCCCGCAACACGGTAGACTTGCCCGACGCGTTTACGCCGGCAAGAATGTGAGGGCCTCGATGCGGGTTTCCCTTGCCGTCCGAAAAGTCGATGTCGAGCCTCTCGAACGGCCCGACGTTCTCGGCGATCAGTCGCATCAGCGGCATCGTTTTCAGTCTACCGCTTCTCCCGGACCCGAGTCGTGATCGGTTGTGCCCGGCTCAGTGAGAGCCTGGCGAACCGAGCCCAAAGGGGGCCTCGTCAGGGAGCGGCCGGCGTGGTTATTTCACGACCCGCCCTCTACCCCGCCTTGCGGAAGAGTTCGACTCCGGCGTATATCGGCACGGGCGGCAGTAGAAGACTCGTGCCGCCGTTTTCGGAGACCATTTCGATGGGCGCGGGGCCTTCGGCGCCCAGACTCCACTGGCGCGCCGAAGCGTATTTTCCGGGAACCCAGGCGGTGGCCACATCGTTCGCGAAGCGGATGGCGAAACTGACAATCTGCACCACTTCCTCGGTCCCGTCGGGCGTGGCGGCGCAGTAGGAAAGAAACGCCGAGAGGTTGAAAAACCGCGCCACGTCGTAGGTGCGGCCGAGCAGCATGTGAACGTCGCGCGCGATCATGAAGGGGTCCGGCTCGCTGGCCTTCGAGATGGCGATGCGGCCCTTGCCCAGTTGGAGAACATCCACGCGCGGGTGATCCATGCCGGTGGGCTTGCCCGCGGCACGATCCCATTTGGCCCCCGCCATCAGCAGCCCGCCCTGTTCGGCAAAGGCCGTCAGCTTGCGGCGAAGCAACGGGGCCGGCGCGCCCTGGTCCACATAGATCAACGCCCGGAAACCGGCCAGCGAGACAGTGGGGGACGCTTCGAGGATGCGGTACGCCAGGTTGCGGCGGCCCAGCAGGTTCAGGATCTCCCCGGTGGCGGCTTCATTCCCTCCCTTGAAATCGGAAACCACGCCTACCACGCCCAACGGTTCCAGGGCGCTCCAGGCGCGGCGCTGGTCGAAGAAGCGGACGGCCGCGGCAATCGCCTTCCAGGATGCCAGCGCCTTGGCATCGCCGCGCGCCAGGCCGCCTCGCAGATCGGAGTCCAGAGAGACCACCCAGCGGCCGCCCCAGGCGCCGGTGTCGGCGATGGCGCGCTGGTAATTCTCCAGGGTCACAACGCGGGGCGCCGCGGGCGGTTCGAACAACAGCCAGACGGTCTTGCGGGGCGAACGCGCCTTGGCCAGCCGCAGCAGCCAGCCGTTGGAATCGATCCACGGATTGGCCGTGGGACCGGACAGCTCGGCTCCGTTCTCCTGGGCGGCGATTCCCGGCCAAACCGAATCCGAGGCGAGCAGCAGGGATTCGGCCGGCGCCGCGAGGCCCGCGCCGGCGCCCGCCGAACGCGCCGCATCGTTCCCGATCGCGACCAGGCCCAGGCCGGCCGCGCGAGCTTTGGTGGCGACGGGGGCGAGCGCCGCGTTCCATTCCATCGCCAGGCAGTTGAATGGGGTCCCTTCGAGCAGCCCCAGAAGCGCGGGGTCGACCCAGGCGGACGGCCAGCGCAAAGGAATCCAACTTTCAGGTGTGGGCATTGCCGATTTTCAGTTTTGCGGCCTTCCCCGGCCTCCGGGGCCGTTGCCTTGCTGCGCCCGCCGCTTTTCGCGCAGCGCGCGGAAATCGAACATCACTTCGCGAATGGACGGTCCAATCACTTCGATGGCCGCCGGGTCGGCCGAGCCTACGCCGAGCTGCTCGGCCAGCAGCAACTTGTTGTCGCAGCGTTCGAATGGCACGGTCCCCTTGGGCGCCCGCGGATCGTAGTTCATGGCGGCTATGGCCACGGCGGCCGTGTTCACCACGTTGGTTCCGATTATTAGCACGCCCGGCTCGATGGGCGTGCAGCGGGGGTCGGGCGTCTGCGCGCCGGCCATGGTCTTGACGCCGTCCATGATGGCCAGGTGCACCGGCCGCGCGGCGGTCAGATCGGCGATAGCGCGCGGCACGCGGTAGCCATCGTCGCGCGGGGATTTGGGATCGATCTCCGGCAGCGCGCCCATGGACGGCTGGCGCGAGCCGCGGTGCATGATCTGAATGCGGTCGTTGCCATACACCAGGTCGTTGTCTTCCCACTTACCGGCCCCGTTGCCATAGGCGGTCAGAGGAGTCAGGCCGAACAGATTTTTCATGACCGTGCTGACGCCGGTGGTGGGGTGGTCCTTATACTTGGCGATGCTGACGAAGACGTCGCAGTCCGCGTAGGAGTGGTTCACGTCGTAGGCCGGGAACAGCAGCCCGCCGTGGGGTACGGAAAGGCGGGTGAACTTCTTGGCGGCGTTGGTGTAGTTGGTGTTTTCGAACTCCACGCGGGGCGCGGCGCGGAGGAACTGCTGGGGGTCCCAGTTAGCGTCCAGCATGTGTTCTTCGAAGGGATCCGTGCGCGGCGCCGCCGCTCCCTCCACCAGGCGGATGCGGCGCGCGCCCGCCCGCGCCATCAGGTGCATGGCGGCGGCCAGCAGGTTCGGGTTGGGCCAGTGGGTGTCTCCCAGCGGCAGATGCCCCAGCCGGACGGTCGGCCCGCCGTTGAAGTTCAGCTTGATGGCCACGGTCTTGCCTTGGACCAGCTTTCCCAGGCCGCCCAACTTGTCGAACATGCCGTCGAGAACCGGCGTCAGCTCCGAGGGTTCGTATGTTTTGCAGCGCGCGATAACCACTGGCGCGACGGGCGCGCTTACGGTGAAGGCGGACGCGGTTCTCGGAAGAAGCAAGCCGGATGCGCCGATGCTGGCAAGCAGCTCACGGCGCGAAATGGCGTTTGGCATGGCGAAAGGCCCCCTGAATTCTCAAGGCTATTATATGCCAAGGCCAGAGCATTTTCCGGCCCCGGACCATCCAGGCGTGGGCATAGTGGGGCCAGGCGCGGCAAGTTGCGGTGCGCCTCTCACCAATCCGAGTAATTGGTGCCCTCCAGCGGGCTGGTTTTCTCCGAGCCGCTCTTCACATCGAAAATGCCCGGATTCGACTGGTCGACGCCGCTGCCGGGCGGCTCCATGACGGTCTGCCAGGTTTGATTGGTCCCGGTCATGGGGTCCACGGGAACGGATCTCAGGTAGCCCTCGCTCACCAGGTCCTGCAGCGTTTGCGGCGCCTTCATCTTGTCGTAGGTATAGTTGTCGATTACCGTCCGCAGGGTGAACAGGTTGGTCCTCAGCACGCTTTCCTTGGACCGGATGATGGTCTTGTTGTAGATGGGGATCGCCATGGTGATCAGGATCACCATGATGGTGATCACCACCATCAGCTCGACAAACGTGAACCCGCGGCGCTTACCACTCGGAATACGGCGTGCCATCGGAACCCTTTTCGGTCGTCTTGCTGTACACGTCGAACACGTTTTGACCGCCCCAGCTTTGCGACTTGGTATCGTCCTGGTCGCTGCGCAGGCCCCACTCGTTGTTGCCGGTGAAGGGATCTCGCGGAATCTTCCGCAGGAAGCGCATCTTGGTTCCCTCGGCGTTGTTCAGCTTCACGCCTTCCACCAGCATTTGCAGGTTATCGGGATAGCCGTCCGTGCCTGCCTTCATGGGGCCGAAATAGCCGGCCATGTTGAGGTCGTGATACTTGTCGATGGCGTCCCGCATTTCGCGCAAGGAAAAGCGCAACTCGAGTTCGCGCTCGGCGCGCACCTTGGAGCGCGCCAGAGGGACCGCCATGCTGGTGAGCACCAGCATAATGGTGAAGGCCACGATCAGCTCGACCAGGGTCAGCCCTCTCTGGTTCCGGCGGCGGAGGTGGACATGTTTCTCGCGACTTCCCGGCGTCCGCTCGTGAGTACCGATTTCCATATCCTCTACTTCAGATTAACCGGTAACTGCGGGTTGGCCGAGCCAATCACCAGCCCGCGCGAGTTCCGGATGGTCAGGTTGCCCGTGATGGAGGTGGCGCCGTGCCCCAAGGTCTGGAACCGCAAGGTGAGCAGCGTTCCGGGCCCGCTCACGCCAGCCGCGCCCGGCGGCCGGTTGTATTGGATGGTGGCCAGGCCTATATCATTCATGATGTTCCTCGAAAAAACCGGCTGCTGCCCATCCTTCGAGAACAGGGCGCCGGCGGAGACATCCGCCAGGCTGAGGAGCTTCGGATCGAAGCCAATCTGTATGGGCGATGCGGAGAACACGTCCGCTCCGGTTTCCAAGGCCACCTCGACCGTAAACGTGCCCCCGGGGGCTGCAGCATCAATGTTGCCGGGCAGGAAACGCGCGGTGGCCGCAGCCGCCGGCGGCGCGCCGGGCGATGGCGGCGCGCCGGGCGTCAAGGAAGGCGCGGTGGCCGGCGGTACGGGCGTTGCAGCGGCGGGAACAGTTGCCGCCGCCGGAGTCCCCGGAGGGGGCGGCGCCGAAAGAAGACGCCCTAGGACGGCATCCGGCGGAGAAGTCGCCGCCGCCGGGGCGGCCGGCGCCGGGGGCGCCAACCCGTCCGGCGCCTCCAGGGGCGCATAGTTCAATTTGATGGTTTGCGAGGTTCCCACGATGATCGAGCGCAGATTCTCGGCAGTGAACTCGGGACGCCGGATCACGTGCGGCACCACGGCGATCATCAGCTCGTCGCGCTCCCGGTCGATGCTTTCCCCACTGAACAGACGCCCCACGATCGGAAGATTGGCAAGCCCTGGAATCCCGGTCCTGGTCTTGCTGTCCGTCAGCTTGGTCAGACCGCCAAGCAAGGCCACTTCGCCTTCCCGCAAGCGGATGTCGTGGGTAACCTTGCGCTGGCCGATAACGGGCTGGCTGATCCCGCCCAGGTTCACCGTGCTTTCGACGTCCGAAATGTCCAGCTCGATGTGCAGCGAAACATCGCCGTTATCGTGCACCCGCGGAGTCATATCCACGTTCACGCCCACGTCGATGTATTGGAATTGCGTGTTGACCAGCGGGTTGATGCCCACGCCGCCTATGCCGGGCTGGAAGCTGCCGGACGCGGTGGGTTCGCGGTCGCCGATTTTCAGCGAAGCCTTAACCAGGTCCACCGACCGAAGCTGCGGCTCCTGAAGAACCTTGTTCTTGGCGTCGCTCATCACCGCCTGCAAAAGCGCGCTGGGCAAAGTGGTGGACCAGTCCGCGCTGGCCAGGTGCCCCAGGTTGGCCAGCGGAATGGCGGCGCTCGCGGAGGCCGTGCTCGTGGTAGCGCCGGTGGTGTTGGCGGTATTGGTGGTATTGGTGGTATTGGTGGTGGTCGAGTTGGTGGTGTTGGCGTTATTGACCACCTGGAGCCCGCTGCGGGGAGTGAAGTTCGCGGGAACCGTCAACCCGGTGGGCGAGAGCGCCGCGGTGAGACTTCGGGTATAGATCGAACTGGTCTCCATCACGATGATGTCCATGAGGACTTCGGCCTTGGGCCGGTCGAGATCGTGGATGATTTTCTCGGCGAGCTGCACTTGGTCTACCTCGCCGCGCACCACGATGGCGTTCTGCCCGTTGACCGCGAATAGGGTCTGCAAATTCGCCACCGTGCGGACGGCGTTCCCCATTTCGGTCAACTCCTGGGTGGACTGGATGTTGGAGAGGTAGAAGACCTTCATCACCAAGTCCCCGTAATCGTTGCGCTTGGGGCGGGTGTCCTGGGCAACGAAGATGGTGTTGGCCGAGAGCGGTTTCCAGAACGAGCGGGTAATGATGGAGAGGTAGTCGAGAGCTTCGTTCAGGGTGGTGTTCTGGAGATCCACGCTCTGGGGCTTTATAGCGACTCCGCCGGCGCCCTGCGCATAATCCGGGTCCCAAAGCACGTTGACGCCGGCCAGCTTGCCCAGCGTGTTGAATAAAGTCTTGGGATCGGCATTGCTGATCTTGAAATCGATGCGGCGGGGGCCAAGGGGTTTGAGTTCGGGCGCCGGGAGCAACCGCTCGAGCTGCCGGTCCTGGTCCTGCCGGAGCTGCTGCAACGGGGTGAGAGCGCGATCTTCGGGGCTCGATTCCCTTCCGGTCTGCAATACCCGCTGCCGCTCCCGCTCGATCATCTCCTGGGTGGTCCGGATCTCCTGCACGGCCACCGCGGAGCCGGGGTTCACGGCGAATCCCCGCTGAAATTCAATAAGCGACTCGCCCAGCAGGCCCTGGTCGCGGAGCTTTATGCCCTTCTCGACGTGGGATTGCCCGGCCTGGAAGCGTGCCTTTTCGACGGCCATCTGGCACTGGATGTCGGCGGGGTCCGCCGCCAGGGCCTTTTGATAGGCATCCAGGGCGCCATCCCAATCCTTCTTGGCTTCCAGTGCGCGCCCCTGAATCAGGAACTTATCGACCTTGTGGTCGGCGGCCGGAAGCGGCGTCATCACCAGCCCGATCGGCGCCGCGCTCAGCACAAGTATGAGTAAGCGCTTGAAAAACAACATGTTCCAGTTCTCTTCCGGCTTCATGGCAGCCCTGTGCTAAGATGAAATGCGTTTCGGCGGTAATCCAACCATCTAAACTCATTGACGACGCTGGGCTTCCGAGCGTTGAGGTCAAAATTGACTGGCAAGAAAGACCCTTCCCTGAAGATTCTCAGCGATAACCGGCAGGCGGGCCACAACTACTTCCTGATGGAGCGTTTCGAAGCCGGGCTGGTCCTCACGGGAACCGAAGTGAAGGCCGCCAGGGACGGCAAGGTGCAACTGACGGACGCTTACGGCGCGGTCCTCAACAACGAGGCCTGGCTGGTGAACGCCCACATCAGCCAGTATTCCCACGGCAACCGCGAGAATCACCCGCCGGTGCGCAACCGCAAGCTGCTGCTGCACCGCCGGGAGGTGGATAAGCTGCTGGGCATAACCCGCGAGAAGGGCCTGGCGCTCATCCCCACCAAGATGTACCTCAAGGGCGGCCGGATCAAGTGCGAACTGGCGGTGGCGCGGGGCAAGAAGCTGCACGATAAGCGCGAAGCGGAGCGCGCCCGCACGGCCGAATCGGAGGCGCGGGCGGAAATGCGGAGGCGGGCATAGAAGCAACCGCTCCCTGACGGTCGCGGCTCCATAACGGCTTGGCGAGCCGCGACCGTCAGGGAGCGGTTGCTTGGCGGTTCGGCCGAATCTCCGCGCAGCCGTGGCCGGTGGGCAGCATTTTGCCGGGGTTGAGGCGGTTCTCGGGGTCGAAAAGCAGCTTCAGGCGGCGAATCGTTTCCAGGGTCTCGGGCGTGAATTGCCGGGCCATCAGCTCGTTTTTCTCCATTCCCACCCCATGCTCGCCGGTGATGGCGCCGCCCGCCTCGATGCAGTAGATGAGGATCTCCTCTCCGGCGGCGCGGGCCTTGTCGAGATCGCCCGGCTTGCGGGCGTCGAACAGGATGATGGGATGCATGTTGCCGTCGCCGGCGTGGAAGATGTTGCTGATAATGAGGCCGTGCTTCCGGGCGACCGAGCCGATGAAGCGCAGGGTGGGGGCGATCTTGGTGCGCGGCACCACGCCGTCCTGCACATAGAAAGTGGGGCTCACGCGGCCCACGGCGCCGAAGGCGTTCTTGCGGCCCTTCCAGAGCAACTCGCGCTCCTGGGGCGAGCGGGCCACGCGGAACTCGCGCGCGCCGCTCTCCAGGCACGCTTCGCGCACGCTTTCCACCTGCGCTTCCACCACTTCGCGGGGGCCCTCCAGTTCGATGAGCAGCACCGCCGCGGCGTCCAGTGGATAGCCGGCCCCGGTGGCTTCTTCCACCATGCGGAGCATGACGCCGTCCAGCATCTCGACGGCCACGGGCGTGATGCCGCGGGCGGTGATGGCGGTGACCGTGCGGCCGGCGTCTTCGTTGGAATCGTAGATGGCCAGCGCGGTTTTCACCGCCTCGGGCTGGCGCATAAGGCGGACGGTGACCTTGGTGACCAGCGCCATAATGCCTTCCGAGCCGGTTAGCAGCCCGGTAAGATCGTAGCCCGGGAGGTCGGGCTCTTTGCCGCCGGTCTCGATCACCGAGCCGTCGGGCAATACGATCTCGAGGCCGAGCACGTGGTTGGTGGTAACGCCATAGGCGAGGGTGTGCGGCCCGCCGGCGTTCTCCGCCACGTTGCCGCCGATGGTGCAGGCCTTCTGGCTGGAAGGGTCGGGGGCGAAAAAGTAGCCGTTCCGTTGCACCGCCAGGGTGATGTCGAAATTGACCACGCCCGGCTCGACCACGGCGCGCTCGCTTTCGAGGTCGATCTCGAGGATGCGATTCATACGCGCGAAGGCCACCAGAATGCCGCCCTGGCGCGGAATGGAGCCCCCGGAAAGACCGGTGCCGGCGCCGCGGCCCACGAAGGGAACCTGGAACTCGTGCGAGATCTTCGCAATGGCGGCCACATCGGTGGCGGTGCGGGGGAAGACCACGATATCGGGGCGGCCCTTTTCCACGCTGCCATCGTATTCGTAAAGGGCCAGATCCTCCGGGCGGTCGAGATACCCGCGAGGGCCGAGGAGGGCGGCGAGGCGTTTCTTCAAGCCGGCCGGCAACATGATCCCAGTGTAGCCCGGCATCGAGCCGAGCGAGGAGCAAGAGCCTATCGGAGTCCGCCCGGCATTAGGGCCGCCAGGACCGGATTGACAAGGTTTATCTTGCATGCGAGGATGAAAAAAGCACTGGAAAAGGAGGTGGTCCAGCAACATGGAAAGTAACATACGACCGCGAGAGGTGGCCGACTGCTGAAGTCGCCGCTCTAACGTAGCGATTCCGCCCAGTCTCGGAATCAGGTTCCTGTGGACCGGCTGCCTCTCTTGCGTCAGCTTAGCCTCAGGTAATGCTTAATGGCTGCCAGGCCCCCGTGAGCCCGCAAGGCTCACGGGGGTTCGTGTCTTTGCTATACTGAAAATCTCGAAAGGATCCCCGGTATCAAATGAAGGCTGGTATTCACCCCGTCTACAAGGAAGTCAACGTCATCTGCGCTTGCGGCCACAAGTTCATGACCCGCTCCACGCACAAGGGCGATATCCGCGTTGAGATTTGCTCTTCCTGCCATCCGTTCTTTACCGGTCGCCAAAAGCTGATCGATACGGCTGGCCGGGTCGACAAGTTCGAGCGGAAATACGCGGCGACGCGCGGCGCCAAGAAAGCCCAGCAGCCCACGGCTTAAGGCGGTCCACCATACATTGAAGCGGATGCCCGCCCGCTAACCCTTGGCAGTCTCGAGGCTCTCCTCCACAATCCGGCCGTCAAACAGCCGGATCGTCCGGTCGGCGAACTCGGCGTAGCGCGGATCGTGAGTCACCATGCAGATGGTGGATCCGGCGTGGTGCAGCTCGCGCATCAGGTTCATGACCGCCTCGCCGTTGGCCGAATCGAGGTTGCCGGTAGGCTCGTCGGCGAGCAGAATCAGCGGGTCGCCGCTGAGCGCTCGGGCCACGGCGACCCTCTGTTGCTGGCCACCGGAGAGCTGCGAGGGATAGTGCTTCATGCGGTGCGACATCCCCACCCGCTCCAGGGCCTCCTGGACCCGCCGCTTGCGCTCCGCGGAAGGCATGCCGCGATAGGTGAGCGGAAGCTCCACGTTTTCATAAACCGTGAGATCGCCAATCAGGTTGAACGCCTGGAAAATGAAGCCGATCTCGCGGTTGCGGATGCGCGCCCGCTCGGACAGCTTGAGCCCGGTGACGGGTTTCCCGTTCAGGTAATAGGCCCCGTCGGAGGGCGTATCGAGCAATCCCAATATGGCGAGCAGAGTCGACTTGCCGCAACCCGACGGGCCGGCGATCGACAGATACTCCCCCTTCTTGACCTCAAAGTGGATTCCGGAAAGCGCGTGCGTCTCCACTTCATCGGTGATGAAAACCTTGCTCACGCTATCGAGCTTGATGAGGGGTTGCGAGCCGTTGTCCATGATCTCTTTCTCTTACGAATACCACAGGGGTCAAGTTCCCATCGATTCAGGGACACGAATGGGCGCGCGACACAGAAGTTGGTCCCCGGGTGAAGCTCCGGAGGAGCGAAAGAAAGTAGCCCACGGCTTGCGCCGTGGGCTACTTTCTTTCGCCGGGACGGGCTAGAGAAGCCCCCTTATTATCCGATTCCGAAGCGAATCGCAGGAATCCAGGCGTAGCCCCGAGAATCACACGATACGAATCCCGCCGTAACTGGGCGTGCCCGAACGGCGGGGCCGATGTTCCGAAGGTCCCGGCGAGCACGGCGCCGCCTACACTTTGTAATCCCACTCCTTGCGGTAGGGCATATCGACGAGGCTGTTGGCCAGTTCGTCGTTGCTGAATTTCCCGGCCTTCGCGTCCCACTTGAGGACCTTGGAAGACCGGTAGTACGTGGCTCCCGTGAGGTTGTTAAACAAGGGGCGCGCGTTGGGGTCGTGCACATGGCCGTCACTGGACGCGGGGATCCACACCACCGCGGAGTCGGATCGGCCAGAGGACCCAAAAACAGGTCCGGCGGGGCGCGCCACTTCTCCCCCTTCGGTGCGTCCGGGCGAGCTGTAACGGCGCAGCGTGGCGGTCCCGAGCAAGGCGAATTCCGTGTAATCGCAGGCCAATTCGATTGGCATAATCGACTTCTTGCCGGCTTTGCACGCCTTGATCCACTCGGCGTAATGGTCCTCTCTCTCGCACCGCGGCAAGGAGGGGTCGGGCTGCTTGAAGTCCCTGAATTGGCTCTCCGGCAGCAGCCAGCCGCCGGGGAGCCCTTGAATCCGCTGCCCCGGCCGGGGTCCCACATGGTCCGGCAGCGAATTGCTCCCGCCGTAGAACGCGGCAACTTGCACGCCCTTTTCGCCGACGAACATCATGCCCCGGCCCGGCATCCCCATGTCGGGGCTCATGGCCAGCGGCCGCGGCGGCTGCAGGCCGCCATCGTAGAAATACGCCATCATCTCCGGGTGTTTGCCCCGCGCCGGAAAGTGCCACTGCACGTAGTTTGCGATGCTCGAGCACTCGCTGTTCGCAACCCTTCCATCAATGGTGCACGCCTGGCAGGCGTCGGCCGCCACCCAGTCCGGCGCGGCCATTTCGAGTTCCTCAAAAAACACGTGCAGCGCGTGGCAGGCCACGTCGCCGATATTGCCGGTGCCGAAGTCCCACCAGGGACGCCAGTTGCCGTAATGGTAGATCTTATGGTAGGGCCGGGCCGGTGACGGGCCGCACCATTGGTCCCAGTTCATCCCCTCGGGCGGCTTCTGGACCTCCTTGGGTCTTTCCAGCCCGCTGGGGCAGTGAGTGCCGGTCCAGAAGTGCACTTCACGCACGGGCCCGATAGCCCCGCTCAGCAGCAACTCGGTAGTCTGCCGCGCGAAGGAAGCGCGCGAATCCTGAAGGCTGGCCTTGGTGGTGACCTTGGATGCCAGCGCCGCCGCCTTCACCCTCCGCGCCTCTGCAATGGTGCGGGTCATCGGCTTGGCGCAGTAAATGTGCTTGTTCATGGCCAGGCCCGCCAGCACCAGGTGCGAATGCCAATGGTCCGGGGTGGCCACGATCAGGGCGTCGAAGTTCTTATTCTCCTTATCGAACATCTGCCGGAAGTCTTTGTAGAGATTGGCCCTGGGATAGAGCTTGAACACCGGCGCGCAGAATTCGTGGTCCAGGTCGCAAAGCGCGACGATCTCTTCGCTTCGGCAGCCAGCCACATAGTCCGCGCCCACGCCGCCGATACCCACGGCGGCGATCCTGAGTTTGTCGCTGGGCGCCTGGTAGCCGACGCCTCCCAATACATGGCGCGCCACCACCAGGGGCGCCAGGCCGGCGGCCACGGCGGAGCGCCGGGTCAATCCTCCGTTTGTCGATTCATTCGAATCCATAAGAACGTTATCCTTTCTCGTGAGCGGGGATTGCTCCTGTCTTGCCCCGCGGCCACCAGAGCGCCACTGACGCTCATTCGATTCCATCATACGCAAAGGCGCCCCCGGTTGCAGCTTGAAAAAAGGGGGCGGGACGGCGCGACAAGAGGTTGGCAGGCGAAAGCGCCTGCCCCACAATGATGCAGGTGGCGTTACAGCTTGTAGATGGTGAGCCCGGAGAGCAGCTTGGGGTAGAAATCGGTGGATTTCTGGGGCATCACGCCGCCGGCAAAGGAAATGTCGGCCACCTGGCGCACCGAAACGGGCTTCAACAGAAAGGCGATCTGAGCGGCCCCGCGGCGCGATTCCTCCACCGCCAGTTCGAGCCCCCGCATGTAGCGCAGGTGGCGTTCGTCGCGCACCGCCTCGTCGCCGATCCCCAACGCCCGCCCCAACAGACGCTCGTGCAGGATGCGCACGTCCAGCTCGCCCCTGGCATGGCGATGTTCCAGCAGGAATAGCCGCGAGCCGATGGCCGCTCCGATCACGGTACGGTCTCCGCAATTCTCCCAGGCGAGCCGCAGCCGGTCCGGGGAATCGATTTCCTCCACCTGAAAATCGTCTGCCGCCGCGCGCAAAAATCCGTCGGGGAGCCCTTCCGCCGGGATGCCGTTCACCAGGCGATGAGTGGCCAGGATCCTCACGCCGGACGACTCCATGTTGACGAAGGTCATCATCACGCGGTCCGCGCCGGGTATACCCGGGTTTTCGTCGCGGAATGCCAGGGCGGTCTCATAGCGGTGATGACCGTCGGCGATGAGCAGCTTCTTGTCGCTCATCAACCGCTCGATCCGGCCGGCGCCGGCGATTTTCCACAAGCGGTGCGCCGCTCCGTATTCGTCAGTGACTTCGGCCAGCGGCGCTTGGGCCGCGGCGGCATCCAGAAAAGCGTCCACGGCGCCTTCCGGGTCGGAGTACAGCATGAAAATCTGGCCGCAGTGCGCGCGGGTAGCGCGCAGCAGGTCCAGGCGGTCTTTCTTGGGGCCGGAAAGGGTGCGCTCGTGGCGGAAGACCACCCCGGCGGAATAATCCTCCACCGCGCCCAGGGCGATGAAGCCCTTGCGCGTGAGGCGCTCGCCGGTATCGGGATCCGCGAACTCCTGGAAATACTGAAACACGCCCGGCTCGGCGTCCCGTTCCAGGATTCCCGCCGCGATCCATTGGTCGAGAAAGCCGGCCGCGCGCGTGTAGACGTTATCGGTTTCCGAATCGGTGGCTTGGCGCTCGCCCAGAATCACGCGCACCAGGTTGTAGGGGCTCAGCGCCAGGTAGCGCTTGCGCATGGTCAAACCGATCTTGTCGTACGGCTGCGTGACCAGGTTTTCCAGCGCGCCGGCTCGGGCCGAGTAACGATAGGGTTGAAAGGGATAGATGCGGGCCAAATCTCAAGATAGCAGAGGCGGCGCGGGACTCGTGGAGCAGCCTTCCG
>JBEKPK010000004.1:0-44308 GCA_049520795.1 Bryobacteraceae bacterium
GCTGTGGCGCGATTTCTTTAAGCTCCCTCTGAATGAGATCCCCCCCTGGGAGCACATGGCCATGACGGTCATCAAAAGCTTCTACTTTGAGAAAGCGAGTTGGGGGGACGTCTATGACCTCATTGAGTTCATGGCCAATCTGAGTTTGGCTCCCTCGGACTTTACTAGTAGTTGCAATTGTGTGCTTGAAAGGGAGATGTCGGGTTATCGTTTCTCAGGAATGTTGCTGACGCCGATAACAGACGAACAGGAACTTGCCACGATTTCAAAGGCTTTGGAGATACTCGATCCATGGAAGCTCGCTCGCCTGCATATCAAGGCTGGTGTGGAGTTGTTCTCGGACCGCAAGTCTCCCGACTACCGGAACTCCATCAAAGAATCCATCTCTGCCGTGGAGGCCATGTGCAGGATCATCACCGGCCAGGACGATGCCACGCTGGGGCAAGCCCTAAACAGGCTGCAAGAGAAGGGCATCGCCCTGCACTCGGCCCTGAAGAAATCGTTCAGCAGCCTGTATGGCTATACCAGCGATGCCGAAGGAATTCGCCACGCGCTGCTAGAGGAACCGACGCTTGACTTTGATGACGCCAAGTTCATGCTGGTGTCGTGTTCGGCGTTCGTGAACTACCTCGCGGCGAAGGCCGGCACAGCGGGGTGCTCGCCTTCTCAAAGTGAGGGCATTGCCCGATGATTAGCGATGCTGAAATGGTGAAGGCCGGTATTGATTCCGTGCTTGCGCCAGTGCGGGATACTTTAAATCGCCTACTGGGACCCCTGGCCGATGAATTGGGCGGCGTCCTTGCCGATCCTGTGAGGGTGTTCCGCTTTAAGCGGAGCGTTCGCCTGCTGGAGAAGGTCAAGCGGATTGCCGAAGAAGCGGGATTTGAGCCAAGGGCCGTACCGCTCAAGACGCTGCTCCCGATTCTGGAGAACGCTTCTCTGGAAGAGGACGAGGATTTGCATGACCGGTGGGCGAATTTGCTGGCTAGAGCCGCAGACCCGCGCGCCGATGCGATACCGCCCTCCCTTCCGAGGATTCTTTCGGAGATGTCTTCTCGGGAGGCCAGATTCTTGGATCGACTTCACAGTTACCTTTCGGAGATGAAGCGGGTCTCGCCGGAAACGTTACCACTGATGTTGACAAAACCGATGCACCGCGGCGAACTGTTCGACCAGTACATCAAGGACTCTGAGTTCGACCCGGACGCGTTCAATGTCGATGTGGACAGCCTGCTGCGGTTCCGCTTGTTGAGCGTCGAGGCGGCCCCTATCGACGCCGAAGCCATTCGGCATAACGAGCCGCTTGCGGAAGATGACATTTACCGCCTAACGTCGCTCGGATTGCTTTTTGTCACCGCGTGCAAAGCTAAGGAATCGTAACCTGGACCTCGCCTATCCTCTTCGCCAACACATACACGCCCCCTTCGTCGTTTCCTTGCGGCAGGGGAGCCCGTCCTCTCCTCGGGTTCCGGGGATACCGGGGACGGGCGGGGAAACCGGGGACGGGACGTTTTCCTGAACAGGGAGGCCGCGCCCTCCGGAGAAGTACCCGGCGCAGAGTGCCTATAGCTCCTCGTGCCTGAAACCCTGGAACCGCGCTCTCGATTCCTGAAGAGGGATCTGGGCTTGGCGTCCCCAGCGGGATTCGAACCCGCGTTACCGCCGTGAAAGGGCGATGTCCTAGGCCGGGCTAGACGATAGGGACTTGCCGGACGGAAGGAAGCGAACAATTCTACTGTACCGTTGACGGCTCCCGAGCGTCAACACTGAGCGTCGGCGGCCAAACCGGGCGATTGGCCGTGGTCGAGCGCGCGTTGACAGGCGGAAGCGCCTGTCCCACAACCCCGGAGAACCGCCGCCAAATGAGCCCGAAGGCTTGCCCCACACACTGTGCGGCCCCGGAAAATCAGACCAGCGCCGGTTCGCCGACGCAGGTTCCGCAGCCCTGCCTGGACTTGGCCTGCAGGAGCTTCATGTCTTCCTGCTCCTCGAAGGGAACCGAGAACTGCTTCTCGATTCTTTCGCGGAACACGGGGCCCGAGTTGTAGGCGCAGAAGGGGTATATCAGGCCGTTGGGCGCGGCGTAGTGGATTACGCAGCGCTTCACGCGCTCCACGTCGTAGTTGTACGAATCCATGAAGTGCATGCCGGCCACCATGAGGGTCTTGTAGGTGAATTTGCCGTCGTTGGAGCCGCGGCCGTACTTCTTGTCGGTCATGCCTTGCAGGGTTTGCAGGAACCGGTCGAAGGTAAGGCCTTCGGGCGAGCGGTCCTCGTGGAAGAACTTGCGCAGGTTGTTCCAGGCTTCGATCTTGGTGAAGAACTGCATGCGGCGCTTGCCGGCCTTGCGGGCCAGCAGGTCCATTTCCTTAAGCATGGGGCCCACGTCGATAAAGCGGGTGGCCGGGGTGGCTTTGCGGTTCTGGTCCACGAACAGGTAGGTGCCCAGCGAGCAGTGCGGATGGCAGCTCAGGGTGGTGGTTTCCGCGCCGCGCATGGCCGAAAGAAGCTTGGAGAAGGGCGTCACGCAGGAAAGCGGGAACCAGTCTTCATGGGCGCGGGCGATGCCGGTCTGCTGCTCCACGGCGTGCGCGAAATCGGAAAGCGTGAAGCGCTTGGATTCGAGCTCATGGCGGGAGATCCGGCCGGTAAAAGAGACCGGCTGGAAGCTGATGCCGCTGGAACAATCGATGTACTCCAGGGCCAGCCGCAGCATGTCGCCGATCTGGTGCTCGTTGATCCCCTTCACGATGGTGGGGACGTAGACGATCTTCAGCCCGGCCTTGCGCACGTTCTCGATGCACTGCAGCTTCTTATCCCACAGCGATTCGCCGCGCGTGCGCTTGTACACGTCGTCGCATACGCCGTCGAACTGGAGGTAGAGGGTGTGCAGGCCGGCTTCCTTGCACTGCTCGGCGAATTCCAGGCTGGTGAACTTGATGCCGTTGGTGGCCGCCTGCAAGTGGGAAAAACCCATCTCCTTGGCCATCCGGAGCACGTCCAGGAAGCGCGGGTAGATGGTCGGCTCCCCGCCCGAGAACTGCACGATGCGGTTGGCCACCGGCTTCTGATCGCGCAGGGCTTGCAGCATCTTGCGGACGGTTTCGAAATCCGGTTCGTAAAGGTATCCGGCGGCGTTGGCGTTGGCGAAGCACACCGGGCAGGTCAGGTTGCAGCGGTTGGTAAGGTCCACATTGGCCAGGGCGGTGTGGCTGGTGTGCATGTTGCAAGAGCCGCAATCGTCCGGGCAGCGGGTCGCGTTGGTCACCGCGGGGTTGGAGAAGCCGCGGTTGTCTCCGAAGCTCCACTCTTCCATTTTGAGGTACAGTTTGGCGTCGGAATAGATGACGTCGCGGAAGTCGCCATGGTCCTGGCAATGCTTCTCCATCACCACTTTGCCGGCGTCCTCAAAGATTCTGGCTTCAATCAGTTGCGTGCATTCCGGGCAGAGCGACTGGGTGATCTTGGGAAGACCTTTCTGGAGCGGCTCGATGGCGGAGCCCGTGTAGGTAGTCTTCGGTTGCAGAATCTGGAATTGCGCCATGGATGCATTCTAGGCGCGGGAGGGAAGCAAAGACCATAATAGGGCGCCAAAATGCGAATTTGCACGGTTGTTTGGGGAATATAAGGCCCCGAATGGTGATAGGGGAATCACCTTAGCCCTGTGGGGCCTGGCCAGAAGGCCCGGCCCCACCAAGGCAAGCGCGGCGACTTGCCGTATATTGGAAGAATGGAAAAGGCATCTACCTTCGTGGCCGCGGCTTCACGCGAGGCAGCATGCCGGACCATCGAGCAAGACGAGATCATCTGCCTTTCCATGGAAGACCAGCGGCGGATCGTCGAAGCCATTCTCGACCCGCCCGACCCCACACCTGCGCTCCGGCGCGCCCTTGATCGCCGCCGCGAGCTATTCGGTCCCCAGTGACGCTCGTTGCGCCAGCTTTGAACTTTTCACATGCCGCCGTGGCCTTTGGAGCGGCTTTTCTGGCCGGCGCCATCAACTCCGTGGCCGGCGGCGGAACGCTGGTCTCCTTCCCGACGCTGATCTGGCTAGGCCTCGACTCGGTGACGGCCAACGCTACCAACACGGTAGCCATCTGGCCGGGCACGGTGGGCAGCGGCTGGGCATACCGCCGGGAGCTGGGCGGCGCCGAGCCGCGTCTTTTGGCGCTCATCGTCCCCAGCCTGGTGGGCGGCCTGGCGGGAGCGATTTTACTGCGGTTCACTCCCGCCGCCACGTTCGACCGCCTGGTTCCCTACCTGATCCTGTCCGCCACGCT
Source organism: Bryobacteraceae bacterium (assembly GCA_049520795.1). Classification (GTDB taxonomy): domain Bacteria; phylum Acidobacteriota; class Terriglobia; order Bryobacterales; family Bryobacteraceae; genus BOG-224. The sequence continues at coordinate 4,281 of JBEKPK010000004.1, forward strand.
GCTTTTTATGGCTCAGGAGCCCATCCAGCGCAAGTTGGGGAGCGCCGAGCGGAAGCGGCACGAATCTCGCGCGTGGTTCGTCTCGGTTCTGTTCTTCCAGTTGCTGGTGGGGCTCTACGGGGGCTATTTCGGGGCGGGCATCGGCATTCTGATGCTGGCGGCGCTGAGCATCATGGGGTTGCGCGACATCCACGAGATGAACAGCCTGAAGGTGGTGTTCGGAGGGAGTGTGAACGGCATTGCGGCGGCGTACTTCATCTGGGCCAGGATGGTTTATTGGCCGTATGTGCTGCTGATGGCGGTGGCCGCCATCGCGGGAGGGTACGGCGGGGCGGGGGTGGCGCGACGGATCGGGCAGACGGCGGTCCGCCGCATCGTCATCGCCATCGGATTCGGGATGGCGCTGTCGCTGTTTATCAAGAAATAGGCGGAACGATTCGCCCCGGCCGACGTATCATCTACAATACCCATGCCTCGCCTACGCTACGCGCTTCGCAGCCTTTCGAAAGCTCCCCTTTTGAGTTTGGTTGTCGTGTTGTCGCTGGGGTTGGGGATCGGCGCCAACACCGCCATATTCTCGATGCTGAATCAGATCCTGCTGAGCTCGCTGGCGGTGGATAAGCCCGAGGAACTGGCGCTGGTCACCACGCCGGGCGCTCCCAAGAGCGGGAGCGTATCCAACAACGAGTCGGGAGATTCCGACTACGTATTCAGCTACCCCGGTTTTCGGGAACTGGAGCGCCAGCCGCGGGACCTGGCCGAAGTGGCGGCGTTTCGGGATACCGGCGCCAACCTGGCGTACGGGAACCAGACCGTGGCCGGGTCGGTGATGTATGTCTCGGGTGGGTACTTCCGCGTGCTGCGGGTGAACGCCGTGGTCGGCCGGACCATCGCGCCGGAAGACGACCGCGGCGCTGGGAACCCGGTGGCCGTGTTGGGGTACAGTTACTGGCAAACCAAGCTGGGCGGGCAGATCGGCGCGCTCAACCAGCCCATGCGCATCGCAGGGCAGATTTTCACCATTGTGGGAGTGGCGCCGAAGGGCTTCCACGGGACCACGCTCGGAGAGCAGCCGGACGTGTTCGTGCCGCTGGCGACGAAGACGCTGCTTTCGCCGGACTGGAAGGGGGCTACACGACAGAACGACTACTGGCTGTACCTGGTGGCGCGGCTCAAACCGGGAGTCTCCAGGGCACAGGCCGCCGGGCCGATGAACGCGGTGTACCGCGGAATCGTGGAAGAGCAGGGCAAGGCCAGCCAGTTCGACAAGGAGGGGCTCAATCGCCTGCGAGCCTCCAAACTGACGCTGATCGAGGGACGGCAGGGGCACAGCGAAATCCGCGATGCGGGCAGAACGCCCCTGTTCATCCTGCTGGCCTCCACCGCCATGGTTTTGCTAATCGCCATGGCCAATGCGGCTAACCTGCTGCTGGCGCGGTCGGCGGAGCGGCGTAAGGAACTGGCCATTCGCGCCGCCCTGGGAGCCAGCCGCGGCGAGATCGCCTGGCAAATGCTTTCCGAGGCGCTGCTGCTGGCGGCCGCAGGCGGCGTGGCGGGGGTCGTGCTCAGCTCGCTGACTCTGAAAATGATGATTTCCCAGGTGGTGAACAGCGGAGCGCCCGCGGACTTTCTGACCACCGAGCTCCAGTGGCCGGTACTGTTCTATGCCTTGGGAGTTTCGTTCGTCACCGGGATGATTTTCGGGCTTTACCCGGCGTGGGAGGCGGCCCGCGCGGCCCCGGCCGGCGTGCTGAACCAGGAATCCGGGCACGCCTCTTCGGCGCGCGGAGCGGCCCGCGTCAGAAAGGCGCTGGTGTGCGCGCAGGTGACGGTTTCCGCCATCCTTCTGGTACCCACCGGGCTGTTCCTGAAGAGCCTGGTGAACCTCATGCACACGGACTTGGGAGTGCGTACGGAGAACCTGGTGACCTTCCGGCTGGCGCCCGAATTGAACGGTTATAAACCGGACCAGAGCAGGGCGCTTTTCGAGAGGGCGGAGAGCGAGATGGCGGCGATTCCCGGCGTGAGCGGGGTGGCGGCGGCGATGGTCCCGCTGATCGGCGACAGCACCTGGATGAGCACCCTCACGGTGGAGGGTTTCCAACCCGGCGCCAAGCGGGACACCAACTCGTGCCTGAACGAGATTGGCGCAGGCTTCCTGGGGAAGATGGGGATTCCGTTGGTCATGGGACGGGAGTTCACGGAGCGCGACAACCTGGCCGGGCCCAAGGTGGCGATTGTCAACGAGCAGTTCGCCAAGGACTTCTTCGGGGGGCAGAGTCCGCTGGGCCGTAAGTTCGCCGTCGGCTGGGGGCCTAAGGCGATACCCGACATCGAAATTGTGGGCGTGGTGAAGAACAGCCACTACCGCGCGGTGAAGGAGAAGCCGCTGCGCGTGTACTACACGCCCTGGCGGCAGGACAAAGGGGCTGGAGAGATGTCGTTCTACCTGCGCTCGACGCTCCCGGCGGATCGGGTGATGGCGCAGGTCCGGCGGGTGGCGCGGTCTCTCGATCCGGGCTTGCCCGCCGATGAGCTGCGCACCATGGAGGACCAGGTGCGTCGCAACATATTCATCGACCGGCTGGTGCTGAACCTCTCGGCGACCTTCGCGGGCCTGGCCACGGCGCTGGCCATGCTGGGCCTGTATGGAGTGATGGCTCACAGCGTGGTGCGGCGGACGCGGGAGATCGGCATTCGCATGGCCCTGGGCGCGGCCCCGGGCGGCATCCAGGGAATGGTAATGCGGGAGATGCTGTGGATTCTGGCCATCGGCCTGGGAATCGGCATACCCGCCGCATTGGCGCTGGCGCAATTGGCCAAGAGCCAGCTCTTTGGGGTCAACTCCTACGATCCCGTGGTGGTGGCGGCAGCCTCGCTGGCGCTCGCGCTGGCAGCCGTGGCCGCTGGGTATCTGCCGGCGGCCCGGGCGGCGCGCGTGAACGCCATCGAGGCGCTGCGGTACGAGTGAAGAGCGCCGGCACGTGGGATAAGGCTCCTGCCTTGTCAGTGGGACAAGGCTCCGGCCTTGTCAATCCGAGCGAAGCTCGGACTCGCCTTGGCTGCGGCCGACGGTTCTCGCCATTTTATTCCGGAAAGCCATGTCGCTGAAGCTTGTGCGGGTCCGAGCTTCGCTCGGATTGACAAGGCGGGAGCCTTATCCCACCGAATTCTCTTGACTGTATCATAAAACTAGTACACTATCATTCTAGATGAGCACTGCGAAGCAATCGCGGTCATTCGCATTCCGGCTGGACCTGGGGAGCGGCGTTCCCGTCTATCGCCAGATTATCGACCAGGTCACCGGCGGCATGGCGGCGGGAACCCTGGCGGGCGGCGACCAACTCCCTACCGTGCGGCAGGTGGCGGTGGATCTCTCGATCAACCCGAACACCGTCATGCGCGCCTACCGGGAGCTGGAAATCCGGGGCGTGATCGAGACCCAGCAGGGGACCGGCACGTTCATCGGTCACCAGAAGGTGAAGCGCGACGATGTGGAGCGGCAGCGGCGGCTCAACCAGTTGGTGGGCGAGTTCGTGGCGCGCGCCGGTTCGGCCGGCTTCACCGTCGAGGATCTATTGGAGCGGCTACATGATGTCCGGAGCGAAGCGGGAAAGACGCGGTAGCGAGAACCTTCCAGGGGACGCGATGCACCCGTCGAGAGCCAACCGGACAGGAAGCGGAGATGACGTTATGAAATCGAATCAACTACCAGTGCGCGTGAGCACCATCGGCGCGGCTACGTTCTGCATCTTGCTGGTGGCGGGCCTGGGGGCGTCGGCCCTGTCCGGCCAACGCGCGCCGTTTGTGGTCTGCGGCGCCGTCGGCCTGTACCTGCTGTTCGCGCTCAAGGTGGCGGACCAGTGGGAGAAGGTGGCGGTGTTGCGCCTGGGCCGCTACGTGGGGTTGCGCGGGCCGGGGCTGTTTCACGTGATTCCCATCGTGGACACGCTGAGCCGCTACGTAGATCAGCGCGTGAGGGTGGCCAACGTCACGGCCGAATCCACGCTCACGCGCGACACGGTTCCGGTGAACGTGGACGCCATTGTGTTCTGGGTGGTGTGGAACGCGGAGAAGTCGATTCTCGAAGTGCAGGATTTCGTGGACGCCATCCAGCTCAGCGCGCAGACGGGGCTGCGGGAATCGATCGGCCGGCACGAGCTGGCGCAGATGATCACGGAACGCGAATCATTGGGGCGCGAGCTGCAGCGCATCCTCGACGAGAAGACCAACCCGTGGGGCATCACCGTGCAATCGGTGGAAATTCGCGACGTGCGCATCCCGCAGGCCCTGGAAGATGCCATGTCGCGGCAGGCGCAGGCGGAGAGGGAGCGGCAGGCGCGTAACATCCTGGGCCAGGCCGAGACAGAGGTCTCCGCCAAGTTCGCGGAGGCGGCGGCCATTTACCAGGACAACCCGGTGGCGCTGCATCTGCGCGCCATGAACATGCTCTACGAAGCCATCAAGGAGAAGGGTTCGATGGTGATCGTGCCTTCTTCCGCGGTGGAGACGATGGGACTCGGCGGCAACCTGGCCCTGGCCTCGCTGCACGGGGCCAAGGCGTAAAGACAAGGACGAACACATGCAACCGACATCTTCGGCTCCCACGGCGCGCGCGGCATTCTGGATCGCCATTGTTCTTGGCGCCCTGGCCACCGCGGCCGCGTTCTTCGACCCGCTACGGGGCGCGGCCTACGCCGCCCTGTTCTTCGTTTCCGCCTGGGGAATCCGGCGCGGGCACGCCTGGGCCGGGGTGGTTCTGGCGTGCCTGGTAGCGCAACCCCTCATCGCCGCCGTGTTCCGGCCGCGACCCGGCACCGCCGCCTCCCAGGCCCTCTCGATCGGCATCTGCGCGTTGTTCGCTCTCGCGCTGGGGTACTGGCCGCTGCGGGCGGCCAGGCAATCCTGGCGCCTGGCGGCTTCGCGGCGCTACTGGCCATGGATCGCCGTCTTAGTGGCGGACGCGTGCCTCTGGCTGGGCTTCAGCTTCTATATGATGCCAACCGCCGCCATGGAACCGACCGTGCTTCGCGGCGATTGCTTGCTCACGGATACCATGATTTGGCGCCTGGGCCGCACGCCACGGCGCGGGGACCTGATCGTGTTCCGGTATCCCGTGGACCGCAACCAGATCTACGTCAAGCGGGTGGTCGGGGTTCCCGGCGACCGCCTACACATCCGCGACAAGCAGCTCTATCGGAACGGCGCAGCCGTGCCGGAGCCGTACGCGGTACACCAGACGGCCTACACGGACTCCTACCGGGACAACTTCCCATCGAACCCTGGCGAGCACCTGCCCGACCGAGGGTGGGGGATGGTGCGAAACAACGTCCGCGATGGCGAGGTGCTGGTACCCGAAGGCGAATATTTCGTCCTTGGAGACAACCGGGACAACTCCCTTGACAGCCGCTATTGGGGGTTTGTGCCCCGCGCGGATATTCTGGGCGGTCCCCTTCTGATCTACGGCTCCTACGAGACCAAAGAAGAGACGCCCGACGCAACGCCAAACAGCATCCTCAACACACGCTGGAATCGGCTGCTGAAGGCGCTGTAGGCCAGGGCTTCATCAAAAGGGCCGGGCGTGCCCGGCCCTTACGGGTGGAGGAAATCCACCTTGGGCGGCTGCACCCCCAGTTGTCGCAGAAGGGATGTCACTTCAGGGGACGCAGGAACTGCTCCTCGGTGAGAAGTGTGCAGGCATTGAGCTGGCGGTCTCGCGCCCAGTAGTTGTAGTCGAATAACTCGTTCAGGATCGATAGAGATATGGTCTCGCTCATGGCGATTTGTCAGGCCCGCGTTCGCCGCAACCGGTTCCGCAGGTAGCGGTTGGCCGGTTCTTCGAACACGCCATAGACCAGCGCGGATAACGCAATCACGATGATGATGTAGAGAACCGGCGAGAAATCGTGGCTCCAGCGGCGATACCACCACAGAATGGGGACGTGAAGGATGTACATGGCGTAGCTCGATTTCCCGAGATAGACCGCCAGCCCCGAAGAAAGCGCGCGGGCTATTAAGCCGCCGCCCAAGGCCAAACCGAGCAGCAGGACGGCGTTCAAGGGACGCAGAGCGGTGTTGAGATCCACGCCGGGCGGCAGGGCTTGAGGCCAGGCGATCAACGCCGCCGCGAGGGCGCATCCGGGGAGGTAGAGCCACATGCCGGCCGGACGCCGCGCGCGGCGTGACAGAAGATCGTAAACGCACGCCGCGGCTATCCCCATGACGAAATCCGCCAGGTGGATCAGAGGCTTGACGCCGTCGGGAACGCCCAGAGTCGAGAGAACGCGCGTGAGACAGCAGGCGCCGGCGGCCACCGCCAGCGTGTTGCGCCAGTTGGCGCGCCGGATGAGTAGGGCCGCTAGCGGGAACGCCATGTAGAAGAACATCTCGCAAGACAGCGACCACGCCGGCGTGTTCCAGTTCACCGGGATGGACCCCAGCCAGCCCTGGAGCAACAGGGCGTAAGCGCCGGCATAGGGGACTTTGCCGGGCGTATGATCGGCCAGAACGAACGGGGCGATCACGGCCAGGCTCAACAGGTACACCGGGTAAATGCGCGCCAAGCGGGCCACGCCGTAGCGGAGCAGGTTGCCTCCGGTCCACTGGGTGCGCATATAGCCGCGGGACAGTACGAAGCCCGAAAGCACGAAGAAAGTGGTGACGGCCAGGTAACCGCCGCGAAGGAACTGGTACATGCAATGCGGCAGGGCCAGGGCGGCGGGTTCGAGCGCCTGGCCGCGGCCGGTGAGGTGGTGGAGGATCACCCAAAGGGCCAGCAGGAAGCGGAATCCGGTGAGGGCGGCGAGAAGCTCGGCGGCGCGGGGAGCCGGCGCGGGGGCGGCCGCGGGCGAAACAAGCTGAATTGCGGAAGCTATGCTCCGATTCTAACGGTTACGGCGCCGGCGGTTCAAGCCGCGTGGGATTAGGCTCCTGCTTTGTCAAACCGAGCGAAGCTGTTCCGCCATGGCGGTCCTTTCGAATGGCTATGGGGAGAGTGTATCGCGAACGGACTGAGCCTGGGAAGAACGCCGGCGCGGCAGGCCGGAGACCCGCTCCACGGGGTGCTATACATGGAACACAGGATGATGATGATGCGTAGAAGCTTGCTTGTACTACTGTTGGTTCTTATACCCGCCGCTGCCGCGGAAATCCGGCGGGCGGTTTTTGAGGGCGCCACATCGGAGCATAAGTGGACCCTGAAGGAGCTGAACCCCGATCTGCCTTCCGACTGGTCCGGGTACGAATTCCTGGTTTTGGAGTTGCGGGCCTCTTCGCCGCAGCGGTATACCCTGCGCGTCATCGATGCCGGCGGGGTGCGGAGCGTCACCATGCACCCGTTCGGCCAGAACGTGTGGCTGCGCGCGTCGCTGCCCTTGCATTACTTCCTGCGCAGGAGCCAGGAAGGCTTCGACATGGCGTCTATGGGAAACAAGGCCTCAAACTCCTATTGGATGGGAGTGAATGGCCCGCACGGATCCCTCAACGCGGTGCAGGCCATCGGGGTGACCATGCAGAACCCCCTGGGGAAGCCTGCTCTCGAGATTCGCAGCGTCCGTCTGGCCAAAGTAGACCCCGGCTCGGACTTTCTGGAGAAGCTGCCAGTAGTGGATGAATTCGGGCAGTGGGCCCGCGCCGACTGGCCGGGCAAGGCCAAGAGCCTGGCGCAATTGAAAAAGGAGTGGGCCGAGGAAGAGAAGGCGCTGAAACCGGGCGATTTCAACTACTGCCAGTACGGCGGATACCTGAACACACACGCCCAGGCGACAGGCTTCTTCCGCGTGGAGCAGATCGACGGTAAGTGGTGGTTCGTCGATCCCGACGGCCATCTGTTCCTGGGCATAGGAGTCCCCGGCATGGGCACGGGCGGGGCGGAGACGCGGGTGGAGGGCCGGGAGAAATACTACAAAGCCCTGCCTCCGGCCGATCTGCTGGGGCCGCAGACGCCCGGACGCGGGCGTACGGTCTCGTTCCGCTCCTGGAACCTGTTCCGGCGCTTCGGCGAAGGCTGGCGGGACAAGGCTCTGGAATTCGAAGGGAAACGCATGGAAGCTTGGGGCCTCACCGTCGGGGAGTCATCTTTCGGGGGCGCCGTGGCGGGGCCGGCCAGGAAACCCTACCTGACCATGGTTCGGGAGTGGCAGACCGGCACGGCCCTGCTGGGAATGCCCGACGTGTACGCCGACGATTTCCCGCGCATGGTGGATCAAGCGGCGGCCAAAGCGCTCACTCCCCGCAAGGACGACCCTTACCTGGTCGGCTTCTACGTCGGCAATGAGGTGCCTTGGCCCGGCCGCGAAGCGGAGCTGGTGGAGATGATTCTGGCGGGGAAGGACACGGCGATGCAACGCGCCGCCAAAGCCTTTCTGGCGGCCGGCGATACTCCGGAGCGGCGCAAGGAGTTCGTCCTCGCCTCCTTCCGGAAGTACCTCGCGACAATCAACGCGGCGGTCAAGAAGTACGATCCCAACCACCTGAACCTGGGGCTGCGGTTCGGGGGCCGGGCGCCGGACGATTTGCTCCGAATGGCGAACGTCTTCGACGTCAACAGCCTCAACCCGTACGCCGTCGACGCATCCGACCAAATCAAGAGGGCATACGAGCTGAGCGGGCGGCCGATCCTCATCGGCGAGTTCCACAACGGCGTGCCGGGCAACGGTCTGGCCGCCAGCCTGGTGCAAATGCGCGACCAGACGGAACGCGGCGTGGGATACCGCTACTACATGGAGCAGGCCGCCGCTCTGCCGGGCTTCGTGGGCGCGAACTGGTTTCTGGGGACGGACGAATCGGTGACCGGGCGCATGGACGGTGAGAACTACAACTTCGGCTGGGTGGACGTCACGGACCGTCCCTATACGGAACTGGTGGAAGCCGCCAAGGCGACGCACAAACGCCTGTACGCCGTGCACTCGGGCCAGGAGAAGCCGTTTGAGCAGAAGCCGAAGGCGCAATGAGGGAGAGATGGAACGCCGGCGGCAAGACCGTCGGCGCTACCGAGGTTCGAGGAGCGAAACATGCAATTTCAGGAATTTCCGCAGGCGGATGGAACCATAGAAGTGCAGATGGACGGGCGGCCGCTTACCTGCACCGTCTGCGGCGGCGCACATTTCCACGAGCGCAGCTCGCTGTTGAACACGCGCGCCGCCGCGTTTTTCAACGTCAACTGGGCCAACAAAGAGGCCACCAACTACATCTGCACGCAGTGCGGATACGTCTTTTGGTTCATGCTGTAAGGGGCCCGGGAGTTGGCCGGCGAAAGCGCCTGCAACCGCTCCCTTACGGTCGCGGCTCGTTAAGAGTGTGGCAACCGCTCCCTGGCGGTCGCGGCTCGTTAAGAGTGTGGCAACCGCTCCCTGGCGGTCGCGGCTCGTTAAGAGCGTGGCGAGCCCCTCCCTGACGGTCGCGGCTCGTTAATTAAGAGTGTGGCGAGCCGCGACCGTCAGGGAGCGGTTTCTGAACTGCTTGTTCAGCCCCGTTCCAGCATGCCCAGCAGCCTTTCCTGGACGGCTTCGGCGGTGGGATTGTCGGGCGTCACCAGGAGGATGGTGTCGTCCCCGGCGATGGTGCCCACTACCTCCGGCCAGCTCTCGTGATCGAGCGCCACGGCGACGGAATTGGCGTGGCCGGGCGATGTTTTCAATATCACCAGGTTCTGCGCGATCAGCACATCGAGCAGAAACTCGCCCGCCAAGAGAGTGAAGCCGGGGCCGGTTTCCTCTGGCGCCATCTCCTGATAGCCTTCCCGCGTCTTGACCAGGCGCAGGTCGCGGATGTCGCGCGACAGCGTCACCTGGGTGGCCGCGATGCCTTGCTTGCCCAGTTCCAGGGCAAGTTCTTCCTGCGTGCCGATGCGCTTCATGCGGATGAGCTTGAGTATCTGCCCCTGCCGGTAGGTTTTGGTCATATCGTCATCTCAGCCAGCCGGCGGTGCGCTTCCTTGAGCGCCGCGGCTACGGTTGCGGGTCCGGTTCCGCCGGGGACCTCGCGGGATTCCATGCCTCTGGCCGGATCGAGCAAGCCGGCCATCTCTTCGGTAAACTCGGGCGCGAAGCGCCGCATTTCGGCGGGCGTCCAATCGGCCGGCTTGCGCCCGGAACGCACGCTTTCGAGAACGAAGCGGCCCACAATCCGGTGGGCCTGGTGGAAGGGCGTGCCGGCGCGCGCGAGAGCCTCGGCCAGGTCCGTGGCCACCACCCAGCTTTCGGCGGCGGCGGCCGCCGGGATGGCAGGCAGCAGCTTCACGGAAGCGATTACGGCGCGCGCCATTTCGAGCGACCCGGCAAGCTGATCGGCGGCTTCGAACAGGGGAACCTTGTCCTCCTGCATGTCGCGATTGTAAGTCATGGGCAGGCCCTTCATGGTAACCATGAGCCCAGTGAGGCAGCCCACCACCCGCCCGCACTTGCCGCGGATCAGCTCGAGCGAATCCGGATTCTTCTTCTGCGGCATGAGGCTCGATCCGCTGGTTACGCCGTCGCCTAGATCGAGCCAGCCGAACTCCTCGCTGGAGTAGAGAATCCAGTCCTCGGCCAGGCGGCTCAAATGGAGCATGGCGGCGCTGGCTGCATAGAGAAAATCCAGGGCGAAATCGCGATCGCCGGAAACGTCCATGCTGTTGCGGGTGATGTTGTCGAAGCCCAGGTCTCGCGCCATGGCGTCGCGATCGAAGGGAAAACCGCTGCCGGCCAGCGCGCCGGAGCCGAGGGGCAGGGAATTGGCGCGGCGGCGGGCGTCGCCGAAGCGTTCCCAGTCGCGCGCGAACATCTCGAAATAGGCCAGCAGGTAGTGCGGCCACAGCACCGCCTGGGCCCGGCGGGTGTGGGTGTAGCCAGGGATAACCGCGTTCGGGTACGCCTCGGCCAGATCGAGCAGCGCGCCCATTACACCGCCGAGCAGGGCGCGCACGCGGTCGCATTCCTCGCGCAGCCAGAGGCGCGTATCGAGCGAAACCTGCTCGTTGCGGCTGCGGCCGGTGTGGATCTTATCGGCCACCGCGCCGGCGCGCTCCTTGAGCTTGCGGATGATCAGGGTGTGGACGTCTTCGTCCGTGGCGCCTTCGAAAAACGCGGCGGACGCGGCCTCGGCGCGCATCTCCTCGAAGGCTGCCACGATGCGCTGGCGCTCCTCGGCGGTCAGAATGCCGACGCGCTCGAGCGCCCGGGCGAAGGCCTGCGAGCCGCGGATATCGGCATCCGCCAGCCGCCGGTCGAAATCGAGCGAGCCGGAGAAGCGCTCAAAGACTTCCGACGGTCCCGTCTCAAAGCGCCCTCCCCAGAGTTTCATTGAGATGGCGCGGCCGCTTTCGAGGCGCGCACCTTGATGGGCAGGCCGATCAGGTTGATGAAGCCGAGCGCGTCCTTCTGGTCGTAGCTCGCGCCCATGGTGAAGCTGGCGATATCGAGCGAATAAAGCGAGTACGGCGACTTACGGCTAAGCGGCTGGATGTTGCCCTTGTAGAGCTGCAATTTCACTTCGCCGGTGGAAGTCTCGCTCACCTTTTCGAAGAACGCATCGAGCGCCTCGCGCAGGGGCGTGAACCACAGGCCGTTGTACACCATCTCGGCGTATTCCAGGGCGCGCTGCTGCTTGTAGTGGAGCGTGTTCCGGTCGAGCGTGAGGGCTTCCAGCTCGCGCACCGCGAACATGATGAGCGCCCCGCCGGGGGTTTCGTAGCAGCCGCGCGATTTCATGCCCACGAAGCGGTTCTCCACCAGGTCGATGCGTCCCACGCCGTGCCTCGCGCCGATGGCGTTCAGCGTTTCGAGCAGCTCGAAGGCTTTCATCCGCTTGCCATCGACGGCCACCGGGACGCCTTTTTCGAATTCGATGGTCGCTTCGCCGGGCTTATCGGGCGCTTCGGCGGGGCTCTTGGTCAGCATCCAGATTTCGTCCGGCGCGGCGTTGGCCGGGTCTTCCAGGGCGCCGCCTTCGTGCGAGATGTGCCAGATGTTGCGATCGCGGCTGTAGATCTTGGTGGTGGTGGCGGAGATGGGCACGTCATGCGTACGTGCGTACTCGATGGCGTCTTCGCGGGACACGATGCTCCATTCGCGCCACGGCGCAATCACTTGCAAATGGGGAGCGAGCGCCTTGTAAGTTAGCTCGAAGCGCACCTGATCGTTGCCCTTGCCCGTGCAGCCATGGGCCAGCGCGTCGCAGCCGGTGGCCAGCGCCACTTCCACCTGCTTCTTGGCCAGCAGCGGGCGCGCGATGGAGGTGCCCAGCAGGTACTTGTGTTCGTAGACGCCGCCGGAACGCACCAGCTTCCAGAGGTACTGCGAAACGAACTCCTCGCGCAGGTCCTCGACGTGGACTTCGGAGGCGCCGGTTTTGAGGGCCTTGGCCTCCAGTCCGGAGAGCTCATCGCCGCCCTGGCCGATATCGCCGCAAACGGCGACGACCTCGCAGCCGTAGTTCTCCTTCAGCCACGGAATGATGACGGAGGTATCGAGCCCGCCCGAGTAGGCGAGGGCTACTTTCTTCGGTTTGTTCATAAGTTCCTATTGTAGGGTCCAACCGCTCCCTGACGGTCGCGGCTCGATAAGAGTCTGGCGAGCTCGATAAGAGTCTGGCGAGCCGCGACCGTCAGGGAGCGGTTGGGCTGGTTATCCCATATCTACAAAAGCATCAACAGCAGCGCCTTCTGCGCGTGCAGACGGTTCTCGGCCTGGTCGAAGACCGCCGAGCGGCCGCTTTCCATGATCGAATCGCTGACCTCCTCGCCGCGCTTGGCGGGCAGGCAGTGCATAAATATGGCGTCGGGGCGCGCCAGAGCGAACAAGGCGTCGTTCACCTGGAAGTCGTGAAAGGCCCTCCGGCGGATGGCCCCTTCCTGTTCCTGGCCCATGCTGGCCCACACATCGGTGTAGACGGCATGGGCTCCGGCGAGAGCATCCTCGGCGCTGTGCGTGATAACGATCGATACGCCGGCCACCGCGGCCAGCCCTTGCGCCTGGGCCACAATATCGGGGTTGGGCAGGTATCCCGGCGGGCAGGCCAAAGCGAAATCCATGCCCAGCCGCGGCGCGCACAGCATCAGCGAATGGGCCACGTTGTTGCCGTCCCCCACGAAGGCCAGCTTCAGACCGCCGAGGCCGCCGAAGCGTTCGCGGATGGTCTGCATATCGGCGAGGGCCTGGCAGGGGTGGAACAAATCGCTCAGAGCGTTGATCACCGGCACGCCGGACCAATGCGCCAGGTCTTCGATTGTGGCCTGGGAAAAGACGCGCGCCACGATGCCGTTCACCCAGCGGTCCAGGTTGCGGGCCACGTCCTTGAGCGGCTCGCGCACCCCCACCGGACCCTCGGTGAAAAGCGAATCGCCGCCGAGTTGCTTGATGGCCAGCTCGAAGGTAAGGCGCGTGCGCAGCGACGGCTTCTCGAAAAGCAGGGCGATGGACTTTCCGTTGAGTGAGTGGGCGTAATCGCGCGGCGAACGCTTTACCAAAGCGGCAAGATCGAGCAGGGAGCGCAGCTCGTCGCTGGTGAGGTCGAGGTCCCGGAGCAGGTCGGCAGCGGCCACCCGGGGCGGCGGGCCGGCGTCGTCGACGGCGGGAACGGGCGAGGCTGCTAATGAATGATTATTCACTAATATGCATATTCACACATGATGTGGCACTTGTCAAGCGGGTGAAGGGCCGTTCATCGGTGAATTAATATTCATCCGTGTGGGATAAGGCTCCTGCCTTGTCGATCCGAGCGAAGCTCGGAGATGCGTTTCCAGAGCCCAGCCTGCTCGCCTTGACAAGCCTGAAGGCTTATCCCACTTGACAAGCCTGGAGGCTTATCCCACTACGGCAAGACGGGCTTATACGCCGGCTTAGGCTCTCGCGTGCGCTCTCGCAGGCTTCGCAGCTTGTCCGAGGCTACGTAGACCCGGCCGCGCTTCTCTCCATCCGGCGCGAGCAACCCATTCTCCACCAATAGCTTGAGATCCCGGCTGGCCAGCGATTCGCTGATCTCGGCAACGCTGCGATACGTTGCATTCCTGACTCGATAGCCGAAGGTGGCGTCGGAGAGCGCAAAGATCACCCGGTCCGGAAGACCCAGGGCGCTTACCATGGTCTCCAGTTCCGACCAAACCCGCTCCGTTTCGTGCGTCCGTTTCAGCAGCGTGGTGGCCTGATTGAAGTGCGCCGCCAGGGAGAAGCGAACCCACGGTTCGGCATCGTTGGTTGGCCCCCACTTGCCCCCGCCCACGCCGGCCAGGACAGCATAGTATTCATTGGTGTTTCTGCCAAGGTACTCCTCAATGCTGCAGAACGCCGGATCGAGGATGCCCTCTCTGGCCAGAACCAGGGTTTGCAGGCATCTGGCCATACGTCCGTTGCCGTCGGAAAACGGGTGGATCATCGCCAGGTTCAGGTGTCCCATCGCGGCGCGCACCATCGCCGGAGTTCCGTCCGGCGCGTTCAACGATGCAACTAGTTCCCCCATAAGCGACGGCACGTCATCGGATCCCGGCCCCTCATAGACAATCTCCTGCCTGGCATCGTCCCTGACGTAGATGGGGCCCGGGCGCCAAGTGCCGGGATGCCGGGCCAGATCATAGCTCAGCATCATGTAGTGCAGGCTGCGAATGAAGCCCTCGTTGTAGCTGAAATACGGGTCATTGGCCAGTTGCAGCACATACGTCAGCGCATTCCGGTAGCAGAAGATGGCTTTCCATGTCTCTTGCTCCGCGCTGATGGGTTCCTCTCCCGCCACTGCGGCGACGGCGTCGTCCTTGGTTACGTTGTACCCCTCAATGCTGTTCGAGCCGCGGATGGCCCGGGCGAAGGTGTTTCGCCGAAGCAGCCCCAGCCACCGCATTGGCGTCGCCAGGGCGTACTTGAGCCGTGCTTTGATTGACTCAATCTCGTCTGCCATGCGGAGAGATTCTGGGGCGAGTTGGGGAGTGCGGAATATCATTTGCTTTCATGCCTGTAATCAGATAATATCTGATTTAAAGTCAGAAAGCAAATGCTTATCCGACATTTCGCGTTTCAGGACGCTGCCTGGGCTTGGCTGATGTGGGATAAGGCTCCTGCCTTGTCGATCCTAGCGAAGCTCGGACACGCGTTCCCGCGAGATCCGGACCTCAGCCCGGTTCGGCGCGGGCTACCAAGCTGCCGCTTGGTCTCCCTGACGAGCCTGGAGGCTTATCCCACATGACAAGCCTGGAGGCTTATCCCACCGATGTGGTATAAACGGGCTTCGGAGTCGCCTATGCCATCCTCAACCACTCGCCGCCAGTTCGTCGCCCGGAGCGCCGGAGTTTCGCTTGCCGCCCTTTTGCCACAGGGGGTGTTCTCGGATTCCTCCGTTGCCCAGAGCGTGGTGGTTCGTCCGGATTCGGAAATCGGGACGGTCCGCCCGGAGATGCACAGCCATTTCGCGGAGCACCTGGGGTCGTGCGTCTACGGCGGGCTGTGGGTCGGAAAAGGCTCGCGTATTCCCAACGTGAACGGGTTTCGCAAGGCGGCCGTCGACTACCTGAAGGAACTGGGCATCCCGGTTTTGCGATGGCCGGGCGGCTGTTATGCCGACAACTACCACTGGCGGGACGGCATAGGGCCGGTGGAAAAGCGGCCCAAGCGCGTCAACGCCAACTGGAATAATGCCATGGAAGACGGCAGCTTCGGCCTGCACGAGTTCATCGGCCTGTGCCGGTTGATCGGCGCCGAGCCTTACCTTTCGGTGAACGTGGGCAGCGGCACGCCGCAGGAGGCGCTCGATTGGATCGAGTACTGCAACTTCCCCAAGGGCACCACGCTTTCCGACGAACGCGTCGCCAACGGGGCGCCGGAGCCATTCAAGGTCCAATACTGGGGAGTCGGAAACGAAGCCTGGGGCTGCGGCGGAAACATGACGCCGGACCACTACGCCGATGTGTATCGGCAGTTCGCCACCTACATGAAGTCCTTCGGCGGAACGCGTTCATTCCTGGTGGCTTGTGGGCCGAGCGGGAATAACACCCAGTGGACCAAGGGGTTCTTCGACAGGATGCAGGGCACGCGCGTCTCGTTGGGGGCTTTCGCCATGCATTATTACGAGAACGGCAGCATGGCGCCCACCGCTTACAATGCGGATGCAATGAATCGGCAGTTAACTACCTTCCAACTGGTGGAGCAAGCTATAGTGGCGCAGCGGGCGCAGATCGACGCCTACAACCGGCAGCCGCGGGTGGGTCTGATTCTGGACGAATGGGGCGTGTGGGACCGGTTGAACGGCCCGGAGCAGCAGAGCTACGGGCAGATGTGGCAGCAGGGCACCATGCGCAGCGCGGTGGCCGCCGGCCTGGGGCTCAACATCTTTAACCGCCATGCCGAGAAACTGTTCATGTGCAACATCGCGCAAATTGCGAATGTACTTCAATCCGTGCTACTTACCGACGGGCCGCAAGGCGAGCATTGCGTCCGCACCACCACCTACCACGCCTTTGCGCTGTTCAAAGCGCACCGCTCGAAGATGGCGGTGAAGGTGGAGAACGCCGCGACCGGCCCGCTGGATCTTTCCGTTTCGGCATCGAAGAGCGGGTCGGAGCTGATTGTCAGCTTCGTGAATCCGAAGGCGGATACGGACATGCGCGTCGAGTGCTCGTTGGACAACAAAACAGCCAAGAGCGCCAGCGCGCGGATTCTGCATCATAAGGACCTCAACGCGGCCAACACCTTCGAGAGCCCGGACACGATTGTTCCCGTATCGCACCCGGTGGAAGCCGCGGGCGGCAGGATACGGCTCGATCTGCCGGCGCTTTCCGTGGCCACGATTGCGGTGCAGTTGGGTTGAAGGAATTGCAGGGTTGAAAAAGGCAGGCGGAACCGCCTGCCCCACCAACCCCGGCCAGGTGGGGCAGGCGGTTTCGCCTGCCAACTCTGCCCAGCCAGGGTTCGGCGGGGTAGCGGCTTGGAACGGCTACGGCTTCGGGCTCATCTGTACTGTTTGGAAGCAATGAACTGCCTGCTTGGGCGTGCGGACGCCGCAGCGAGAATCGTCGCGTTGGTCTTGGTTGCCACGGAGGTGGCTTGGGCCGCTGGCCCGGAGCTTGACCAGGCGCGTAAGTACTATGATTCCACGGACTTCGCTAAGTCTTTGCAAGTATTACAGGCAATTCCAGCCAAAGACGGCGCGGTCTATGAGCTGATGGGCCGGAACTATTACATGCAGGCGGAGTACACGAAGGCCAGCGAGGCCCTGGAGAAAGCCGTGGCGGCGGATCCGTCCAACTCGGAGCATGAACTTTGGCTGGCTAGGGCATACGGGAGGTGGGCTGAGAGGTCCGGCCCTTTCACCGCTCCCAGCCGTGCATTGAAAGCCCGGCAGCACTTTGAGAAATCGGTTGAAATAAATCCACGTAATATAGAGGCATTGAAAGACTTATTTGAGTATTATGTGGAAGCGCCGGGCTTCCTGGGAGGGAGTTTTCAGAAGGCTGCGGCCGCTGCCGGGCGCATAGCTGCGTTGAATGCCGCCGACGGGCATTGGGCGCAGGCTAGGCTTGCCGAGGAGAAGAAGGAATACCATGCCGCGGAGGAGCACCTCCAGCGCGCTGTTGAATCCGCGCCGCAAGAGGCCGGCCGACTGATCGACCTGGCACAGTTCCTCGCCGGTCAAGGCCGCTTCCAGGAAGCCGAGCGCAGTTTTGCGCGTGCGGAGGCCATTGCTCCAGGTAGCGCCGAGGTTCTGTACGCACGCGCCGATACGTACATCAAGTTCCATAAGAATAATGAACTTGCGAAGGAACTGCTCAGGCGATACTTGACTTTGAAATTGACGGTTGACGATCCGCCGCGGTCGGATGCGGAGAAACTTCTCAGGCAGGCGCAGGGCGGCTAGGCCCGGCCGATGTTCCTTGGCGATGCGCTCAATTGCGGAATCCACGCTCGCTCGCGGCATCCATCAACATCTGGCGAAAGGCCCGAAAAACTTTCCGCATTTGCGGCTGTTTGTAGGGAAAGATGTCGACGGGGTCCATGGCGTGAACGGTCATTCCGCTATCCACTTCGAAAATCAACAACTCTCCATCGGGGGTCTGGCCGCAATCGATGCCCACATATTCCAGCCCCACCTGCTTGGCGATGGAGAGCAGGGCATGGCGATGGCGGCGTGCGAAGTCATCGTCGAACCCGGCGAAGAAGCGCGCCTCCTCGGCGCGCTTGGCGGCGTCTTCCCGCATGCCCGCGCTGATATAGTGGACCACCCAATGGCCGGAGATGGCCATGTGGCAGGCGTAGGGGCGCCCGTCGATCAGAACGATGCGATACTTCCGGAACTGGCCATCCGGCCCACGATATTCGACATAGCGCGCCACATAGAATGCATTCTCCGGCCTGGTTTTCAAATAGCCGCCAATGGCGTCCGGGGCGTCTATCTTCATCAGCCCGTGACCTTTTTGCGAATCCACCGGCCTTACGATGAAGGGAAACCCGCCATCCGCGACGAACGCCGTGACCGGCGCCTCGGCGCGGCCGATGCCGGCGAGCGCCCGCCGGTCGATTCGCGCGGTGAGGGGCATTACCATGCCAGGAGCTGACGGCAGCAGCGCGCAGGCGCCATCGCGCGACAGGCGGGCGATGCGCTCCGGCGCGCAAAGCATCGGCCGGGGCCACGATGGCACAAGCGTTTCAAGGTGCTTTAGCAGCGGGCGATGATGATCGGTTTCGCAGACCGCGACCATGGCTACATCGTGGTCCGGGAGGCTTGTCGGGAAGGGTATGCCCGGGGCCACATACAGCAAGTCGAGAGAGATGTCCAACCCCTCGACCAGAAACTCCAGCGCGTTGTTCTCCGCCAAGTCGCCCGGACTGACAATCGCCAGCAGACGGATTGCAACAGAATCCACGGAGCACCGGAGACGGTAGGATTGCTGGATCCGGAGAGCCAGAGCCTGCATGGACAGCCCGAGTTGGCGCTGCCCCATGAGTTGCAAAACAGTGGATAAATCCATCAATGCGTTGGCGTCGTTCCGATTCCTTGCAAGACGATCGAGTAAATGCGCCTTCAGGGGTCGCAGATCACCGCCCGCAAAGGCCATTCTTGCCAGCGGGGCAAGGCCCGTGATCCGCCCGTCGTCGTCTTGGGCAAGGTAGGGCGGCGGTGCGTGCAGGTTCGCGCTCGGCCGGCTTTCGCTTTCGGAAGTTTCTGGTGACGCGTACATGACCGACATTCCTTCTATCGACGGAGCACGCGGAAAACTTCAGGGAAGCAATACGGCCAAGGGATGGGACTGACACTGGCCGATCCACCCCGGGGCAAAGGCTCGGGATCGCCATCTCCGGCGACCCATACCGGTTTTATCCCGTCATGGCGGAAGGTGGATCGGCCTGAGGCTGCCTGAGATCCTCGGCCATTCGCAACAGATACTCCGGCGGGATCTGTGAGATAACATCGCCGGTTTCTCGATTGATCACCTGGATCACCATGCGATGCGTCTCGGGGTCCCGCTGGAATATCACTGTGTTGCCCTGCCCGAACATTTCCGTTCCATTCAAGGCCTGGACAGCCTGAACGATGGATCGGTTTTCGGCCGCTTTCTCCGCCGGAATCTCCGGCGCTGCGGCGACCGGTGCAGTCACGGCGCCACTTACCGCGGTGATATCCATAAAACCTCCGCGGGGCGACCAACGGCGCGCCGTCACCGCCAGGGCTCGTTGGGGCCCGCAGTACTCTTATCGGCCGGCGGCTGGATATCGGTAGTGCGGAGTTCAGGCCGGCTGGTTAAAAGGGATGAAAGAAAGGTCGGCAGGCGAAAGCGCCTGCCCCACAAGGGCGATGAGAGAAAGGTTGGCAGGCGACAGCGCCTGCCCCACAAGGGCGGTGAGAGAAAGGTCGGCAGGCGAAAGCGCCTGCCCCACAAGGGCGATGAGAGAAAGGTTGGCAGGCGACAGCGCCTGCCCCACAAGGGTGGAAGTCTTTGACGGCGGGGTGGGACGGGCGCTTTCGCCTGTCAACCCGACATCCGCCGACGGCCTTACGCCTCCCTTCGAGGACGCTCTCTGCGCACCGCGTCCATATCCTGGCGCGGCTCGCTGTCGCACTCGATGGCGATAACCGTCACCGGGTCGTCGGGCGGCTTCTCGGGCAAGCCCAGGAAGCGCACGCGGTACGTTTCCTGCTCGAACTTCACCTCTCTTCCAGTGGCCAGCAGGCGGGCCGACTTCACTTTGCTCATCAGCCCGCCCAGGGCGACGGTCTGGCCCGGCCAGTAATACACGTGCATATAGAGAGTATTGCCCTTGCGCGAGAAGCCGGCGAACTGCGACCGGCTGACCGAGCACCTCTCCGACTGGTAGATGGACTCCTTATTGCGCTCCAGCCATTTGCCGGTCGCGGTAAGTATCCTGGCCGACTCCTCGGGGACGGAGCCATCCGCGCGCGGCCCGATGTTGAGGAGGTAGTTGCCGGCGCCGCGCGCGCATTCGGCCAGATTGCGGACTATGGTGCGAGGAGTCTTCCAGTCCGTATCGGCCTGATGATAGCCCCAGCTTCCATTAATGGTCATGCAGGATTCCCAGGCGCGGGCGTCGGCGCGGATGGTCTGTTCGGGGGTGGCGAAATCGCCCGGCAACCCGTTGCGGTTGTTGACGATGATCTGGGGCTGAAGCTGGAAGACCATCTCATTCATCTTCTCGGACTCCCAGCCCTTGACATCCAGCGGCCAGTTGACGTCGTACCAGAGGATATCGATTTTGCCATAGTTGGTGAGCAACTCGCGGATCTGGCCGTGGATGTAATCGACGAACCGACGCCGGGCCTGCTCATCGGTGGCGCAGCGGGCGCCGTCGGGGTGATGCCAGTCCATGAGCGAGTAGTAGAAGCCCATACGGAGGCCCTCGGCGCGTGCGGCTTCCACGAATTCCCGCACCAAATCGCGGCCGGGGCCCTGTTTGGGCGCGCAGTAACCGGTGAGTTTGGAATCGAAGTGGCAGAAGCCCTCGTGGTGCTTGGTGGTCATCACCATGTACTTCTGGCCGGCCTGTTTGGCCAGGCGGGCCCAACCGCGGGCGGCGTTGGGGTTGGGGTGGAACGAGGCGGCCAGCTTCTCGTACTCCGCCACCGGGATGCCTTCGTTCTCCATGACCCACTCGTGGCGCGCAAGCTGGCTGTAGAGCCCCCAGTGGATGAACATCCCGAAGCGGGCTTCGTGCCACCATTTCATGCGGGTTTCGCGGTCGGAGTCGCCGGCCGCGCCCGAGGCCGGAACGGCGGCAGCGGCGGCGGCCATCCATTTCAGGCAATCGCGTCTGGTCATCGTTGATCCTCCAGAGAGTTCAGGATAACAGTGGAAACGGGCGGATTGCGGTCCTTCCGCCGGGTTGACTTCCGCATTGTCGCGCGATAGATTAAGTCTGCAAATATACTTGCGAAACATGCTAAGGAGCCCGGACGCCATTGGTGTCCGCACCAACAAGCCAACCCCGTCGATTCAGAGCCTGGATCGCGGCCTGATGATCCTCGAAGCCGTGGCCAGATCGCGCCGCCCCGTGGCCACCGCGGAGTTGGCCGAGCTTCTGGCGATCGACCACAGCAGCGCGTTCCGGCTGGCCAATACCCTCAAGCGGCGCGGATTCCTGGCCTGTCCCGGCGGTCGGACGGAGTACGTGCTGGGCCCCGCCATCTGGCGCCTGTCCCGCCAATACGATTGGAGCAACATGCTGGTCCGTGTCTGCCGCGAGCACCTGAAGCGGCTGGCTGGCGAAGCCGGGGAGACCGCCCATCTGGCGGTGCGCGAAGGCCGGCAGGCGTTGTTTGTGGACCATGTCACGGCCAACCATGTGATTGTCGTCTCTGGACAGACCGGCGAGTCCGTCCCCCTGCACTGCACGGCGCACGGCAAGGCCCTGCTGGCGGACTTTGGGAAGCCCGAACTGGAGGCGCTCTTCGGCGCCGCGCCAGTCTTGTCCGGGGCCGGGGAGGCCGTCGTTTCGCTCGACCGGCTGGCGGAAGTTTGCCGCCAGACGAAAGCGCAGGGGTATGCCACGGACAATGAGGAATTCCACGAAGGGATCCGCTGCGTGGCCGCCCCCATCCGCGACAGGGATGGCGCGGTCATTGCATCCATCGGGATCTCCGCCCTGTCGGCGCGGCTTTCCGAGAGGGGTTTCCGCTCCATTGGGGAATTGACGTCGAGAGTGGCGCGGGAAATCAGCGACATCCTCGGCGGCGAGGTGCGAGACATGGCGCAGGAAGCCGTCCGCGCCACTCGGTCGGCCGCCGGCGCCGATCATCCGCGCGTGCGTTGAAGTTCTAAGGAGCCACACGGCATGAAGGTCGGATTCCTCGGGTTAGGCAACATGGGAATGCCAATAGCGCGGAACCTGCTCCGCGCGGGCTACTCTTTGACCGTCTACAACCGCACCCCTGGCCGAGCCGGGGAACTCGCCGCCGATGGCGCCACCGTCGCAGGCTCCGCGGAGGAGGCCGCGCGCGGCGCCGAGGTGGTGGTCACCATGCTGGCCGACGACCAGGCTCTTTCCAGCGTCGTATTCGACCAGGGCGTCCTGGACGCCATGGGGCCGGGCGCCATTCACCTCGGTATGAGCACCATCGGAGTTGGCTTTTCCCGGCGCCTGGCGGAGGCGCACGCTCATGCTGGGCAGGGCTATGTGGCCGGGCCGGTCTTTGGCCGCCCTGATGCCGCCGCTGCCGCCCGGCTTTGGGTGGTGGCGGCCGGAGCCGCGCCGCACATAGAAGCCTGCCGTCCGCTCATGGAAGCCACGGGAAGGGCCATATCCGTCGTCGGCGCCGACCCCTGGGTGGCCAATGTCGTTAAGCTGACCGGCAACCTGCTGATAGCCTGCACCATCGAGGCTTTGGGCGAAGCCTTCGCCCTGCAACGCAAGTGGGGCGTGACGCCGCGCGCCTTCCTGGAGGTGGTCAACGGGGCGCTGTTTAACTCGCCGCTCTACGCCAATTACGGAGGCCTGATCGCCGACGAGAAATATGAGCCGGCCGGCTTTCGCCTGCGCCTGGGCCTCAAGGACACGCGCCTCGCGCTCGAGGCGGCCGACGAGGTGTCGGTCCCGTTGCCCCTGGCCAGCCTGTTGCGCGACCACTTCCTGGCGGCCGTCGCCAACGGCAGGGGCGACATGGATTGGGCGGCGTTGGCCCTGCTGGCCGCCGAAAACGCCGGTTTGGACAAGGGCCCGATGTAGGGGCCGGGCACGCCCGGCCCGAGGCTTCTGAGAAAGGGAGTTATGCATAGTAAGAAGACTAATCTATACGCCGTAGCTTTGTTCGTCACCATCGTTCTTCTTCAATTCCCGCCGGCCCACGCGGCGGCGCCAATCCAAGTCGAGACTCAGAAACTGCTGGTTTCGGTCGACGCCGCCAATTGCCGCTGGTCGGCGGAGGTCAAAGGTACGCCGATGCGGATGAACGATGTCTATTTCCTGCCCGGCGACGACCCATCGGGCTGGAAAGTGACCAGTTCGGTCAACAACGCCGACTCCAACAACCTCGGGTCGTTCGCCACGGTTACGTTGCACGGGACCAAGCCCGGACAACTCGATTTCGATTACCAGATTTCCGCCAGCAAGACCGGAAACGACATTCTGGTCAGTCTGGGCCGTTCGAATAAGACCGGTAAGTCGGTTGACGTCGACGATATGGATTACTTCCTGTCGCGCGATGCGCGGCTGGGCGGGACCAACGACAAATGGGTCACCCTGGGAACCCAGTCCCGCAATCGCGATTACTACGAGCTTTGGAACGTAATCAATTTGATCACTCCCAAGACTTACGCGGTAAATCACGTGGTCAGAGACAAAGACACCGGCAACAGCCTGTTAATGGGGCATGTAACTACCATTAAGGGAGCGTCGCGGTTTGAAGTGCGGTCCGGCTGGAACGGCAAGATTCCAGACCGGATGCAGGTTCGGGGGTACTGCAGCTACAAAGTGACTATGCCCACGGGAAAGAGTTTTCCCGGGGAGAAGCTGCTTATCGACTTTAATACCGACGCGCTGCGCGCCATGGAACACCAGGCGGATTTGATCGCCATCGCGCACGACATCCGTCTCAAGCAGCGGCGGCCCATCAACCTGGACGACAAGGAGCTGGTGGCGAACAACTACAGCCGGTTCCACGGATGGATGTCCGGCGGCAACAATGCCAGCGCCAAGAAGTTCTTCGACGATAATGGCCTGACCGATTTCTACTGGGGAATGGGCGGACCCGGCCCGCAGGGGAGTTTTGGAATTTACGGCATGGGCGGAGGCACCCAGGGGCGCCCCTCGCGGGTCAGTTATCCGGATGAATGCTACCTGCCGGTACACACGGTCAAGTACGACGGGGAGAGAGTCATCGATTTTTCCAATCCTCTGGCCGTGAAGCTCGAACGCGAACGCATTCTCAAGTGGGTGACCGGGCAGGAGAAGGACACCGGCCGGGCGGAGATGGACTTCGCGGATTGGTGGGACAAGTGGCCCGGACAGTTCGACCCCTTTATGAGCGCGCTCGAGACCTACCACGCCGGCGGCCTGCCGTGGCGCGAAGCGATAGACAAAATGGCCCCGCGAATGGTGATCCGTTCCAACATGCAGCCCGTGGATCATTCCTACGGTATTGTGGACCTCCTGCGGGCTTCGGAGGACGCCGATCATGGTTACGAGACGGGGGATTCGACTCTGGCGCAAACGGAGTTTACGGGGTTGTTCACCGAGACGGTGCTGGGCACGACGAACCGCTTCTTCTACAACGGCCGCGTGTTCTGGAACGACGGCGACGGTTTCCATATCTACCGGTACAATTCATCGGATAAGAAGGACTTCACCGCCCAGGAGGCGAAAGTGGATGCCACTTTCCACGCCATGGCCGGCAACACTTTATTCGTATCGGAAGCCTTCAACGTGCCCTATCCTCCCGACCGGATTGAGCTGCTGAAGAGGATCAGCCCGCCGACGATGGACACGGGCTATCCCGTTGATTTATTCGCCCACAAGCCGGCGCGCGTCTGGAATATGCCCGTGGAACGGCCATTTGGAAACTGGAACATCCTGACAGTTTTCAATTTCACGGGGAACAACCCGAGCCGCACTTACACAACCTCATTAGACGCGGCGAAGGACCTGCGCCTGGACGCAAACAAAGAGTACATCGTCTATGAGTTCTGGAGCAAGAAACTTATAGGGACGTTCAAGGGGACGTTCAAGACGCGCCCGCTCGTTCCATACGACGTGGACATCTACAGCATCGTCGAAAAGCAAAACCGGCCGGTGCTGATTTCCACCAGCCGGCATATCCGGCAGATGGCCTTCGACATTAAGGACCTGGCTTACGACGGCCAGCAGCGGATGCTGAGAGGCATCTCGCGCGCGGTGAAAGGCGACCCGTATCAATTGCGGATCTACGTTCCGGATGGCTTCGCGGCCAAGCGGGTGGAATTGTCGGAGGGCCTTACCGGAAAGATGGCGACTGACGGCAGTCTGCTGACCGTGGACTATACGTCGTCGACCGGCAAAGATGTGGAATGGAAGGTGTTCTTTTAGGAATTCGGCGCGGGGGCGAGGCATGCCTCGCCCTTGCAAATTGGGCTGTAGGGGTTGGGCATGCCCGGCCCGCCGGCGCCGGGCGGGGCGAAAAGGATGGGTTTACATGAGAACCACGACTCGTATTTGCGTACTTACATTGCCCTTCGTCGTCATGCTGTGTCCACCGATCGGCGCGGCCGCGCCAATCAGAGTCGATACGCAGAACCTGCTGGTTTCGGTCGACGGAGCCAATTGCCGCTGGTCGGCGGAAGTCAAAGGGACGCCGATGCGGCTGAACGATGTTTACTTTCTCCCGGGCGACGACCCTTCGGGTTGGAAAGTGACCAGTTCCGTCAACAACGCCTACGTCGACAAGTACGGATCGTTCGTCACGGTGACGCTGCGCGGGAAGAAGCCCGGACAACTCGATTTCGAATACCAGATCTCGGTAAGCAAGACCAACAACGACATCCTCGTCAGCCTGGGCCGTTCGAACGCCACCGGTAAGTCCGTCGATGTCGGGGACATGGATTATTTCGTGTCGAACGATGCGCGCCTGGGCGGCTCGACCGAAAAATGGACCAGTCTGGGAACCATGTCTCAGAACCGCGAGTATTACGACCTTGCCCCTGTGACCAGTTTTGTGACGCCCAAGATGTACCAAGTCAATCACGTGATCAAAGACATGGACACGGGCAACAGCCTTTTGATGGGACATGTGACCATCACCAAGGGGGCATCGAGGTTTGAGGTGGCGGAGGGCTGGCAGGGCAAGACGACGGACCGGATGAAGGTCCGGGGATACTGCAGCTATAAAGTCACTATGCCTTCCGGTAAGAGCTTCGCCGGAGAAGATCTGCTTATCGACTTCAACACCGATGCGCTCCGCGCCATGGAGCATCAGGGAGATTTGATCGCGCTCGCCTATGACATACGCCTCAAACAGCGGCGGCCGATGGACCTCAACGACCGGGATCTGGTTTCGAACAACTTCAGCCGCTTTCATGGATACCTGTCCGGCGGCAGCGAGGCCAACGCGGACAAGTTTTTCAAGGCGCATGGCTTG
Organism: Bryobacteraceae bacterium; assembly: GCA_049520795.1. Lineage (GTDB taxonomy): Bacteria > Acidobacteriota > Terriglobia > Bryobacterales > Bryobacteraceae > BOG-224. The sequence goes on from JBEKPK010000004.1 coordinate 30,795, forward strand.
AACGATTTCTACTGGGGGCTGGGAGGACCCAGCCGGCAGGGAAGTTTTGGGTTATATGGTCTGGGGGGCGACCGGCAGACGCCCGACGCAGTCATTCCGCCCGCAGGCGCCGCCCGGCCAGCGGTGGCGGCGCAGCCGGCATCGGGAGGCCGCGGGACCGCGGGGGGACGGGGGGCCCAGCCAGCCGGCGGCGGGCCCGGCCGGACCAGTTACCCGGACGAGTGTTATCTCCCGATACACGCCCGATACTATGGAATGACGATGGGGACAAGGGTCATCGACTTTTCCAATCCCCTGACAATCAAGCTGGAGCGCGAGCGTGCGTTTCAATGGGTGGTCGGTCATGAGAACGAAACGGGCCGGGCGGAGATGGATTTTGCGGACTGGTGGGACAAGTGGCCTGGACAATACGACCCGTTTATGAGCGCTCTTGAGACCTATCGCGCGGCCGGAACCCCTTGGCGCGAGGTGATCGATCAAAAGGCGCCGCGAAGGGTGATCCGATCGAATATGAACGTGGTCGATCATACCTACGGAATTGTGGACATCGACCGGGTTTCCAACGACGCCGACCACGGATATGAGGAGGGCGACGGCTGGCGCTTATGGTTCACCGAATCCCAACTGGGCTCTTCAATCCGGTTCTTTTACAATGGCCGCGTGTTTTGGAACGATGGCGACGGTTTTCATGTGTTCAAGTCGCAGCCGACCGACGAATCGGCCGGGCGCTTCAACTATGGCCAGGCGAAGGTGGATTCGAACTTCCATGCCATCGCCGGGAGCACGCTATTCCTGGAAGAAGCGTTTAATGAGGAGTACCCCGCGGACCGCATTGAACTGCTGAAGCGAATCAGCCCGCCGACTCCGGATGTGTCCTATCCGGTGGACTTATTCGTTCGGAAGCCGGCGCAGATCTGGAACATGCCGGTGGAACGGCCCTTTGGAAAGTGGAATGTGCTGAGCGTTTTCAATTTCACCGCCAAAACGCCTCGCGAGGGTTTCACTTATACCACCCCGACCACTCGGGCGCTGATCAATAATTTCACGGTTCCGCTGGATGCGGCGAAGGACCTGCGCCTCTATCCGAACAAAGAGTACATCGTCTATGAGTTTTGGAGCAAGAAGCTCATCGGGACGTTCAAGGGTACTTTCACGCCGCGTGCGGTGAAGCCTTACGATTGCGATATCTACAGCATCGTCGAGAAACAAGACCGGCCGGTGCTGATCTCCACCAGCCGGCATATCCGGCAGATGGCGTTTGACATCAAGGATCTCGCTTACGACGGCGGGCAGCGGATGCTGCGGGGCGTTTCGCGCGCGGTGGCGAACGATCCGTATCAGTTGCGGATTTACGTTCCGGACGGATTTACGGCCAAACGCGTGGAATTGTCCGGCGGACTGGCGGCGAAGATGGCGACGGAAGGGCATCTGCTGACGGTGGACTATACGGCGTCCGCCGGCAACGATGTGGAGTGGAAGGTTTTCTTCTAGGGGGGCGGTTGGCAGGCGAAAGCGCCTGCCCCACAAGGATGGATGTTCTTCGACAACCAGGTGGGACAGACGCTCGCATTTGGAGACAACCATGAAGAACGAGCATGGAGCGGCGGGCTCCCTGAGCCGGCGCAGTTGGCTGGGACGGGCGGTTGGGGCGGCCGGCGTCCTGTCGACGTTGGAGCCCACGGGCCAGGCAGCCGCTAAGGAGCCGCCGGCGAGCGGTGGCCGCGTCAGGGATACTTTCGACTTCGGCTGGAAGTTTTTCAAGGGGGATGCGCCGGGCGCGCAGCAGCCGGATTTCGCCGACGCGAACTGGAGGGACGTGGACCTGCCTCATGACTTCAGCATCGAGGGGCCTTTCAGCGCGAATACGCCTTCAAGAGAGGGCGGCTATTTACCCATGGGTATCGGCTGGTATCGGAAGCGCTTTAGCATTCCGCAATCTTACAGGGATAGAAAGGTGGTCATCGAGTTCGATGGCGTTTATCAGCTCAGTGAGGTGTGGATCAACGGTCGGTACCTGGGCAAACGGCCGTATGGGTACATCGGTTTTTCTTACGATCTGAGTCCCCACCTGAAGTACGCGGCGGACAACGTAATTGCGGTCAAGGCAGACAACTCCCTGCAGCCGAATTCGCGCTGGTACACGGGCTCGGGAATCTACAGGCACGCCTGGCTGCTGGTGACCAACAGGCTTCACGTCGCCGACGGGGGCACGTTCGTCACCACGCCCCAGGTTGGCGCGAGTTCTTCGGCCGTCCAGATCAAGACCAGGGTTCGGAACGAGGGGAAGAGCGAAGCCAAGTGCACGCTTGTCACTGACATACTGGACGCGGATGGGAAATCCGTCCAGAGCGCGTCGGCGAGCCAGAGCATAGCGGCGAGCGGGGAATTCGAGTTCGTGCAGCAGGTAACGGTGGACAAGCCCAACTTGTGGTCGCCGGACAATCCCTACTTGTACAAAGTACGCGGCACGGTGAAGGACAAGAGCGGAGTTGTGGACGTGTACGAAACCCCGTTCGGCATTCGCGAAGCCGTCTTCGATGTGGACAAGGGGTTTCTATTAAATGGCAAGCAGGTGAAACTGAACGGCGTCTGTCTGCACGACGAGGCTGGTTCGGTGGGAATGGCGGTCCCGGAACGGGTTTGGGAACGGCGGCTGGTGAAGTTGAGGGCCATGGGCTGTAACTCCATTCGGACCGCTCACAATCCTCACGCGCCGGAATTCATGGACCTGTGCGATAGATTGGGCCTCATGGTGATGAATGAGGTCTTCGACGAGTGGAAGCAGAACAAGACCCGATACGGATACGGGCTGTACTTCGACGAATGGTGGGAGCGGGACGTAACGAGCTTCGTCCGCCGCGACCGGAACCGCCCTTCGGTGGTGTTGTGGAGCGCGGGCAATGAGATCGGCGAGCAAGTCACCATTGACGGCGTCGAGATGGTCAAGAGGATCGTCGGGATCTTTCACAGGGAGGACCCTACGCGGCCGGTCACCATGGGTTGCGACAGGATCGCCGCGAATTTGACCGGACGTGAAGTCGGCACGCCGCCGGAGTTTCTCGAAGTCCTGGACGTGGCTGGCTACAACCACTGGGGGCGCCGGCGCGAGCGGGCGGAGAAATACTACAGCGACGACCGGCATGCGTTTCCGAAGAGAAAGTTCATTGGCACGGAGAACGGGGTCATGGGCGGCGTCAGGGGCCTGCCGTTTACCCCGATGACGGTGGCTCCCGGGGTCGCTTTGAGCGGGAGCGCCAATCGAGGGACCGATGTCGAGATGGCGTGGAGGTTTACGAGGATCTACGATTACGCCACCGGCGACCACATGTTCGCGGGGATTGACTTCATAGGCGAGTCCGTGTGGCCGGCGAAGAACTCGTCCTCGGGAGTGCTCGATACCTGTGGCTTCGAAAAGACCGGTTACTATTTTTATCAAAGCCAGTGGACGGATAAGCCGATGGTCCACTTGTTCCCACACTGGAATTGGAAGGGCAGGGAAGGAGACGTCATACCGGTATTCTGCTACACGAACTGCGACACGGTGGAGTTGTTCGTGAACGGCAGGTCTTTTGGGACGCAAGGCTATTGGTTCCCGCGCGTGGGATATTGGCCTCCGCGGAACGAGGGGCGGAGCGCCGCTTCGCGCACTACCTCGGACTTGCACCTGACATGGACCGTGCCCTATGAGCCGGGCGCGCTGAAGGCCGTGGGCGTCAAGGACGGGAAGGTTGTCGTCGAGATGGAGGTCGCGACGGTGGGAGAACCGGCGGCCATTGAACTCTCCGTGGACCGGGACGCGATTGCGGCCGACCGCCGGGACGTGGCTCATTTCACGGTTCGAATACTCGACGCACAGGGCAGGGTAGCGCCGTTGGCGGACAATGAAGTCTCCTTCGAGATTCAGGGCGAGGGCAAGATCATCGGTGTAGACAATGGAAATCCGGTGAGTCATGAGGATTTCAAGGGCAATCGCAGGAAGGCGTTCAACGGGTTGTGCCTGGCCATCGTGCAATCGACGGCCAAGGCGGGGCGTATTCAACTGACGGCGACTTCGCCCGGGCTGAAGTCAAGCAGCGTCACCATCACTACTTCCGCTGCATGACCCCAGGCGCCGTTTTTGACGCGGAGACGCGGAGAAGAAGAACGCGGATGGAGTGACGGCTAAAGACGTTCTGGAGAAGAGCATGAAAAACGACAATGAAGCGACGAATTCCCTGAGCCGGCGCAGTTTGCTGGGGCAGGCGGTTGGGGCGGCCGGCATCCTGTCGGCGTTGGAGTCCGCGGGCCAGGCAAACGCGCAGGCGCCGCCGGCGGCCGCTGCCCGCGGGGGGGCACGGGTCAGGGATTCCTTCGATTTCGGCTGGAAGTTCCTCAAGGGGGATGCGCCAGGCGCGCAGCAGCCCGATTTCGCGGACGCGAATTGGAAGGATGTGGACTTGCCTCACGACTTCAGCATCGAGGGGCCCTTCAGCCAGGATGCGCCGGCCAGGGGGCAAGGCGGCTTTTTGCCTACGGGCGTCGGCTGGTACCGGAAACATTTCAACATTCCCGAATCTTACAGAGGCAGGAAAGTAAGCGCCGAGTTCGACGGCGTTTATCAGCTCAGCGAGGTGTGGATCAACGGTCAGTATCTTGGCAAGCGGCCGTACGGATACAGCAGTTTCGACTACGATCTCAGTCCCCACCTGAAGTATGGCGGCGATAACGTGATTGCAGTCAAGGCGGACAACTCTCACCAACCCAATTGCCGCTGGTACTCGGGCTCCGGTATTTACCGGCACACTTGGTTAGTGGTTACTAACAACGTTCATGTCGCCCACTGGGGCACGTTCGTCACCACACCCCAGGTGGACATGGGCTCCGCCACCGTCCAGATCAAGACCCGGATTCAGAATGAAGCTCAGACCGCCGCCGAGTGCCGCATTACCAGCACCGTATTGGACCAAGACGGGATCCCCGCCGTGGGCGCTCAGGTCAGCGAGAGTAAGAGCATTCCTCCGAACGGAGAATACGAGTTTGTGCAGCAAATTAAGATCGATCAGCCGAACTTATGGTCGCTTGAGACTCCTTATCTCTACAAGGTGCGCACCTCCTTGATGGACCAGGGCTCCGACTCATATGACACGGTCTTTGGCATTCGGCGGGCTGAGTTCGACGTGGACCGCGGGTTTCTGCTGAATGGAAAGCATGTCAGATTGAACGGCGTCTGCGTGCATCACGACGGCGGTTCGGTAGGCGCGGCGGCGCCGGAGCGCGTCTGGGAGCGACGGCTCGAGATCTTGAAGGCTGCGGGCGTCAACTCCATTCGGACCGCTCACAATCCTTATGCGCCGGAGTTTCTGGACCTGTGCGACAAATTGGGCTTCATGGTGATGAATGAGGTTTTCGACGAGTGGAAGCAAGGCAAGACGGCAAACGGGTACGGCCAATATTTCGACGAATGGTCGGAGCGGGACATAACGAACTTCGTTCGCCGCGACCGGAACCACCCTGCCGTACTGCTGTGGAGCGCGGGCAACGAGATCGGCGAGCAAGCCGCCGCTAACGGCGTAGAGATGGTGAAAAGGCTGGTGGATATCTTTCACAGGGAGGACCCGACGCGGCCCGTCACCATGGGTTGCGACAGGATCGCCGCCAATTTGACCGGGCGCGAAGTCGGAACTCCACCGGAGTTTCTCGCGGTTTTGGACGTGGTTGGCTACAATTATTCGGACCGCCGGGCCAAGAGGGCGGAGACATACTTCAGTGACGACCGGCATGCGTTCCCACAGAGAAAGTTCATTGGTACGGAAAACGGTTCCATGGGCGGCGCCAGAGGCGACTATTCCGAGCTTGTCCCGCCGAGTTCCGGGGCGGCTCCGCGCAGGCGCGGCAATCGCGGGACCGATTTCGAGCAGTTGTGGAGGTTCCGGAGGATCTACGAATACGTATCCGGCGATCATATGTGGACGGGCATCGACCACTTGGGCGAGGCCCAGTGGCCTTCCAAGGGATCGGCCGCGGGAGTGCTCGATACCTGCGGCTTCCCGAAGGACGGTTACTATTTCTGTCAGAGCCAATGGACGGATAAGCCCATGGTTCACCTGTTCCCTCACTGGAACTGGAAGGGCAGGGAAGGAGAAGTCATACCGGTACTCTGCTACACAAATTGCGACACGGTGGAGCTGTTTGTGAACGGTAAGTCCTTCGGGGCTCAAGGCTACTGGTTCCCGCGCGTGGGGTACTGGGGCCAGACAGTGGCGCGGACCACCGTTCCACGCACCACCTCGGATCTGCACCTGACATGGACTGTCCCCTATCAACCGGGCACGCTCAAGGTGGTGGGCACTAAGGATGGAAAAGTCGTCGTCACCGAGGAAATCGCGACCACGGGTGAGCCGGCGGCCATTGCGCTCTCCGCCGACAGGGACGCCATAGCGGCCGACCGCCGGGACGTGGCTCATTTCATTGTCAAGATACTCGATGCGCAGGGCAGGGTCGTTCCGACTGCCGGCAATGAAGTCACTTTCGCGGTTCAAGGAGAAGGCAAGATCATAGGGGTGGACAACGGAAACCTGGCGAGCGACGAAGATTACAAGGGCAACCGCAGGAAGGCGTTCAATGGGTTGTGCCTGGCCATCGTGCAGTCGACGGCTAAGCCGGGCAGGATTCAAATAACCGCGACGTCGCCGGGACTGAAGCCAGCGAGCGTCACAGTCACTACCTCCGAGGCGCGAAGGCCCACCTGATGCGCCGGTTACCAGGATTTCGGTTCGCCGGCCGGCGCCCGCTTGGGGGCGTGCGTGTTTCAATGCCCGTGCGAAAGGTGGGGATATGAGAAGAGTTTCCAGTTTGGCAGTTGTGGTATTGACCTTAACCGGGCTAGCGGCGTTCGCCCAGGTGAAGGAGCGGCCGGTTCCCCGCCTGGTCAAGAAGGATGGACGCTACGCTTTGTTCGTGGATGGGGCTCCCTACTTCATTTTGGGCGCGCAGGTGAATAACTCGAGCGGCTGGCCGGCAGCGCTCCCGAAGGTGTGGCCGGCCATGGAGTTCATGCATGCCAACACCGCCGAGATCCCGGTCTACTGGGAGCAGTTTGAGCCCAGGCAGGGCCAATTCGATTACAGCGTGGTAGATACCCTTCTAACTCAGGCTCGGGCGCACCAGATGCGCTTGATCCTGCTGTGGTTCGCCACCTGGAAGAACGGCAACCCACACTACATGCCGGAATGGATGAAGCTGGCGCCGGAACGTTATGCGCGGGTGGTCGACAAGACTGGCCGCCCGGCCGACGTGCCCTCGCCCTTCGCCGCCGCCTCGCGCGAGGCGGACGCCAAGGCATTCGCGGCGTTGATGCGTCATCTCAAGACGGCGGACCCGCAGCGCACCGTGCTCATGGTGCAGGTAGAGAATGAGCCAGGCACGGGGGGCAATCTGCGCGATTACTCGCCGGAGGCGCAGAAGCTCTTCGACGGCCCGGTTCCGGCCGATGTTCTGAAGGCCATGAACGCGCGATCGAGCGCGCCTTCTCAGACCTGGCGTGACGTTTTCGGCCCCGACGCCGAGGTGTGCTTCCACAACTGGGGCGTGGCCAGCTACATCGGGCAGGTGGCCGCCGCCGGCAAGGCGGTCTACCCGCTGCCCCTGTATGTCAACGCCGCGCCGGGAACGCACCGCTGCGCCGTGCCGCGGGACCCCGCCAAGCCGGATGCGCCGGGCGCTTACGAAAACGCGCCGCCGAGCGACAACGTGGTTCCGATTTGGAAAGCCGCCGCTCCGGCCATCGACATGATCTCACCCGACGACTACGCCAGGGACGCCACGGGCTACGTCAGGACGCTCGATATCTATCATCGCGGCGACAACGCGCTGTACGTGCCCGAGACCGGCGGCAGCCCGCGGTTTTTCTTTTTTGCGCTGGGGCGCCAGACCATCGGATTTTCGCCCTTCGGCATGGATTTCACGAAGACCCGCACCATTCCGGACGCCGCCAGGCCAAAGGACGAATTGCTGGTCCCTTGGGCGCGGACTGGGACCAAAGAGTTTATCGCCCCGTTCGCGCCCACTTACAGCCTGATCGCTCCGATGGCTGGCGATATCGCCCGCTTGAATTTCGAAGGCAAGCTCCAGGCCATCGCCGAAGAGCAGGGCAAGATCACCCAGACGCTCCCGTTTGGAGCGTGGGACGCCACCGTGTCTTACGGAGTTTGGGAGCGGAACGGCCGCCCGGCGGGCAATCCACAGCCCATGGGAGGGGCCATGGTCGCCCAGCTTAAAGACAGCCAGTTTCTGGTGGCCGGATTCTACTGCCGGGTGGATTTCCGTCCCACGGCGCCGGATAAGCGCCGCCAGTTTCTGCGCGTCGAAGAGGGAATCTACGAGAATGGAGCCTTCAAGTTTCTTCGCGTCTTGAATGGCGACCAGACCGATGGAGGGCTGGATTTCAGCTCGGATCCGCTGGTCCTCCGCGTCTCCGTCGCCACCTACTGACTTTGAATAAGAGAAACGGCTCCAGTTTAGCGCGTTTGGAGCTACAATCGATGCTGGCCGGGATGGCAAGACGGAAATCCCGGCTCAGGTTTTCGTCAACAGGAGGAATCGCAGTGAAAGCAGTCGCCGTGTCGTTGGGTGTTTTGTGCCTCGTGATGGGCCTCGCTGTAATGCAGACGCCCGCCCAAAGCCAGTACCAATATCCATTTCAGAACCCGAAACTCTCGATTGAGGAAAGGGTCACCAACATCATCTCCCTGCTAACCGATGACGAGAAGATCGACGTCCTGGGCGCCAACTACTACTTGGGCGGCGGCAGAGGGGGGCCCGGCCCCACTTTGACTCGTCTGGGGATCCGCGGTTATAACCAGGCGGAAGGCCTGCATGGGCTGGCGCGAGGCAGGGCCAACAGCCCCAATTCCATCCCGACCACGACTTTCCCCCAGGCCATCGGGCTCGGGGAGACCTGGGATCCGGCTATTCTGCAGAAGGCCGCCGCCGTGGAAGGCTACGAGGCGCGCTGGCTTTACCAGAACCCGAGATACGCCCGCGGCGGCTCCGCGTCGCTGATCATTCGCGCGCCGCAAGCAGACCTTGGCCGGGATATTCGCTGGGGCCGGAATGAAGAGATTTTCGGCGAAGATGCTTTCATGAACGGCACGCTGGCCGCCGCGTTCGTCCGAGGGCTCCAGGGCAACGATCCCAAGTACTATCAGACCGCGGCCCTGATGAAGCACTTCCTGGCCAACAACAACGAGGTCGGCCGGTCGAGGACTTCCTCCGACGTCGACGAGCGGCTCTTACGGGAATATTACACGGTGCCCTTCCGGATGGGGGCCGAGGCGGGCGCCCGCTCTTACATGACCGCTTACAACGCCGTTAACGGCATCCCCATGAACGTCAGTCCGATCTTGAGAGACATCACCATCAACGAGTGGGGGATTAACGAGATCATTGTCACGGACGCAGGCGATCTGGAGGGCACGGTGAGGGCTCACAAGTACTCTCCGGACCTGCCCACGGCCGCGGCTCAATCGGTCAAGGCGGGCGTTAACCAGTTCCTCGACGGCATCTACAAAGACAACGTCAAAATAGCCCTCCAGAAGAACCTGCTCACCATGGCCGAGATCGAACGGGAGATTCGAGGCAGCTTCCGGACCATGATCAAGCTCGGATTGCTCGATCCTCCCGAGATGGTGCCTTACAGCAAGATCAAGGAGGGTAACGCGCCCTGGGTCAGGGACGAGAACAAGCTGCTGGCCCTCCAGGTGACGCAAGAAGCGATTGTCCTCTTGAAGAACCAGAACGATACGCTGCCCTTGGATAAGTCCAAGCTGAAGTCCATCGCGGTGGTCGGGCAGCGCTCCAACGACGTCGCGTGGGACTGGTATAGCGGCGCGTACCCCTATGCGATTACTCCGCTCGATGGAATCAAGAAGAAAGTCGGAGCCGCCGTCAAGGTCAACTTCGCCCTCAACAACGACAACAACGCGGCGGTGGATGCGGCCAAGGCCTCCGATGTGGCCATCGTGGTCATCGGCAGCCACCCGACCTGCGGGACCTTTGTATACGGGGGCAAGTGCGATCCCAGCGAGGCCAAGGAAGGCATCGACCGCACGTCCATCGACCTGCAAGCGGTGCAGGAACAGTTGATCAAAGACGTGTTCAAGGCCAATCCCAAGACCATCGTGGTGCTCAAGTCCAGCTTTCCGTTCGCCATCAACTGGGCGCAGGAGAATGTGCCCGCCATCGTGCACATGGCCCACAACAGCCAGGAGGAAGGCAACGCCCTGGCCGACGTTCTGTTCGGCGACTACAACCCCGCCGGACGTTTGAACCAGACCTGGGTGAAGTCGATCAACGATTTGCCGCCCATGATGGACTACAACATCCGCCACGGCCGGACGTACATGTATTTCAAAGGTCAGCCGCTGTATCCGTTCGGTTACGGGCTGAGTTACACCACTTTCGCTTATTCGAACCTCCACACCAGCGCTCCGCGTCTGGCCAAGGACGGAAAGATCACCGTCAGCGTGACCGTCAGCAACACGGGTAAGCGGGACGGCCAGGAAGTTGTTCAGTTGTACGTGAAGCACATGGGCTCCAAGGTCGAGCGGCCCATCAAGGAACTCAGGGGCTTTGAGCGGGTGGCGCTGAAGGCGGGCGAGACGAAGACCGTACAGATACCGCTTGCGGCGAAGGACCTGGCCTACTGGGATGTGCAGACAAAACAGTGGGTGGTTGAGGACGAGAAAGTGAACCTGATGGTGGGAGGCTCCTCGGCCGACGTCAAAGTGCAGCAGACGATCAACGTGGGATCGTAGCTCAGGAAGGGCGCGGAAGACGGTTGCGGCAGCGGGTCGGGCGTGCCCGGCCCGCAAGGCGTCTGCCCCGCCCCAGGCTGGCAGGCGGAAGCGCCTGCCCCACAAGTATGGGACTCTAGGAGATAGTCATGAGACTTCGAGCTTTGATGTATCCCATTCTCATGTGCTCCCTCGCCCTCGCCGCGAGTCAGAGCAACGGCAGATCGGCGCCGGCCGCCTCTGCTTCGGACATTCCTCACTTGCAAAAGCAGGGCACGGCCACCCAACTGATCGTGGATGGCAAGCCCTTTCTGGCGCGGTGCGGAGAATTGCTCAACAACAGCGCCACCAGCCTCGAATACATGAAGCCGGTATGGGCCAAGCTCGTCGAGACCAACCTCAATAGCGTCATCGCGGGCGTCTCCTGGGCGCAGATCGAACCCGCCGAGGGCAAGTTCGACTTCCGGGTGGTGGACGGCGTGATCGAGGGAGCCAGAAGCCACAATCTGCGGCTCGTTCTCATTTGGTTCGCCAGTTGGAAGAACGGTCTGTCCAGTTACCCGCCCGACTGGCTGAAGAAGGATTTCGAGCGGTTTCCGCGCGCTCAGGTGGAAAAGGGCAGGACCATCGAACTGCTCAGCACGTTGAGCGATGCGAACCGGGACGCCGATGCGCACGCCTTTGCGGCCCTGATGCGCCATGTCAAGGAAGTGGACGGACGGCAGCATACGGTCGTCATGATCCAGGTGGAGAACGAAGTGGGAGTGCTGGGAGATTCCCGCGACCGCTCGCCGATGGCCAACAAGGCTTTCGCGGGGCCGGCGCCGAAGGAGTTGATGGACTACCTTCAGCAGCATAAGGATACCCTGATTCCGGAGTTTCGCAAGGTGTGGGAGGCGGCTGGCTCCAAAACATCCGGGACCTGGGAAGAGGTATTCGGTCAGGGCGCCGGGACGGATGAGATCTTCATGGCCTGGAACTATGCGCGCTATGTCGGGCGGGTGGCCGAGGCGGGCAAAGCCGAATACCCGATACCGATGTACGCCAACGCGTGGCTGTATGGCGGCGGCAGGCCGAATCAACCCGGAAGAACGCCGAGCGGCGGCCCGCTGCCGCATGTCATGGACCTCTGGAGAGCCGGCGCGCCGAAAATCGACATACTCTCGCCCGACCTGTACAACGACGTGGCATTTTTTGGCCCACTGTACACCCGCAACGGGAACCCCCTCTTCATTCCCGAGACGCAGGCTGGGGCGGAAGGCGCGGCCAGAGCGCTCTACGTCTTCGGACGCTACGACGCCATCGGCATGTCGCCGTTCGCCATCGACAATGCGGCCGGCAAAGATCCCGAGCTCACCGCCGGCTATGGCCTGGTAGCGCAACTGGCGCCGCTGATTCTGGCGCACCAGGGCAACGGCACGATGTCCGCCGTCCTGATGGGCCCCAAGGACCCGCCCCAGAAGGTCCAGGTCGGGGGCCACATGGTGGAGGCCAGCTACCAGGGGCCCCGCACCGCGCCTGGAGCGCAGGGGCCGCCGCCCGCGTTGCCTTCGGCGGCTGCCATTTTCATTGCGGCCGGTCCCGACGAATACTTCGTGGCCGGCAGCGGCGTAAGCATCAAGTTTTCTCCCAACACGCCGGGGCCAGAGTTCGACGGACTGGCAACCGTCGAAGATGGAAACTTTGTGGAAGGCCGATGGGTTCCAGGACGCCGACTGGCTGGCGATGATACCGGGCAGGGCGCGAACCTATCGCTGCGAAGCAGAGGCATCCAGCACGTAACGCTTTACCGGTACCGTTGAGATAGCGGTCCCGTGGAAACACTGTACGTAACCGAAAGGATCAGTAGCATATGAAACCTAGTCGAGCAAAAGGTTTGAGCCGGCGTGCGATGCTGTCTCAGGCAGCGATCGTCAGTGGCTTGGGCGGGCTCTTTGTCTCGTCCGCCTCCGGTCAGCAAGGCACGCCCGGCCGCATGCCCACGGGCGGCCCGGGAGCTCCCGGCGGCGGCGGTGGACGCGGAGGCGCGGCCGTGCACTACGGGCCCGTCAACAAGTTTTCCTCACCCAGCGACTTGAAGATCACGGACATACGTTCTATCAAGGTCGCGTCTAACTTCGATTACCCCATCATCAAGATCTACACCAACCAGGATGTCTACGGGATGGGAGAAGTGCGCGATGGCGGGAACGAGAATCTGGCCCTGGCCATGAAGCCGCTTCTGGTGGGAAAAAACCCGTTGGACATATCGGGGATTCTCCAAACCGTCCGTCCGTATGCGGGCCCGGGACGACAGGGCGGCGGCTACAGCGGTATCGATATCGCTCTGCACGATATTACCGGCAAGGTCTTCGGCGTGCCGGTATGGCGGCTGCTGGGCGATAAGAAACGCGACCGCGTGCGCATGTATTGCGACACCACCGGCACCTCCGATCCCAAGAAGTACGGGGAACGGATGGTGGAGCGCATGAAGAAAGGGTTCACCTTCTTCAAGATGGATGTGACCACTAACTTCGTGGGCGTCAAGCCGAATTACTTGGATACCGCCGGCGTCCCCACCGACGCAGGGCTCGAGTACGGCGCCGAGTTGATCACCGCTGTGCGGGACGCCATCGGCTGGGACAAGCCGCTTTCGGTGGACGCCTCCAGTCTTCGCTGCGGAACCGTCACCGATGGCATTCGCGCCGCCAAGACTTTTGAGAAGTGCCGCCTCTCCTGGCTGGAAGACCTGTTCTACACGGG
>JBEKPK010000005.1:0-43581 GCA_049520795.1 Bryobacteraceae bacterium
CGGCGGGCAACAGAACCTCGCACTCCAGGAACATGGCGTCATGGCGGTCCATATCCTCTCCGCCGGCGAAGCCCAGGATCGAGCCGGTCTCCGTGCGGTGTTTCTGGAGCGCCGCGATATCCAGGCCGTGGGGGTTGTAGACGGCGCCGTCCCATTCGATAATGGCGACGATCGGAAAACCCATGGCGGTCATGAGACGGGCCGCCATGCCGCCCACGTTGCCGAAGCCCTGGATGACCACGCGGGAGTCCGCCGGTTTCAGCCCGAACCGCGCCAGCGCCTGAAGCGTCACCATCATGCAACCGCGGCCGGTGGCTTCGGGGCGGCCGCGCGAGCCGCCCAGGGCCATCGGTTTGCCGGTGACCACCGCGGTGACGGTATGGCGCGCGTGCATGGAATAGGTATCCATGATCCACGCCATCACTTTCTCATTGGTGTTCACGTCGGGGGCCGGCACGTCGCGCTCGGGCCCGATGAAATCGATAATCTCGTAGGTGTAGCGGCGGGTCAGCTTCTCCAGTTCCGCGTCCGAAAGAACGTGGGGGTCACAGATGACGCCGCCCTTCCCGCCGCCGAACGGGATGTTCACCACCGCGCACTTCCATGTCATCCAGGAAGCCAGGGCGCGCACCTCGTCGAGGGTGACGTCGGGGGAGAAGCGGATGCCGCCCTTGGCCGGACCACGGGCGAGGGAATGCTGCACGCGGTAGCCGGTGAAGACTTCGAGACGCCCGTCGTCGAGCTGCACCGGGATGTTGACGGTAAGCTCCCGGGCGGGCGCGCGCAGCACTTTCTGCATGCCTTCGTCGAGGCCCAGCCGCATGGCGGCCTCATCGAAACGCGCGGCCGCGGCAAGCCACGGATTCTTCTCGTTATCGTGAGAAATGGGCACGGTTGGCACGAAGGTAGCCACGATTCAAAGCCTCCCGAGTCCATTATGCCAGTTGGGCGGCGCTACAATTCCGTCGCATCCGCGACCTTGGAGACCTCCTGCAAGGCAGGGATTAGGGTTACGGCAGTTTTTGATAATATGGAGGTATGGAAGTATATGCCGTAAGAATGGAGAAATCCGGCAGAGTGTTGATCCCTGCCGAGATACGACGTCGGTTTGGGCTCGAGCCCGGCCAGGACGTGTTGATCGGCGCAGACGAGCGGGGAGTCACGGTGGTTGGGAACCGTGCCGCCGCCGTCCGGGATCTTCAGGAACGGATGCGCTCTTTCAAGCTGGACTGCTCCTTGGCGGAAGAGTTGATCGCGGAGCGCCGCGCGGAAGCTTCGGCCGAGGAGGTCTAATTCATGGCGGAAGAGTACCTTCTGGACGCCTCGGCGCTCCTGGCCTTGTTGCAGAACGAATCCGGCGCGGACCGGGTGGTCGCGGTCCTCGACCGGGCTTCCATTCACGCCGTTCAGTTGGCCGAGGTGGTCAAGAAGTTGAACCGTCCCGGAATTGATCCAGGGTTCTGCGAGGAATCAGTACAGCGCCTGGCCCTGCCGGTGATCGAGGAGTTCTCTTCCGCGCAGGCCTATGACACCCGCGTCTATTGCGTGAAAGGGATGTCACTCGGGGACCGGATTTGTCTCTCGGCAGCAAACCTGTTGGGGATGACGATCGTCTCCGCCGATCGGGTGTGGGCCACGCTGGCAGCGGGAAGGCCGGACTGGAACGTCCGGATTTCCTTGATCCGGTAGGCGGGACGCGGATGATCCATACTCCCGAATCAACTCGATCTCAAGTCCCGGGACTCCGAGCGCCGCCCCAGAGCGCTCACCGGTGACCGCCGGCAAGCCCTAGGCGAGCGCCAGCGCCACACATGCCCGGTCGCCGAGCGAAATTCCTTTCTCGCGGAACGCCGGCGTGAGCATCTGCGCGGTCTTAAGCGCCTCGCTTATGCCGAAGCCCATGACCGTCAGGCCGGTCTTTACCAGGGCCAGGTGGGCGTAGGCAACCGGCACGCCCTTCCTGGCCAGCACCGTCAGGACCTCGGCGGCGTTCACGGCGCTGATCGCGTCCGGGCAGCCTATTTGCCCGAGTGCGACACCAGCTTCAGGTGGATGCGGCAGCGGAAGGATTCATCGTCCTTCACAAAACGCGGAAACTCCAGTAGCGGGCGGAGGCGCCTGCCTCACTAAAAGACCGCCGGCGTTAGCGCAGCTTGCTCAGTATCCGGTCCTTGATCCAGTGCTCGTCCCACCACTCGCGGGGGTTGGTCTGCACTCCGTCGATCTGCATGCTGAAGTGGACGTGCACCCCTCCGGCCAGGCCGGTCTGGCCGGCGATGCCCATTTTCTGGCCCTTGGTCACCATGTCGCCCGGCTTCACGTCGATTTCGCGCAGATGGCCGTAGATGGATTGCAGACCGTAGCCATGATCCACAACGATGCAGTTGCCGTAGATGCCCAGGTCGGCGGCCCAGACCACGCGGCCATCATTGGCGGCGCTGACCGGCCCGTTTTGCACGTCGGAAAGATCGAAGCCCAGGTGCACCTGCTGGTCGATCTTCTGGCCGTGGTAGATGTAGTTGCGCACATCCGCGAAGTCGGCTTCTTCCTTGCCCCAATGGAGAAACGGACCGTTCCACAAGACCTTCTCTTCGGTCTTGAGGCGAAGGTCGGCGAGTTGCTGGTTGTTCTTGCGGCGCATCTCGCCGTTGATGTAGAGGAAGCGCGAGACCAAGTCCTTGCCGGGGGCCAGGGCGCCGGTGGGATCGACGGAGTCCACCAGCTTCTGCATGAGGGCGTCGTCAATCGGGAAATCGCGCACGCGGAATTTCTTGGGGAACAGCTTGAACCAGAAATGGCCGGTGGCCTCCGTGCCGGCCGCATTGCGCGCAAATACCAGCGGCGTGAGGCCGGCTTCCAGGTCCCAGGGGTAACCGAACATGGCAAAACGCTGGTCGGGGCCCTTGCCGGGCAGCGGGAAACTGCGGTAAGCGTACTGGCCGACCTTCACGCCGGCTTCGCTCCAATTGCCGCTGGTGGTAAAGGTGACCAGCTCCATGCCCCCTTGGTTCACGTAATGCTGCAAATCGTCGGGGATGGCGCGGGGGGCGGTGAGCACCACGTTGACATCGCAGGAAGCGATGTCCGTGCTGCCCCGCAAGTCGTTCGAAACCGCTTCCACCACCAGCCGCGCTTTTCCCTCGGCGAGTTGCGGGGCCTTGGTCTTGCCGGCTTCGAAAGTGATGGCCCGGGCCGGCGCATGCCTGCCCCAGAACAGGCGCGTGGCGGGCGCGGTCTGCTCGAAGAGCGGATACCGCGCGCCGTTCTGTTCCAGGTAGGCGCTCAACCGGCGCACGCCGTGGGGATTGGCCACGCGCACGGTAATGGGCGTACTCAACCCGATGGTCCGCACCGGATTCAAGCCCAGCGCGGTGTGGCCGGACAGCAAGAAAAGCGCGGCGATCGCAACCACCGCCAGAGTAGCTAATATTATGATTGCCTTCACTTTTTTACCCAGGAATCGAGCCAGTCGATAAACGTCTTGTACCAGAGGATGCTGTTCTGCGGCTTGGAAACCCAATGGCCTTCGTCGGGGAAGATCAGGAGCTTGGAGGGAACCTTCTGCACTTGTAGCGCGGTGAACAGTTGCAACCCCTGGGTGTAGGGAACGCGGAAATCCAGCTCGCCGTGGATCACCAGCGTGGGGGTGTGGAAGTCCTTCACGTACGCGCTGGGCGACCAGCGCGCGTAATCGTCGGGCTTGTCCCAGGGCGTTCCGCCCATTTCCCACAGGGGGAACCAGAGCTCCTCGGTGGCGCCGAATTCGCTGGGCAGGTCGTACACCCCGGCGTGCGAAATGAGCGCCTTGAAACGCTGCGTGTGGCCCAGAATCCAGTCCACCATGTAGCCGCCGTAGGAACCGCCGGCGGCGGTCAGGCGGGCGGGGTCGGCGTAGGGTATGGATGCCACCACGTGGTCCGTCACGGCCATGATGTCATCGAACGCGCGGCCGCCCCAATCGCCGTTGATTTCATCGATGAATTTCTGACCATAGCCGGTGGAACCGCGCGGGTTGGGCTCGATCACCAGATAGCCCGCGGCGGCGAACACCTGGGCGTTCCAGCGGTACGTCCAGTCGTGCCCCCAGGCGCCCTGCGGACCGCCGTGAATCAACATCAGGACAGGATACTTGCGGGCCGCCTGAAAGCCGTACGGCTTGACGGCGAAGCTCTGAATCCGCGAGCCATCGGGGGCGTCCACCCAAAACTCCTCCAGGGGGGTGGTCTGATAGGCGTTGAGGGTCTGGTCGTTCAGATGGGTGAGCGCCGTGGGCGCTCCGCCGGTGGAAGCCGCCCGGTAGATTTCGATCGGAGAGACGCCCGTCTGCTGGGTGTAGACCATGGTCTTGAGGTCATGGGTCAACTGCATGTCGTCGAGCTGGCCATCGGCGCTGGCGGCGATGCGCACCGCGCCGCCGGTCACGGGGATGGTTTGGATGGCCTGCCGGCCACGGTCGCCGGTGGTAAAGAAGAGGGTCGCGGAGTCGGGGCTCCAGGTGAAACTCTCGACCCAGCGGTCGAGGGTTTCGGTGAGGCTGACTACCCTGCCGGTGGCGCGCTCCAGGGTCATCAGCCGCCAGCGGTCGCTCTCATGCCCGGCGCGGAACTGGGCCCGCCAGGCGATGTATTTCCCGTCCGGCGAATACCGCGGGCTGGCGTCGGCGCCGGGGTTGAGGGTGATCCTGCGCGGCTCGCCGCCCTTGATGGACACCACGTACAGATCCGAGTTCGTGCTGAGGGCGGGCGCGGAATCCGCGTTCATCGAATAGCAAACTTCCTGGCCGTCCGGGGCGATGTCGTAATCGTCCGGTTCGCCGAGCGAAAACGGCGGGACGTCGCGCGTCCCGGGAGTCAAGTCTCGGGGCGCGCCGCCGCCCACCGGGACCACCAGCAGGTGGGTGCGCCGCTTCCCCTGCCAACTGGTCCAATGGCGGTAGAGCAGCTCGGTGTATTCGCGCGCCTGGACCTTGCCGGCCTTCTCCGCATCCAGGTTCTTCTTGTTGCAGGCGTCGTCGGCGCCGCACTCCGGGTAAACGGCGCTGGTGAAGAGCAGGTTCGCTCCGTCGGGCGAAAATAGCACGCCATCGGCTTCGGCGCTGAAGTTGGTAGCCTGTTTGGCGTTGGCCCCATCCGGGTCCATCAACCATATCTGCGAGGAACCGCCGCGGTCGGAGACGAAAGCGATGCGCCGGGAATCGGGCGACCAGCGCGGCCGCTGGTTATTCTCGCCGTCGCGAGTGATCTGCCTGGGCGCGCCGCCGCTGAGCGGCGCAATCCAGATCTGCTGCGGCTTCTTGTTGGCCGCCACGTCCACCGTTTGCACGGTGAAGGCAACCCACTTGCCGTCGGGAGAAAGGCGCGGGTCGGAGATGCGCTTCAACTCCAGCAGGGCGTTGGCGTCGAAGGGCCGCTTCTGGGCGCACAGCAGCACGGGAACGAGAAGGAAAAGGAGAAGGCTCCGGCGCATAAGCACGATTGTAGCGCCCCGCCGGAGGGCGCCCAATGTTACCGCTACGAAGGGCATCCGCGAGAGCGTGTGCAAGAAACCGCCGGCAGGCGAAAGCGCCGCCAATTCCGCCTGTCTCAACCCTATTTCGATCCGGGTTCTCGCGGCTTGCGGCGGCTCTCCCAGTATCTTTTCATTCTCTCGGAGACTTCCTGGCGCTCCACGGCGGTCATCGATTTCCGGCCGCGCCGTTTCGACGCCAGAGGCAGAACGGGAGCGTCGCTGGCGGTCCGCTGCAATTCCTCCAACGAGGCAATTACGCGTTCCAGCCTCTCTTTTTCCTCGTACAACTGTTGTATGGCTTTATAAAGGTCCATTGCGTCAATCAGGCAGCTCAGACTACATCTACCCGATGCTACATCGAATTGGGAGCGCAATTCTACCAAAAATCACGCTAATGAACCAGAAATGGCCAGTGCGGTACCAGTTTGAAACCATACCGGGAAGTAGCCACGTATAGGCCTACCCCTAGGAGTAATAGAGCGACAATGACCAAAGTAATGATCGTTTTCCGCCATGGGAACCTGCGATTTTCGCGGTGCAGCACCAGCAGGTAGCTGGCGAAAATGCCGACATAAAACAGCATGCACATGGGTACAGCGAACAACATTAGATTGAAAGCATCCGGCGTCGGCGTCACAATCGCCGCGACAATGAAGATCACCAGGATGGCATAGCGGCTGTGGCGCAGCATGAAGGCCGGGCTGAGTATCCGCAGCAGGGTGAGGAAGAAAATCAACACCGGCAATTCAAATACCAGCGCGACCCCCAGGATCACGTTGACGAAAAGGTCGAAATAGCGGCTGATGGAGACCGTCGGCTCGACCCCGTTGGTAAATCCGATACCCAGCAGGAAGGCGATGGCGTACGGGAACAAGACGAAGTAGGCGAACAAGCCGCCGGTAATGAACAGGCCGGCCGAAGTGAGGATAAACGGCGACGCCATGCGCCTCTCGCGCTTGTACAGGCCGGGGGAGATGAAAGCCCAAATCTGGTACAGTATCCAGGGCGATGCGATGAAAATGGCGCACAGGACTGGCAGCTTGAACCAGATCACGGTGAAGCCTTCCATCGGGTCGAGGGTGTGCAGAACGGGCGGCTTGACTCCGAGAGTGTTGAGCGCGTAGACCGCCGGCTGGCGGACGATGTCCCACAGTGGGCTGCAGAACGTCAGGCTCAGGACGAAAGCCACGCCGAGGCCGGCGAGCGCCCTGAGGATGCGCGAGCGCAGTTCCTGCAAGTGCTCCATGAACGACATGCGCAGCATGCCGTCTTCTTCGTCGTCTCCCCCGTCACCCGGCGGCGGCGGGGAAGGAGGCAGTTGGTTTCCGCCCAGGCGGGCGCGGATCTTCGCGAGAGCGCCGGCAGTCGTGGAAAAGGGCGCCACGCTCCCCGGGGAAACAGCGCCCCCCTTCGGTTCGTCGGGTGAGTTCATGCGTTACGCGTTGTGTTCAGCCGGGGTGGAATCCGCCTTCGGTTCGAACGGCTGCGGGTTGAGCTGGAGATGGTCGGATTCCGGGCTCGACGCAGTTTCGACAGGCGTTTCGGAGCCGGGAGCGATTTCGCCCTCCGGCAATTCGGCTAACGGCGATTCAGCGCCCTGAGGTGCGGATGCGCTTTCAGTGGATGGGCTGGCAGCGGTGGTATCGGCAGTTTCGGAAACGGATGTCCCATCATACGGATGGGAATCATACGAGGAATAATCGTAGTTGTTTGTATCGTACGTGTACTGGTTGGCGACTTCCTTGATCGACTGCGTCTCCTGCTCCAGGCTTTGCATTTCCCGCTCAAACGTGGACTTCAGTTCGGTCGAAGCTTTCTTAAACTCGGTAATGGCTTTTCCAAGCGTGCGCCCGATTTCCGGAAGCTTCTTGGGACCGAAGAGAACCAGCGCCAAGATGAAAATGACCATCATCTCCGGGAAGCCTAGGGAACCCATCGGTATTCGTCCTCCACAAAAAGTTGTTCTGCCTCATGATAGCACGCGCGCGGCGCCTTCCTGGCGTCACCGCTTCTCCGCGTCAAAAACCCACATGCTAGAATCTCTTTTCAGTTGCGCTTCTCTCATTTGCGGAGGTCGACATGAAGGGCTTGACGCGTCGGGATGTGTTGCGAAGCAGCTTGGCGGCGCCGGCCGCGGTGGCGGCGGCGGAGACTATGATCGGCGAGGAGGCGCAGGCTCAGACCGACGCGCCGGTGGCGCCCCGCGCGGCGTCCGCGCCCGGCGGCGGCCGGGAACGCCTGCTGCTCGATTTCGGCTGGCGCTTCCACTTCGGTCACGCTACGGACGCCGAAAAGGATTTCAATTTCCGGGGCAACTTCTCAAAGACCGGGAATTTCGGCCCGGTTGCCACGGTGTTGTTCGACGACGGCGACTGGGAAGCCGTCGACCTGCCTCACGACTGGGCCATCGAATTGCCCTTTCAAAACGACGGGGCGCTTTCGAGCAAGGGGTTCTACCCGCTGGGTCGCACCTACCCCGCCACCAGCATCGGCTGGTACCGCCGCATCCTGGAACTACCGGCCTCCGACGCGGGCAAGCGCATCACCATCGAATTCGACGCCGCCTACCGCGAGGCCGCCGTCATTTTCAACGGCTTCTACATGGGCAGGCACATTGGCGGGTACGACCCGTTCAGCTTCGACGTGACGGATTTCGCCGCCCCGGGCGCCAGGAACGTGCTGCTGGTGCGGGTTGACGCCACCCAGAGCGACGGCTGGTTCTATGAGGGCGCCGGCATTTACCGGCACGTCTGGCTGGTGAAGACCAACCCCGTGCACGTGAAAAAATGGGGCACGTTCGCGCGGACCAAGGTGCAGGCCGGCGCGGCCACGGTCCAGATTCGGACTGAGGTGGAAAACCACGGCAAGGGCGCGCAGAGCGCGCGGGTCACCTCGACCATTCTCGATCCCGCGGGCAAGGCGGTGGGGAGGGCGGTGACTTTGCCGGCGTCCATACCGGAGCTGGGCGAGCATGTCTACGAGCAGCAGGTGGTGGTGCAGTCCCCCGCCCTGTGGTCGCTCGACCAGCGCAACATGTACAAGCTGGTGACCGAGGTGCAGGCCGGCGCGGCCGTTACCGACCGCTATGAGACGCCCTTCGGCATCCGCACCTGCGTTTTCGACGCCGCCAGGGGCTTCCTGCTGAACGGCAAGTCCGTCAAGCTGAAGGGAACCTGCAATCACCAGGACCACGCGGGCGTGGGCGCGGCCGTGCCGGATTCGGTGCAGTACTTCCGCGTTCGCAAGCTCCAGGAAATGGGCGGCAACGCCCTGCGCACCTCCCACAATCCGCCCACCCCGGAACTGCTCAACGCCGCCGACGAGCTGGGCATGATGGTGTTCGACGAAACCCGCATGATGTCCTCGAACCCCGAGGGCCTCTCGCAGCTCGAAAACCTGGTGCGGCGCGACCGCAACCATCCCAGCGTCTGCATATGGTCGCTGGGCAATGAAGAGGGCACGGCGGATGGCCCGTACGGCTTTCCCATCCTGACCACGATGAAAGCGGTGGTCAAGCGGCATGACGGTTCGCGGCCGGTTTGTATGGCCGAAAACGGCGGCGGCAACATGGGCAAGGCCGGTTACGCCGCGCTCGACGTGCAGGGCTACAACTACGCCGATCCGGCGGCCGACGCGTTCCACAAAGCCAATCCGACGGTGCCCGTGATGGGTACCGAAAACGTCAGCGCGGTGGCCACCCGCGGCATCTACATCATGGACCCGCAACACGGCTTCGTGGGCTCCTACGACCCCTATACCACCAGCGGCCGCGCCTCCTGCGAGGGTTGGTGGAGCTTCTGCAACGCGCGCCCGTGGCTGGCCGGAGGCTACATCTGGACGGGCTTCGACTACCGCGGCGAGCCTTCGCCTTACGGGTGGCCCAACATCAGCTCGCAGTACGGCATCATCGATATGTGCGGCTTCCCCAAGGACAGCTTCTTCTACTTCCAGGCGTGGTGGAAATCGCAGCCCGCCCTGCACCTGTTCCCGCACTGGAACTGGCCGGGGTTGGAAGGCCAGGAAATCGCGGTTTGGGTGCACTCGAACCTGGACCGGGTGGAGTTGTTCCTCAACGGCCAGAGCCTGGGCGCCAAGGACATGAAGAAGGATTCGCACCTGGCATGGAACGTCAAGTACGCTCCCGGCGCGATTGAAGCGCGGGGATTCAAAGACGGCAAGCAGGTGCTGACCGCCAGGCGCGAGACCGCGGGACCGGCGGCCAAACTGGCGCTGACGGTGGACCGCAAAGAGATTTCGGCCGATGGCGAGGACGTGGCCATGTTCGCGGTGGAAGTGCAGGACGCCCAGGGCCGCCCCGTGCCGACCGCCGATAACCAGGTGAGTTACCGGGTTACCGGACAAGGCAAAGTGATCGGAGTAGGGAACGGCGACCCCACTTGTCACGAATCCGACAAAGCCAGCTCGCGTAAGGCCTTCTCGGGGCTGTGCATGGCGCTGGTGCAATCCGCCAAAGCGGCGGGAAACATCACGGTGGAAGCCAGTTCGCCTGGTTTGACGCCCTCCAGCGTCACCATCTCGGCGAAAGCCGTGAAGCTTCGGCCGCAGGTAGCGGTTTGGGAGCGCGAGATTCCGGCGGGCCAGGGCATCACGGGCCTGTGGAGACCGGCTCCCGTAGTGGCTGCCGCCGGCCGCGGTGGCGGCGGGTTCGGCGGCGGTTCCCAGATCTTCACGTTCCACCAGAATGGCGGCGCGCTCACCGGAAGCGTGGAGGGCGGCGGCGGAGGCCGCGGCGGCGGAGGCGATACGCCGGTGGCCATCGAGGACGGAAAGGTGGATGGCGCCAACATCGCGTTCAGGGCCGGAAACGTGACCTACACGGGGACCGTGAAGGCGGACCAGATCGAGCTACAGAGGACCGGCGGCCCCGGCTTCGGAGGCAGAGGAGGCCGGCCAGCCCCCGCGGAGCCCACCGGCCCGCGTCCGGCCATCGGCCCTCCGCCCGACGGTTCGGACCCGTCGTCCGGCTCCTTCATCAGCGGCGGCAGAGGCGGAGGCCGTGGCGCGCAAACGCCCGCGCCGCTGGTCATCGTCAGAGCGAAGCGGTAGCAGGGGACTGCGTCGGACCGCGGAGTCTACAAGGAAGATGCTGGACGAGAGTGCTCGCCGCTCTGGTCCAAAGCACAGCCCGGCTTAATTGGTTCATGGACCGCCGGCACGCCGCCGGGCGAGCCAGTTCGCAGGGCGCTTCTCCGTTAGCGCCACCTTATCACTCCCTTAAGGCCGGAGCCCCGATAGGAATCCCTCAGTGGACGACCTGATTCAGTTAGTCTTGCTGAGCTCAGGCGCTGGAAAAGATGCGGCACAAAAAGAAACGACCAAGCCTTTGAAGCTTGGTCGTCGGCCCGGCGATGCTATCGCCGGGGATGTTCACCTTCAAATCTACGCCCTTCCGATATCATTGTCAATAGTCCTAAAATATTGCAAATGCCGAGGGTTATCGCGTACATCGATGGGTTCAATCTGTACTTTGGGCTCAAGTCCCAGAGCTGGGAGCGCTTCCTGTGGCTCGACGTCCAAGCTCTGTCCAGAAACCTGTTGCAGCCCGGCCAAACCCTCGCTCACACGAAGTATTTCACGTCCCGTGTGACCCGGCCGCCGGACAAAGCGAAGCGGCAGTCGACGTATATCGATGCGGTCCAGACCCTGGCCGACACGTCGATTTACTTCGGCAAGTATCAGACGAACCCGCACACTTGCCGCAACTGCGGCCACGTCCACAACGCGAACAGCGAGAAGATGACCGACGTCAATATCGCGGTGGAACTCCTGCAAGACGCATTTCAAGACGCCTTCGACGCGGCCATCCTCATCTCGGCCGACAGCGATCTGGTTGCGCCCATCGAAGCAGTTAAGAGGTTGTTCCCGAGCAAACGCGTCATCGTTGCCTGCCCCCCGGGCCGTTTCTCGCAGAGTCTCTGCAAGGCGGCGCACGCATACCTGAAGATCGGCCACGGCTCGATTGAAAGGAGCCAATTCCCGGAGGGAGTGGAAACGCCCTCAGGCTTCGTTCTCCTCCGACCGGCTTCGTGGAAGTAATCGGGAGCCAGCGGCGTGCCTCACCGCGTTGAAGGTTTCCCGCCCCCCCATGGAGTCCGCGAATCGCCGAGGTCAATTGACGAGATCCACTTCGCTAGGACTAAGGCTAGGTTTGCCTCTCGGCGTTCTCGATGCTAAGCTGAACCTGCATCAATGCTGGGCCGACGCGCAATTCAGTGTACCGAGTGCGGTGGTTCCGGACGCTGCTCCGAATGTCAGGGGACGGGCGCGAATTGTAGGCTCAACGATGTGGAACCACGCTGCCGAGCTTGCCGCGGAACGTCTGTCTGCCCTGCGTGTAGTGGATCGGGTGTTGAGTCGCTTCCGGCGATGCTGGATGTTTCGGTCTATCTGCGGATAGTTCTCACGGCGGTGACCGGATTCATTCTCTACGAGATCCTCATCGGAAACGTGCCCATACGTCTCGGACGAGGTGGACCGCCTCTGCCCGGCGTGGTTGGGCGGCTTATCGCAATCGGATTTTGCGGACCGGTTCTTTACAAGGTTTGGAAAGATGTAAAGCTGTCCGATTTCAAGTTTTCCAAGCAGCGCCAGTCGACCTCACTATTCGGCGACGGCGACGCCTCGTCCACCGACAATCGGCATTCACGAAGTGAAGCTACGCCGGACGAACATATCCGTTAAGTAAAGATACGGCGTTACATCCCCTTTGAGCGGCTGTCAGATGCCTGGGACGGTTTCGCCGAGAAACCCGGAATGCGAGGACACCGCGGCGATTCCATTCAGGGTCTGCACAATCTCCGGCGGAAGGCTCCGGATCAGGTTCGCGCTTCACCCCGCGCTAGAATCGGACTTGGTCCTCGTTCAGAACGTCTCCAAGCTGTACCGTTTATACAAGACGCCGGCCGACCGGCTGCGCGAGATGCTGCCGGGCGCGCCTTGCCTGCACACGGACTTTTGGGCGCTGCGCGATATCGGTTTTTCGCTCGAAAAAGGCGAGACGCTGGGGTTGGTTGGTCCCAACGGCTGCGGCAAGAGCACACTGCTGCAGATCGTGTGCGGCATCCTGCAACCTACCAAGGGACGGGTGGTCACGCGCGGGCGCATTGCGGCGCTGTTGGAACTGGGCGCGGGATTCAACCCGGAATTCAGCGGGCGGGAGAACGTATTCCTCAACGGCGAGATCATGGGCCTCAGCCGGGGCGCGATCGAGCGAGCCATGCCCTCCATCGAAGCCTTTGCCGAAATCGGCGAGTTCATGGAGCGGCCGGTGAAGGAATACTCCACCGGCATGTACGTCCGGCTGGCGTTTTCCACGGCCATCCACGTGGATCCGGAGATTCTGATTGTGGATGAAGCGCTGGCCGTGGGCGATGCGGTGTTCGCCAACCGGTGCGTGCGGAAATTCGAGGAGCTGCGCGAGCGCAAAGTGACGGTGCTGTTCGTCTCCCACGACCTGGGCCTGGTCAAGCAGCTTTCCGACCGCGCCATTCTGCTCCTGAACGGGCGCATTGAGGCGCAGGGCTCGCCCAACGACGTGATCAACCGCTACATCGGGCTGGTGCTGGCCCGCCAGGAAGGCAAGAAGAGCGACAGCGGCCTGCGCCCCAGCTTCCGCCACGGCGATGGCGCGAGCCAGGTGGTGGGGCTGGATATCCTGAACGCCCGCGGCGAGCCGGTCACATCGGTGGCCAGCGGGGAGCCGGTGACGGTGCGCGTGAGGTCGCGTTTTTTGCGGCCGAAATCCGACCCCATGGTGGGCATACTCATCCGCACACGCATCGGCATGGATGTGTATGGCACGAATACCGGCATCGAGCGCGTGCATGTGGGCGACCTCGAAGCCGGCGACGAGCTGGAAGTCCGTTTCCATTTGGAATGCTGGCTCACGCCGCAACCCTACACGCTGACGGTGGCCACCCAGGACGCCGATGGATCGAGCCACGACTGGCTCGACGACGCCATTGCCTTCGAGGTGGTGGATGCGCGCGTGGCCGCCGGGGTAGCCAATCTGAGGGCCAAGGTGGAATGGCGCGTATCACGGTAAAAGCGCACCCGCGGGCCAGGCGCAGCTCTATTACGGGCCGCTTTGGCGAGGCCTGGAAGCTGGATCTGGCGGCCCCGCCGGTGGATGGCAAAGCTAATGAAGAATGCGAGCGCTTCTTGGCGGAGTTGGCGGGAGTGCCGCGGTCGCGGGTGTACGTGGTGAGCGGCGCCACGGGGCGGCTCAAGGTGGTGGAGATCGAAGGAGTCGCCCAAGCGGAGTTGGAGAAGCTGCTAATTGTGGGGCAGGCGCTTTCGCCTGCCAACCGGCTTCGGTAAGGCGGCGCCCGATCTTCGCTCGGGTTGACAGGCGGAAGCGCCTGTCCCACATCGGAGGGTGGAGTGATAGATACGCAGGTTAGTTCAGCAGCGGCTCGATGAGTCTCTCAATTTCCCGCTCGTTGCCCGGAGATATGCCGCGGTGGAGGCTCCAGCGCTCGGTGTGCCCGGTCCACGCGTTGGGGGCCAGTTTCACCAGCGGGCCGAGGGTTTCCAACTCGAGCATATCCGCATTGGTAAACATCTCGAGGGAACAGCCGAAATCGGGGTACGGCTGGCTGGGATCGGCTTGCGCCTGCTTCAGGAAAAGGTCGCAACCCAGCATGTAAGCAGCCCAGGTTCGCGGGTTGAACAGCCCGGCCTTGAGCGGCTGCGGCATGGCGGGGTCCTGCCGCAACAGCAGGTATTTCTTGCAGAAGGCCCAGCGCGGATCGGAAAAATCGGTATAGGCCCACATGACCAGCGGATTGGTGGGCTGCAAATCCCGCGGATGTTGGCCCCGCGGCGGGAAGCCGGCAATGGCCACGCCGCCGGGCGCCATAACCGACATGGCCCAAGGCGAAACCGCGACGGCCCAGGGGTTGGCGTTGCGGATGCGGTGGACCACTTCCACGCGGGCGACGCCCACCGCCATGCGGATCGCGAGTTGCTTCTGCAGGCGGGTGGCGGGGTCCACCGGAGCGGTGGCTTCGAGCGCGCCGGCGCCGATAACCACCTCGACTTCGCCGTTGTCCGGCGCCCAGCTTGTCTCCAGGTTCTCGGGCGCCGCCCACAGCCGATGGCCTCCGCGCAGGCGAAAATCCAGCTCGCCGCGCCCGCCCAGGTCGGCTCGGACTTCGTGGAAAAAGTTCCGGCCGCCGACGAAGCCCAGGCGGATGATCCGCGGTCCCACGTCGCTGGTGACGATCAATTCGATCTTGCCGTTGGAGACGCGGTAGCAGTTGGGCCAGCCGGTGTACTCTATGCGTTCTATCCTCTTCGACATTGTCGGTGTGCGATTTCCTATTCTCTTCTCTTGGTGATCTGCCAACAACTTCTCAAATATCGCCGACCGCCTGCATGCCGGCCCAGAAAACGGGCTGCGCGAAGGGCCGTTCCGGCATGGCGGCCACCTGCTCCAGGATGGCGGGGGCCAGCTCAGGGTACAAGGGCGTCATGCGCTCCTTCACCCATTGCGCCAGCGCCGGGCGATCCATGGCTATGAGATCGAGCTGCGCGCGGCGCAGCGCGGCGGGGACCGAAGTTCCCTCATCCGCGAGATATGCGAAATATCGCTCGGCCAGAACCGGGGTGGCCAACTGGCTCACCTGCCACAGGGCGCCCACCACGTAGCGGACCCCGGAGGCCAGCAGGGCGCTGGTCAGCCCGATGTATTCGGCGGAGATCTCGGCGCGGCTCAGCCCGCTTTCACAAGCGCCCATCATGACGCTGCGGCAGCCGCGCAAATCCAGATCGGCGAATAGATCGGAGAAGGAAACCACCTGCCCGCCAAGGTCCAGGTAGCTCGATTGCGGCTGGTCGCCAAGATACTCGCCGTGGCAGGCGAACAGAATGTCGCGCGGAGCGGATGTCTGTAGGAACTCGAGCGCGCGCGGCCAGGCGGCGCCCGTAAGCACGTGGGCGTTTTTGAGAGCCGCCGCGCGCAACATGCAGTCGTAGAACGGCAGACCGCCGCTCGAAACGACCAAGGGCGCCGGGTCGCGCGTCTCCGGCGCCTGCGAATGCATCTGCAAGAACAGGCCGAGGGTCTGGCCATAACTGACCTCGCAGTGCTCCATCAGGTATTGCGAGCCGAAGCGCAGGGCGTGAAGTGGGATCGAGTTCATCTGAAGGCGGGGGAAGATCTTGACCCGGCGGTTCTTCAGGAAAGGCAGGAGCGGTTCGAGAACCGGGCAGAGCAGCTCTTCCCAGCGAGCCAGCAGGCGAGCCACGGCCTGACCGGCCAGCGCCTGGTCGTCCGCCTCGCGGGCATCGCGCAACGCCGCGGCGTACTCACCATGGATGGAGGCGATCGTCTCCTCCCGGAAAGGAGCGGGGAGAAAGGCATTCTCGCCGGAACCGGCGTCGAGCACCACTGCGAAGCTCTCGCGAGAGCCTATGTGGAACATCAGGAAGAGCACGCCGGGGATGCGGAGATCGAGGGCGCTCTTCGCGACAGTCTCGCCGAGCAGCGTGCGCGCCAGCACCGGCGACACGGAAATCCGCGCCTGGAGATACGCCTGGCGCTTGGGGTAGTCCGCGGCGATGCTCGCCAGGTAATCCTCGAACCGCTGGGGGAACGTATTCAGGGTCTTGTAGAGCGCGGCGCGAGCGCTACGGTACTCCGAAACCGAAACGCCGGGGACTTCGCCGGCGGCGGCGATCTCGGCCACTACCTCGGTGGCGGCGCGCGGGCCGGAACCTTCCAGTTCCGCCAGCCCGTCCACGGCGCGCTGGGCCAGGAAGCAGCTTTGCATGGCGTTTGCCGAAAAGGAGCGGAAGATCTCCTGTTTTATGGCGCGGGTCAACGGAAACGGCGACTGCAACTGCAGGTGCACGTCGAAAAACATGCGGCCGTCATGATAGGCATTGAGCGCGGGCTCCAGGGCCTGTGGGCTGGAGATTTCCACCCGTGCGCCGGCGTCGCCCTCCGGCTGGCTGGTCCCCGACATCCTCAACAGCATGTCGCCAAGCTCCCGGGCCGTCAGGGCGCGCCAATAGGCGCAATATTCGGACTGCTCGTGGAGGTAGGCCTGTTCGAACTGACGGCGCGCCTCGGGGAGCCGGCCAAGCGCGCGCAAAGCCGCGCCATACAGGCGGCGCACCTGGCCGATTTCGGTATCCAGGCCGGCGGGAAGGGCATCCTCGAGAGCCAGGCGGAACTGTTCCGCGGCCTCTTCGTATTGCTCTTTCGCCGAGTACTCCAGGCCCAGAAAGCGGCGCGCAACCACCCTGTAGTAGAGCGCTTCGGGGGCTCCGCATTGCCCGATGACGGCCAAATAGCTCGATTCCCGCCACGGCGCCGGAACCAAAGGGAACGCCAAGCCGAGCGCCGAGTGCGCAAGCCTCGAATAGAGGTGGTCGGCGAGCGGGTTGCACTCTCCGTAGGCGAACGGCCGGAGCCACGAGGAGTAGTAATCGTAATGGGTCTGAAGGGCGCCGACCACCATGGCGTTCAGCGGCTCGAACGAATCGCCGAAAGCCGCGCGGTTGAACCGCAGGCTGTTGTAGGCGGTTTCGAGCGAGTGGAGCGCCTCATCGTCCGCCAGCCCGACCTGCGCTTCCGCATACCGAAAGCAGGCGAGCACATGCCAGATCGACTTGCGGGCCCGGGTGGCAAGCTGTACGAGGAAAGCCAGCCAGTAGCCCGGCACGCGATACCAGCGCACCCAGCGCTCGACTTCATTGCACCAGGCTTGAACATCTTCGCCGTTTTCGCAGGTGGCGGCGATGGCGTTCACGAGTTCCTGAATGCGCGGGCGGATGCCGGGCTGAGAGAACTTCTTCTCCACCAGAAAGCCGAATGTGGAGCGCAACACCTCTCGCTGGGAAGGTTTGAGGAGCGAACCGTCGGGCGGGGGCAGCGGGGTCAAGGACGCACCTTAACCGGATAGATCCGGGTGTCGGAGGCGAAGCGCGCCTTCAGCAAACGGCCGAGCGGTCCGGACTTCCTGATTTCGCCGACCATGGCGGCTTCCACGCTGAGATCCGCGCCCTTAGGGACGCGGGCGATCACCGCGCCGGAGAAGCCGTGCTCCACGGAGCGGTCCGTCACGTACCACTCCACGGGGTTGCTCATTCGATCCGTGGTCTCGATGCGGGTGTTGTAGACGGTCCACTGAATGGGGAATCCGAGGTTTAGGCCCAGACAATCGGCCGCCGCGGGGCAGACGAAGCCGAGCGCCTTTGAGACATCCAATTTGACGTCGCCCACCTTGACCGTGCTCACATCCCACTTATCCGGCGGAAACAGATCGTAGGCCACCGCTCCGCCCACGCCGGCGGTGACAAGCTGGAGGCGCAGGCGCAAGCGCGTGATGCGTCCCTCCGGAACCAGGATGTTGAGCGGGACCTGGATGACGTAGAAATCGTAATTGGTGGTCTCGACGCCGTCCGGAATCTGGAATGAGGCTTTTTGCGGGCCGGCGTAAGTGGCCAGATCTTCGCGCAGGATGTCCTGGGGAAGTTTGACGCGGATTTCCTTGAGCATGGCTTCGGCCTGTTCATCGGTGGCCATGGTCACAGCCGGTCCGAGAACGCCGCGAACCAGATCCTCGGCTTCCCATTCGGGAACGGAGACAGGGCGCAGGGTCAAGAGAGTATCGTCCATACAGCTCCTTTGTTCGGCTATTGTAGCGTTTTAGGAGGCGCCGCGACGGAATGCCCGCAGGATGCGGGCATGGCAGGCCAGAGGCCCGCTCTACGGCGTACACTGGAAATGCCGACATGCAGCTTGAAGCGATTCAGCGGGAGATCCGCAATCAGAAACTGGATGGGTGGTTGTTCTTCGACCACCATCTGCGCGACCCGTTGGCTTACCGCGTGCTCGGCTTCACCCCGCGCGCCACGCCCACCCGGCGCTGGTATTACCTGATTCCGGATGCGGGCGAACCGGTGGGCTTGGAGCACCGCGTCGAGCCGGGCATGATCGCGGCGCTGCCGGGCCGGAAGATCCTCTATTCCAGTTGGATCGAACAGGTGGCCGGCCTGCGCACGCTGCTGGCGGGACGGCGCCGCGTGGCCATGCAGTACTCGCCGCAATGCGCGATTCCCTATGTTTCGATGGTGGACGCCGGGACCGTGGAGTTGGTGCGCGGCGCGGGCGTCGAAGTGGTTACCTCCGCCGAGCTGATCCAGACCTTCGAAGCCCGCTGGACGCCGGAGGCGCTGGAATCGCACCTGGAAGCCGGACGCCGCGTGGACCGTATCCGCGCCGAGGCGTTCGCGCTCATCCACGAGCGGACGCGCAACGGCGCTCCGCTGCAGGAAGTCGAAGTCAAGCGCTTCGTATTGGAAGCTTTCGCCAAGGCCGGCCTGACGACCGACCACGGACCCATCGTGGGCGCCAATGCCAACGCCTCCAACCCGCACTACGAACCCACCGAGGAAGCCACCGCGCCTATCGCCGCCGGCGATTTCGTGCTGCTCGACATGTGGGCCAAGCTGGAGAGCCCCGGCGCCACGTATTACGACATCACCTGGACCGGCTTCTGCGGCGAATGCCCCAGCGACGCCATGCGCAACGTCTTCGCCGTGGTGAGCGGAGCGCGCGACGCCGCCATACGGCGCGTCCAGGACGCCGTGGCCGCCAGCCAGCCGCTGTGCGGCTACGAGGTGGACGACGCGGCGCGCGGCTTCATCGAGAGCCGCGGCTTCGGCGCCTGGTTCACCCACCGCACCGGCCACTCCATCGGCCAGGAGGTGCACGGCAGCGGCGCCAATATGGACAACTTCGAGAACCACGACGAGCGCCGCGTGGCGCCGTGGACCTGTTTCTCCATCGAGCCCGGCGTGTATCTGCCCGAGTTCGGCGTGCGCTCCGAGATCGACATGTTCGTGGGCGACGGCGAGGCGTTCGTCACCGGCGAAATCCAACGCGAACTGCTCCTGCTCTGACGCCTGCCGGCTCCAGCATTACAATCCGGCGACTGCCGCGGGCATGTGTTGGGATACAGGATTCTAAAGAACTTATCACGCTTACATGGGTTTGAAATGTTCGCTCACGTACCGGCGTGGCCGGAAAGTTCGGCTTTCATGATCGAAATCCGGTTTTCAATCGTCTATATAGTATGCGGAATTTTCAAGCGGCGGCATTGCGCCGTACGCGGTTCCAGGACATTCAAACTCGGAGGGTTTCATGATTCCCGAACAGGCGCGCATTTCCCTATCCGAGTTGCGGCGGAAAACCGACAGGCAACTGGTGGCCCTGGTTCGCAGCGAAATCGAAAGCTCTTTGAGGCTCGCCCGGCGCGGCGCCGTGGCGGAGGCGGAGGCGATGTGGAATCAGGCCAGGAACCTGCTTACCGTCGCACGCGCGCCGGAGAGCGAGCGCAGCGCCCTCGAGGCGCGCCTCGGTGAAGCGCGCGCCAAGTTCCCCCGGACGGCTGCCGCCGGTCGCGCGCAATCGGCCTGGTGCTAAGGGCCTGTCAGGAAGCAACCAGTTTCATCGTCGGTGCGCTCTCTTGAGGCGTCGCTTCTTTCACGCCATGGAGGAAGCACCGGAACCGGCCGATCCTATAATGGTGATGAACCAAGCGGACATCAGGCGCACACCCTGCCCGACGGCGATACCTCGAATCTCTATTGACATTAGGGGAATCGCGTTGATATCTTGAAACATCCAAATTCCATGGGGGGCGGGACGTTTCCACATCTGCGGGCGCTGGAGGCGGAGAGTATCCATATTCTCCGCGAAGTGGTGGCCGAGTTTGCCCGGCCGGTGATGCTGTACTCCATCGGCAAGGATTCTTCCGTGATGCTGCGCCTGGCCCAAAAGGCGTTTTACCCCGGCCGGCTTCCCTTCCCCTTGCTGCATATCGACACCACCTACAAATTCCGCGAAATGATCGAGTTCCGCGACCGCTACACGCGCGAAATTGGGGCCGAGTTGATTGTCCACACCAATCGGGCGGCCATCGAGGACGGCGCCAACCCATTCGCGCTGGGAACCCAGAAGTGCTGCGCGCAGCTCAAAACCAAGGCCCTGTTGGACGCTCTCACCGAGGGAGGTTTCGATGCGGCGTTCGGGGGCGCGCGGCGGGAGGAAGAGAAGTCGCGGGCCAAGGAGCGGGTGTATTCCTTCCGCGACCCGTTGGGCCAGTGGGACCCCAAAAGCCAGCGGCCCGAGCTGTGGAACCTTTACAACGGCCGCATCGAAAAAGGCGAAACCATCCGCGTGTTCCCGCTCTCGAACTGGACTGAGCTGGACGTGTGGCACTACATCCATATCGAACAAATCCCGGTGGTTCCGCTGTACTTCGCGCGCCTGCGTGAGGTGATGGTGCGCAACGGGACGCTCTTGCCCATGGAACACGATCCGCCTCGCCTGGATTTTGAAAAGCCTCAAACGGTGATGTGCAGAATGCGCTCGCTGGGTTGCACTTACTGCACGGGAGCGGTGCGCAGCGAAGCCGATACGGTTCCCAAGATCATCGAAGAGCTGCTGGGGGCGCGCCGTTCGGAACGGGAAAACCGCGCCATCGATTACGACCAGGAAGGATCGATGGAACTGAAGAAACGCGAGGGCTATTTTTGATGCTTGCCTCCACGGAAGCCGAGGTCCGGCCGCTGACCATCGAAGAATATCTGGCGCGGAGCGAGCGCCAGGACCTGGTCCGTCTGACCACGGCCGGCAGCGTGGACGATGGCAAGAGCACTCTCATCGGGCGGTTGCTGTACGATTCCCGGGCCATGTTCGAGGACCAGGTAGCGGCCATACGCGCAAGCAAGGTGAACCGAGCCGATGGGCCGCTCGATTTTTCGCTGCTCACCGACGGACTGCGCGCCGAGCGCGAGCAGGGTATCACCATCGACGTTGCCTACCGGCACTTTTCCACGCCCCGGCGGAAGTTCATCATCGCCGATACTCCCGGCCACGAGCAGTACACGCGCAACATGGCTACCGGCGCTTCCACCGCCGACGTGGCGGTGATCCTGGTGGACGCGCGCCACGGCGTCCTGCCGCAATCCCGGCGGCACGCCTACATCGCCAACCTGCTGGGAATCCCTCACTTGGCCGTGGCTGTCAACAAAATGGACCTGGTGGGCTGGAGCGAGGATGTTTTCGCGCGCGTGCGCGACGAGTTCACCGAGTATCTGCGGCGCATCGATGCGCCCACGGCCACCTTTATTCCCGTGAGCGCGCTCCACGGCGACAACGTCGCCTCAGCCGGCGCGGCCTGTCCCTGGTATGACGGCGAGACGTTGCTCGAGTACCTGGAAACGGTTCCCGCCGCTGCCGGTCTTCAGCTTGGCGAATTCCGCTTCCCGGTGCAGTGGGTGAACCGGCCCGATTTGAGTTTCCGCGGCTTCGCCGGGCAGATCGCTTCGGGCGCTGTACGACGTGGCGACCCCGTGATGGCGCTTCCCTCCGGCAAGACCAGCCGCGTGAAAAGTATCGTCACTTACGACGGGGAACTCGCCGCGGCGCACGCGCCGATGTCGGTCACCGTGCGCCTGGAGGATGAAATCGACATCAGCCGCGGGGACATGCTGGCGCACCCGGCGCGCTTGCCTCACGTATCGCGGCAGTTCGAGGCGGCGGTGGTGTGGATGGCGGCCGAACCGCTGCGCCGCGACGTCCCCTACCTGGTGAAGCACACTACTCAACAGGTGCGGGCCAAGGTGGCGCGCGTGCTCCACCGCGTGAATGTGAACAGCCTGGCGCGCGAGGACGCCGATGAGTTGGGCTTGAACGAGATCGGGGCGGTGACTATCGAAGCCGCCAGCCCGCTGTTC
The DNA here is from genome assembly GCA_049520795.1 of Bryobacteraceae bacterium. Lineage (GTDB taxonomy): Bacteria > Acidobacteriota > Terriglobia > Bryobacterales > Bryobacteraceae > BOG-224. The sequence continues at coordinate 22,285 of JBEKPK010000005.1, forward strand.
TTCGACAGCTACCGCCGAAACCGCTCCACGGGGGCATTCATTTTGATCGACCCCGCCACCAACGCGACGGCGGGAGCGGGCATGATCCTGGGGCGGCGCCACCCCGATGCCGCCGCGAGCATCGCGAAAACGGCCCTGCTGGAGGCGGAGAGCAGAGCGGTGAAGGTGACCCCGGCCGAGCGCATAGCCAGGCTCGGCCATCAGCCGGCTACCATCTGGCTGACGGCGCGCATCGATCTGGCCAGTCTTCTGGAGCGCCGGCTGTTCGATCGCGGATGCCTGGCGCAGGTGCTGGCGGATCGCGACGAGAGCGGCATCCTGCCGGAATTGGCCGAAGTGCTCCATCGCGCGGGAGCCATCGCCATCTGCTCGGCCGGCGCCGATATGGCCGGAGAGCGCGACCGGGCCAGGGAGTACGTTGGCGAAAGCCGCTTTCTGGAATTCCACCCGGAGTCGCTGCCGGCGCGCGACGAAGCGGCCGCGGACCGCGTAATGCGGGCTCTCGAAGAGCGCGCCATCATCCGGCCGTCGGCGGAATTCGGCGGTGGAGAGGGCATCTGACATGAAGGCAAGCAACGGCTTGTGGAGGGAGCGGTTGTGGGCGGCCATGCCCCCGGAACTGGCCCAGGAAATCGACGTCTTCGAAAACGAGTTGGCGCTTCGCCGGCGCGGCAAGCTGGAGGAAGCCCTCATCGCCGAGACCCGCCTGCGCCGCGGCGTCTATGGCCAGCGCTACGACAATGGCCAGCGCCATGACGGACGCGCCACCCGCCAGCTCGCCTTCCCGCCCGACAAGCCCACCAAAGGACCGCACACATTGTGGGACGCCCCCGGCATGCAGCGCATCAAAATCCCCTTCGGCGGCCTGACCGCGCGCCAACTTGAAACCCTGGCGGAGCTGGCCGAGGAGTATTCCGACGGAATCGCGCACGTCACCACGCGGCAGGATTTTCAGCTTCACTTCGTGCACATAGAGGATACGCCTTCCATCATGCGGCGCCTGGCCGCGGTAGGCATCACCACGCGCGAAGCCTGCGGCAACACCGTCCGCAACGTGACCGGGTGTCCCGTGGCGGGAGTCTGCCGGACGCAGACTTTCGACGTCACCCCGTATGCCAAGGCATTGGCCTATTTCCTGCTGGGCCACCCCGACGCGCAGGACTTCGGGCGAAAATTCAAGATTTCTTTTTCGGGTTGCCGGGACGAAGCCTGCGGCCTGGCGCACATGCACGATTTCGGCGCCATAGCCGTGGAGCGCGATGGGAAACGGGGCTTCGAGTTGTGGGTGGGCGGCGGCCTGGGCGCCGTGCCACAACAGGCCCGGCTGTTCACCGAATTCCTGCCGGAAGAGGAGCTGCTGCCGGTGGCGCAAGCTATCGCCCGCGTCTTCGCGCGCCTGGGTGAAAAGAAGAACCGCAATACGGCGCGCTTGAAATTCCTGGTGAGCAAGCTGGGAATCGAGGAATTCCGCAAGCTGGTGGCGGAGGAACGGGCCAGCCTGCCCTTCGACCCGCGCTGGACGGATTATCTGAAACAAGTGGAGCACGCGGAGGAGCCGCGTTTGAAACCGCCCTCGCTGGTTCGGATAGGCGAGTCATCCGGAGAATATACCCGCTGGGCAGCCACCAACGTCTATCCGCAGCGGCAGCAGGGCTACAGCACGGTGACGGTGGCGCTGCCGCTGGGCGACATCACCGCCGATCAATTGCGCGCCCTGGCCGATATCGCGCGCCGGTTCATCAAAGACACTATCCGCACCACCGTGGACCAGAATATGGTGTTGCGCTGGGTAAGCGACGCCGATCTTCCGGAGCTGCACGCGGCGCTCGATGCCGCCGGGCTCGCCGCCCCCGGGGCCGGTACGATTCTCGATGTCACCGCTTGCCCCGGCACGGACACCTGCAAGCTGGGCATCGCCTCTTCGCGCGGCCTGGCGGCCGAGCTACGGACGCGCCTGGCCGGTCGCGCATTCCAACTCGATGAGGCCGTGCAGAGCCTGCGCATCAAGATCAGCGGCTGCTTCAATTCCTGCGGCCAGCATCACGTGGCCGACCTGGGCTTCTATGGCGTGAGCCGCAAAAAGGGCGATTACGCGGTGCCGCATTTCCAGGTGGTGCTGGGCGGGCAATGGACCGGGAACGCTGCGTCTTACGGCCTGGCCGTGGGAGCGGTCCCTTCGAAGAGAATCCCCGAGGTGGTGGACCGCATCACCGGCCGCTACGTCGGCCAGCGCGAGCGCGGCGAGACGTTCCAGGCTTTCATCGCGCGCATCGGCAAGGCCGAATGCCGGCGCACGCTGGAGGACCTGATGGAGGTTCCGCCTCACGATGCCGATCCGTCTCTCTACAGCGATTGGGGCGACCCGCGCGAGTTCAGCATAGGCGACATCGCCACGGGAGAGTGCGCCGGCGCAGTGGTTCCGGCGGTGGAGTTCCAGTTGGCCGCCTGCGAGCGCGAGGCCTTCGAAGCGCAATTGAAACTGGAGAAGGCCGAGATAGAGGCCGCAGCCAGGCAGGCGTACGAATCCATGCTTCACGGCGCCGCCGCGCTGCTTCGGCACAGGGATCTCCCCTTCGGCGGCTCGCCGGACGAGATTGTCGGGGCGTTTCGCACGGAGCTGGTAGATACGCGCATGTTTTGGGATCGCTTCCGCGGCGGCGCGCTGAGCAACTACTTCTTCAAAGCGCACGAGAACACGGCCGGCGTCCATACGGAGGAAGCCGCCCGTCAGCTTATCGAGGAGGCGCAGCTTTTCATCGAGGCGTGCCACGCCTGCTATCTCGGCATGGCGGCCGCGCCCGAGCTTCGCTCGGGTTGACAGGCGGAAGCGCCTGTCCCACTCTGCTTGAGCTTCGGGTGGGGCAGGCGCTTCCGCCTGCCAACAGCGTCGTTTAAAGGCCCTCTATGCCGCGGCAAGTGAACGCAAGGGCGTATCCGAGCCGGGCCCAGAGGGCGCCCCGTCAGGGAACGGTTGGCCCATGATACAGCACGTGAATGTAAAGATATTCGCCGATCCGAGCCGGGCCCAGGGGGCGCCCCGTCAGGGAGTGGTTGTTTCGGAACAGGTCCTCGCCGCCGCCCCAGCCGTGTTCCAACGCTGGATTCGCGAGAGCGTTGTCGAAGAGCTGTTGATCGACGTGGCCGATTATCGCCACGTGCCCGCCGGGCCGGGCGTGGTCCTGGTGGGCCATGAAGCCAACTACAGCCTCGATAATGGCGCCAGCCGCCTGGGCCTTCTTTACAACCGCAAGGCCCCCATCGAAGCCGGCGCGGCGGAAAACATCGCGCAGGCTCTGCGCGCCGCGCTGGCGGCGTGCCGCCGTCTGGAAGAAGAGCCCGAGTTCGAAGGCAAGCTCCGCTTCGGGCGCGACATCGAAATCATTATCAACGACCGTGCCCTGGCGCCGAACACGGACGATGCCTTCGCTTCGCTCGAGCCCGCCATCGAGAGCGCCCTCCAGGCGGTCTACGGCGCGGTCGAGTTCCACCTCGAGCGGCTGGGCGCCGCGCGCGAGCGCTTGCGCATCGCCGTGCATGCGCCTCGGGAGCAATGACGATGGCCTGGAACTTTCCCGTTTGTCTCAACCTCGAAGGCCGCCGGTGCCTGGTAATTGGAAGCGGATGGTCCACGCCCGATAAGGTGCGCGGTCTTCTGAGCGCCGGCGCCCAGGTGACCGTGCTGGCGCCGGAGGCCCACCAGGAAATCCAAACGCTCGCGGCGAGCGGCGCCATTCGTTGGAAGCGGCGCGAGTACCGAACGGGAGACTTGTCGGGGTTCTTCCTGGCCGTTGCGACTCACGAGGACAAGTCCCGCAACGAAGCGCCGTGGCGCGAGTCCATGGCCCGCAACATGCTCTTCAACGCCGTGGACGATCCGCCGCGATACGGGTTCACTTATCCGGCCATCCATCGTCAGGGCGATATCACCGTCGCCGTCTCCACCAACGGCAAGTGCCCGGCGCTGGGAGTGAGGCTGCGCCGGAAAATCGAGCGCGATGTGGGGCCCGAGTACGCAGTCATGGCGCAAATGCTGGGCGAACTTCGCGCGGAAATCGCGGCCCGCGTCCCCGATTTCGGACGCCGCAAAGAACTGTGGGGCCGGCTGGTGGATTCTGATTGCCTGGAGCGCATCCGCGGTGGGGATGCGGAAGGCGCGCGCGCCGAGTTGCGAAACCTGATCGAGGCGTTGGCAGGCGCAAGCGCCTGCCCCACCCTGGTGGGACACGCGCTTCCGCCTGTCGACCCGAGCGAAGCTCGGGCCGCGGCAGAGTAAGGTCTAGTAGGAGAGATGCATGTCTGTTTTCGATCTCAGTCCGGAATCGCAGGAATCGCTGGCCGCCGCCGAGCTGATCCGGCTGGCGCTCGAGGCCGGAGCGGCCTGCTTCACATGCAGTTTCCAGGCCGAGGATATGGTGGTGCTCGATCACCTGCGGCGTCTCGCGCCGCGCATTCCGGTCCTGTTCCTCGAGACCGGATACCACTTTGCCGAAACCCTCGCTTACCGCGACCGTATGGCCCAACAGTGGAACCTGAACGTGGTAAATCTCTCGGCGGATTTGACCGTAGCCCGGCAGGAGGCCCAATTCGGCATCCTGAACCAGACCGATCCGGCGCGCTGCTGCCAACTGCGCAAAGTGGAGCCGCTCATGCGGGGCCTTGCGCCCTACGAAGTGTGGTTCACGGGGTTGCGGCGCGAACAGTCTCCCACGCGCGCCAATCTTCGCAAGATCGAGCGCCATCTTCTGCCCGACGGCAAGCCCCTGTGGAAGCTCAGCCCCATCGCGGATTGGATTTGGGAAGACGTGACCGGCTACCTGGACGCGCATGACATCGAGGCCCTGCCGCTGTACGAAAAGGGATACACGAGCGTCGGCTGCGAGCCCTGCACCTCGCTGCCGCTGGACGCCGCCAACCCGCGCTCCGGCCGCTGGGGTGGGCGCAAGCTGGAATGCGGGATTCACACGTTCACCGGCGTTGGTTTGACGGATGGCTGAAATGGGAAAAGTGTACATTGTCGGCGCGGGTCCGGGCGATCCCGATCTGCTGACCGTGAAGGCCTGGCGGCTGATCCAACAGGCTGACGTAGTGGTATATGACCGCCTGGTAAGCCCCGAGGTTCTGGAACTGATCCGCCCCGGGGCCGAGCGCATTTACGCCGGGAAACACGAGGGCGAGCAGAGCCAGGCTCAGGAGCGGATTCTGAAGCTGCTGCTGGAGTACGGCCGGCGGCCGAAGCGGGTGGTCCGCCTCAAGGGCGGCGATCCCATGGTCTTCGGACGCGGGGCCGAAGAGTGGGCCTTTCTGGCCGCGCACGGAATCGAAACCGAAATCGTGCCCGGCGTCTCCTCCGCCGTCGCGGTTCCCGCCCTGGCGGGAATCCCGTTGACCTTCCGCGGCGTGGCGGCGAGTTTTGCCGTGGCCACGGGCCATTGCCGGGAGGGCCAACTCACCGACTGGACGCGCTACGCGGCCGTGGACACGTTAGTAATCCTGATGGGCGTGGAGAACCGCGCCTCCATCGCCGCGCAACTCATGGCCGCCGGCCGCCCGCCAGCCACGCCGGCAGCCTTCATCGAAAACGGCTCGACGCCGCGCGAGCGCATCGTTACTGCGACGTTGCGCGACGTGGCGGAAGGCCGGGTCGAGGTCCAGCCGCCGGCTGTGTTCGTGGTAGGCGAAGTAGTAAGTATCCGCCAGCAACTCGCGCCGGGGGCCGGCCTGGAAAGCGTCAGCGGCACGAAACTGCCCGGTTCCAGCGGCCTTCGGGTAGCCTTAACAGAAATTGAGAGGCGGGGATTTATGAGCGTGGAATACTCGCCCGCCGACGTCGTACCACGCCGCCTGAAAGCCTGGCCCAACAGACGCTAGAATTGAATCATCCCCATGCCCACGGAGGCCCGAACAAGCGGCGCGCGGAAATTCTTTTCACGTCATGGCGCGCTCTCCAAGTGGCATCCGAACTACGAGTTCCGGCCGGGGCAACTGGAAATGGCCGAGGCCATAGAGGCGGCGCTGGCCCAGAAGCAACGCCTCATCGTCGAGGCTGGGACCGGAACCGGGAAAACGCTCGCCTACCTTGTGCCGGCGCTGCTTTCCGGCCAGCGGATCGTGGTTTCCACGGGGACCAAGAACCTGCAGGAGCAGCTCTTCTTCAAAGACGTACCGTTCCTGCAGCAGCACTTTCCCCGCCCGCTGCGCGTGTGCTACATGAAGGGGCGCGGCAACTACGCCTGCCGGCAGAAGATCTATGACGCCGAAAAAGAGCCGATGCTGGCGGGGTTGGAGGAACTCTCGGATTTTCAGAGGATTCGCGAGTGGGAAAAAACCACCGCAATCGGCGACCGCGCCGAGATCAAACTTCTGCCGGAATCGAGTACCGTCTGGGCCAAGCTCGACGCGCGAAGCGAGATGTGCTCCGGCGCGAAGTGCAAGAACTTCGAACGCTGCTTCATCACCTTGATGCACCAGCGGGCGGCGGAGAGCGACATCGTCATCGTAAACCACCACCTCTTTTTCGCCGATCTTTCTCTCAAAGACGACAACTACGAAGGCGGAATCCTCCCCGAGTATCACGCCGTGGTCTTCGACGAGGCGCACGAAATCGAAGACGTGGCGGGCCAATATTTCGGCGTCTCGGTGAGCAACTACCAGCTTCAGGAACTGCGGCGCGATACCGCCGCGGTGGGGCGCCTCAAGAAATTCGGATCCCCCGAATTGGACCGCATTCTCGCTCGCCTGGACGAACTGACCATTCGTTTTTTTGGCCTCTTCGGAGAAGGCGACCGGCGCGCCGCGTTCCACGGCCGGCCCGCGTTCGTGGAGGAGAACGAAGAGATCTACGCCGGCCTGCTGGCCGCCTTCGATCTCATAGGTTCGCACCTCAAGCTGCTCCAGAACCCGCCCGACGAGGTCGGCCCGCTCCAGCGGCGCACGGAGGAGATAGGCCACCGGCTGCGGTTCACCATGGAATCCGACGAAGAAGAGTACGTGTACTGGGTGGAGAAGCGGGGGCGCGGCTGCTTCATTCAGGCCACGCCCATCAACGTGGCCGGCATCCTTACCGAGCGCTTGTTCGACCAGGTGGATACGGTGGTTCTCACCTCGGCGACGCTGGCCGTGGCGGGGAGCTTCGACTTCGTCAAGCAGCGGCTGGGAGCCGAAGGCGCCCGCACGCTGATTGTGCCGGGGCATTTCGACTACGCCAAACAGACCCTGCTCTACGTGCCGCAGAGCCTGCCGGAGCCGCGCAGCCCGGCGTTTCCAAAGATGGCGGCGGCGGAAGTCCTGCGCATTCTGAGACACAGCCGCGGCCGGGCGTTTGTGCTCTTCACCAGCTATCAACAGATGCGCGCGATCCACGACATCGTTTCCTTTGAGATCGAGTACCCCACCCTGCTGCAGGGAACGCGGCCCCGCAGCGCGCTGCTCGAGGAGTTTCGCGCCACGCCGCATTGCGTGCTGTTCGCCACATCCTCGTTCTGGCAGGGCGTGGACGTGCCGGGCGAGCAGTTGAGCTGCGTTATCATAGACAAACTGCCGTTCGCGGTGCCCAACGACCCGGTGGTGGCCGCGCGGATCGAATGCATCCGCAACGCGGGGGGAAATCCGTTTTACGACTACCAGATTCCCCAGGCGGCTATCGCGCTGAAGCAGGGCTTCGGGCGGCTGATCCGCAGCCGGTCCGATCGGGGCGTGCTGGTTCTGCTGGATAATCGCGTTACTAAGCAGCGGTACGGCCAGGTGTTCCTGGACAGCCTGCCGGACTATAGGATGACCACCGAAGCGCGGGACGTGGAGGCGTTTTTCGATGTTTGAAGTGACCATTGAGGAGACTTTCGCCGCCGGCCACGCCCTGCGGAACTATCGCGGCAAATGCGAAAACGTGCATGGCCACAACTATCGCTGCGAGGTGGCTCTGCAAGGGGAGCAGTTGGACCCTATCGGCCTGCTGGTGGATTTCGTGGAGCTGAAAAGGGTGGTCCACGCGGTGCTAGACCGCATGGATCACCAGTGGCTGAACGATTTCCCGCCCTTCGACAAGATCAATCCGTCGGCCGAGAACATGGCGAAGTACATCTACGACGAGATCGCCGGGGAGCTGAAAAGCAGGGACGGGGTGCGCGTGGCCTGGGTGCGCTTGTGGGAGACGGATACGGCTAGCGCGAGGTACTGGGTGGGGGAGTAGCGAGCGGCATGCTCGATTCCGGCGGACTCCAAGACGGGGTCGAGGTCGAGATTCGTGCCCGCCATTTCCTCGGCGTAGGCGGCGATCGCCTGGCGCATGGCCTCGCGCGCCAGGGCTGTTGCAGGGACCTGGTACCCGTTAGGCCTCCCTCCTGAGGCGGCTGTAGGTCTGCTCCGGCAACGGCTGATGGCATCGGGCGAGACGCGAAGGGGCGGCTCTTGCACTGCGCCACGCCAGTGGCCGTGCTGGGGCGCGTTCTTGGCCGTGAATTCCGCGCGAACCAGAGTGAGGCGCCAGTACGCGGACGGGCGGGGCCGGGCGAGACGCTTCCGTGGGGCGGCTTGCGTCCAACTGGCGCGGCTCCCGGAGTCCGGTTCGGGCGACAAAATGGTAGCGATGCAACGGCGCAACAATCTGGAGGAGGCCTTGGCCCCCAAAACGCTTATCTTCGGCTTGACCGTTCAAAACATCCCCACCATGAACCTACGGTTCCAGTACGCACACGATAGAGAGATCGTTTTTGCCGAAAGCCTCGCTGAAAGGTTGCACGCGTGGAAGTTCGGACAGGGAGATGTGACTGTCACCTATGCGGACCCGGGCTCGTATTTTACGACCTTGCTTCGAACAACTATCGTCGGCATCGAGTGCACCCTCCAGAACTCGACCGTAGAAGAGTTGCTCTTCAGCAATCGTCTAACCGAAGAGCTCAGGCACGCTATTCGCCACCCAAACACCTTGGCGAGATCCATGGCTGATGCCCACTACAACAAGATCCCCTACTATGCGAACGCGAACGCCCCGTTGAAATCGTACGACACCGGTTTGTGGAATATGGTCCAGCGTTTCTATCGCGAGATTCGAAACCCCATTTTTCACGGGTTTCAATTGGCGGACGTCAAGCCGGAACCTCTCCTCAGTACGTTCCGCATGTTCGACGAAATCTTCAAGTGGATTGACTCGTGGGCGGACCCCCACCGGGTTCGCAAAATCTTGGCCTCAGCTACATTCCGACCATTGAAGCCTTGAGCGCGTCTCCTGGCTATCGTTGATGCTCCGAAATCCTCCGATCTTCAGGCCGCCCCTCGGTCCTGCAAATCTGGACCGCCGAGGCGGAAGTGAAGGGTAGCGTGCTGCCAGCTGACGGGCTGTCCCCAACCCGTCGAAGTGCGCTGTTGCCGTCAAGTTCCCCGGAAGCGGCGTCCAAGGACCTGTGGGCCGTGAAGAGCCGCGGCCACGTTTCCACCTCAGTAATCCCTGTAAGACGCTGAACTCAGGATAGCGGCGGCAATCCAAAGTCGTTCGGAATCCGAATGGAGCTACCTCGGTCTTGGGGGCTCCACTCCGCGCCTTTCGTTCCAAACAGCTCCCGGATCAGATCAGACTCGATCGCATCTCGCACAAAACCATCTGACAGTCCGGATTCCGTCGCGATGTCGCCTACCGTTGCATAATTTGCATGGGCACGCCCCTTCACCTTCGCCTTCAATACAGAGCAAAGCGTTCCCACTTTGCCTCTCATTTCATCAGTACCGAACTCGCCCAGCAGCTTCAAGCCTAAGATCCATCCGCGCCCGGACAACGTGTAAGACCACCGACTGTTCGTTTGCCTGACAAGTGACCGGCTCTTGAGCTCATCCCAGGTTGTCCCCAGGATTCGCTCGTCAACGTCGTAACGCTCATCAAGGAGAACACCCATGAAGCACTGGCCGTGAAGACTACCCATCAGCAGTCGTATGGCCTCTTCCAGGTTTTGGAGTCGCGCGTCTTTCGACAAACTCATGACGGTTTCCAAGCAAAAGTCAATCCGTGACATAATTTAGCACTGTGATGCCACCCAAGTCGACCCGCTCCAAGGTGTTCACACAAGGCGGGGTTGACCTGCCGTCACAAATCCGAACTGGTCCGCCAAAACGGCGTTCTGAGGGCCCGCGGCCAGTGCGATCGGATGGTCGCCCACTCGGACATTGGCCCCAAAAGCGGTCCTGGGGAGTCCCCGTCACGTCAACCGGCTTCAGTGGGCGGCGCCCGAGCTTCGCTCGGGTTGACAGGCGGAAGCGCCTGTCCCACATCGGAGAGTGGGGTGTGAGATATGCAGGCTAGTAAGGGACGGGCGTCGACAGGCGAGACGCCGCCGTAGCGCGCCCCGGCGCGGCTATTGCCCGGCTCGGACTTCGTTCAAGAGATTGGGGACGCGTTCGTGGTTGCGATAGGCTATTCGCCCATTCGCGCCGCCGGCCCCCTTACTCGATGGCTGGCCCGAAGTACCCCTGCGCCAGCGCCGGCTCGGCGTCCAGCGCCCTTGTCCAGCATGCGCGGGCTTCGTCCGATTTGCCGAGCGCTTCGAGAATCCGCCCCAGGTTGAGCAACGCCTCGGGCATTTCGGGGTTCTGCGCCAGCGCGTCGCGATAGAGGCGCACGGCCTTCTCGTTCTGCCCGGCCTTTTCGTACATCAGAGCGGCGTTGTAGAGCACTTCCGGGGAGCGCTCGCCCAGGTCGATCAGCCGCACATGAAACTCGAGCGCGGCATCCAGGTCGCCGGCCTGCGCGGCCAGCGAAGCGAGCCCGCGCAAGGCGTCGAGCGACTTCGGATCGGCTTCGAGGAGCTTCTCGTAGAGGCGTTCGGCGCGCGCGCGGTCGCCCAATCCGGCATAGGCCAGCGCCAGGTTGGCGAAGGCTTCGGGCCATTGCGGGCGGTATTTCAGGCAGCCTTCCAGGGCGTCGGCTGCGGCGCGGTAATCGCTGCGTTGCAGCCGCAGATAGCCCAGCCGAAAGCGCGCTTCTTCTTCCTTGGGAGCTTTCTCCAGAACCTGGGCATACCAGCGCTCGGCTTCCTCCAACTGCCCGGAGCGCTCCAGTAGCAGAGCCATGTTCCAGAGTGGCGGCAGGGAGCCCGGGTCGGCTTGGGCCGCACGCTCGTAAGCCGCGCGGGCACCGGCCGCGTCGCCCATCTGCTCGCGGACTATGCCCAGATTCGTGTGCGCCTCGCAGGATTGCGGCCGCACCTTCAGGGCATCCAAATAAGCTTCCGCGGCCTGGTCCCACCGGCCGGCTTTCTGATGCGCCAGCGCCAGGTTGAACCAGGCTTCGAAATGGCCTGGCACGGCGGAGACCAGCAGGTTGCAGAACTTCGCCGAAAGGGCATGGTCTCCGGCCGCGCAGGCCCAGGCCGCCAGCCCCTCCAGGGCCACTGTCGAATCCGGCTTCAGGTCCAGCAGCCGCTCCGAGTACTCCCTGACCATGTCGAAGTCCTGCTTCTGCATCCCGATCAGCACCAGGTTGGAGAGCGGTTCCTCGGATTCCGGGTCACGCTGCAAAATGAGGTTGTAGAGCTTGGCCGCTTCGTCAAGCTGGCCCAGGGACTGCAGGGCCGCCGCCTTACCGAAGAGCCCGTCCTCGTGATCGGGCGCCAATTCCAGGCAGCGCTCGAATCCGCGCAGTGCGCTCTGGGGGTCTTCCAGCCGCAAATAACACAGCGCCAGGCCCAGGCGCGCCTCCAGGCTCGTGGCGTCGAGCGTGCTGGCCTTGTGGAAGGCCTCGGCCGCCTGGTCCCAGGCGCTGCTGCGCTCCAGGCACACCGCCAGGTTCAACCAGCCCATGGCGAACTGCGGCTTGATCCGCAGCAGGGCGCGGTAGCTCTTGGCGGCGCCCTCGAAGCGTCCCAGCTCGAACTCGATATGGCCCATGGCGCGGAATATCTCGGGGGAAGCCTGGCCGCCCGCCGCGGCCCGCTGCAACTGTTCGAGCGCTTCCTCGCGCTTCCCGGAAAGGTGCAGCGCCACCGCGCGGGCCAGTGTTCCGGGTCCGGGCGGGGCGCCCTTCTCGGGCGCCTCCGATTCATTTATGCGAAGATTCTGTACCGTGCTGGTCATGATATCCGAGCCTCCCTGCCGAGCCCTTTTCGAAAAACAAGGCCGACCCATTCCACCGGCGCCGGGGCGTCCGGCGATCCCGTAAATCCCATCTCTCCGTACGCCATGCGGGAGCCGCCCAGCCCCGCCGCGGCAACCCGCGAGGGACCGAGCAGTGGAACCGTCCGCGTTGCAGCCGCAAGGCCGTTCGCCGCCGGCGGCCCTGCCCGCCCGGCAGCCATGAGGGAGCGTCCCGCCGCGCCTGACGGCGGCTGGCGGAAGGCCACCCGGGCCGAGACGCGAAAGGCATTCCCCATGCTCGCCGCCGGCGCGACTTTCCTGAGCTTGCCATCCCGGCCTCCCAGAGCCGTCTGGTACACTACCGCCGGCTTCGCCGCCCAGGCCGTTCCCACCGGCCTGACGGCAGTCGAGAGCTTCATCCCGAATGCCCGCGGCTCGCCGCTCGATCCGGCCGAGGCGTGCCGAAGCTGGGCCATCCCCGCTTTCGGAAGACGACCTCCGAAATTCCACGAAACCCTTCGCTCCAGAGCCGCCGGCCGCCCGGCGGCCGATAGCATCACCGAAGGCGCTTCCAGAAAACCGCGCGGCGCCGCTTTGGCGTTTCCCGGCGCAGCAGCCGCGAAAAGCGCCTTGGGGTTCTCCCGCCGCCTGGCCAGGGTGGAAACCTTGTTGGCCTCGGTCAGGCAGTCCATGCCGCGGCGAAGACGGTACTGATTGCGGTGCTCGCGGGAGCAGAAGTCCCCGCCTGCCCCCACCCGGATTCGTCCCAGGGGCCGCCCGCATAACATGCAGTTCTTCGCGTTCATTATGCCAAGCAGTATAGACCGAGCAGTACGGAATTAAAAGATAAATAGTGGTAACGGCGCTTCTGTTCTGAAGAGTTAACTAACTATGTTATCTATAGTTAACAACTGTTGAGATGTCGCCTAATCGCGCTGCTAATTTTGGTTAGTACAAAGCGAAATTGGTTACCAATGCCGCAGAAGTTCAAGTACAATCGTCCTGGAACTGGTTGAGCGATGTCAGCCAGCCGCGGAGGTATCCGATGAGTGAGGCGTCCTGTCTCGCGCAGCGTCCCGATCCCAGTCCCGCTGCTTCGCCGTATTATCTTTGGGAGGCGCCGGGCAAGCCAGTCTCGGTGCGAATCTCGCATCAGGTTGTCGACCGGCTCGATCGCGCGGCCGTCGAGACTTTCCGTTCCATCAGCTCGCGCGGCTCGGAAATTGGCGGACTGCTCCTCGGCAACGTCCTTCCCGGAACGCCCGCCGTGGTCTCGATTGACGACTACGAGTTGATTTCGTGCGACTACAGCCGCGGTCCCCTGTTCCACCTTTCCGATGCCGACGAAGGGAACCTGCAGACGGCCCTGGCGCGCTGCCACAAGGATGGAGTACAGGTAGTCGGCTTCTTCCGGAGTCAAACCCGCAAGGGTCTGGCCCTGGACACCGAAGACCTCGCGCTCATGGAATCGCATTTTCGGGATCCGCAAGCCGTGGCCCTGCTGGTGCGCCCCTTCGCCACCAAGCCCAGCATGGGAGGCATCTTCATCCGCGAGAACGGCCAAGCCCCCGGCGAGGCGAGCTGCCTCGAGTTCCCGTTCCAATCCGCGCTGCTGCCGGCCTCGCTGGTGGTTCCTCAGGGCCCGTCGTCCGCGCCCAAAGCGGTGGCGCCCGATGCGCCCCCGCCGCCGGCCAAGCCCGCGCGCGGCCAAGTGGTGCCCATGACCTCGCGCCTGAGGGTCGCTCTGCCCGCTCCGCCCGCTCCCCAGCCGCCTATCCCCGAAGCTCCGCCGCCGGCGCCGGCGGCGACTGTGGAAGAGGCGCGGCCCGCGGCCCCCGAAGCCCCCGTGCGCGCGGAGCCGGCTGAGGAACCCGCCCAGGAGGAGGCTGCGTCGAATAGCGCCACGCCCTCCGCGCCGCGGCGCAAGCGAGTGCCCTGGTTTTGGGGAGCCGTAGCCGCGGCCCTGCTGGCCTGCTCGGGCATGCTCGTCCTCTACCCCGGCGTGCTGCACCATCGCAGCGGCCGCCCCACCATCCCGCTCACGCTCCGCGTGGAACACAGCGCCGGAGATCTTTTGCTCACCTGGAATCGCGATTCCGACGCCATTCGAAACGCCCGCAAAGGGGTCCTGACCATCATTGACGGCGACCGCAGTGAGAATACCCCGATAGATCCGCAAGTCGGCAGCATTATGTACACCCCGGTGACGGCCGACGTGAGCTTCCACCTGGAGGTCACCGGCGCGGATAATTCCAAAACGACCTCCGAATCCGTTCGGGTGCTGCGCACACGCCCCTCGCCCATGCCGGCGGAAACCGCCAAGTCGGTCCCGGCGGGCAAGGCCGGCGCTGCGCCGTCCAACCCCAGCCCGTCGCCGACCGCCGCTGCCGCTGCCGGGGCTGGCGATGCCCCAGAGGCGGAGCCCGATCCCGCTCCCACCAAGCTCGCTACCGGGTCCCGGCCGTTCCAGGCCGCCTCTCTGGCGCAACGCCTGCGCCCGGCGCTCGCATCCGATATGCCGGATGCCCCCGGCCTAGGCGCGAGTCCGGTTCAGACCGCTCCCGCCTCCGTCAACTTCGGCGCCGTCGTACCCGCCCGGACCGCCATGCCCGCTCCGGCTCCCGCCGAGACCCGCGCGCCCGCTCCGGTGCGGTCCAGTCAACTCCGTCCTCCCGAGCTGGTGTCCCGCAAGGCCCCCGAGTACCCCGCCATCGCCATGCGCACCCGCGCCTCCGGCGAGGTGAAGGTCGAGGCCGTAATCGGAGTAGATGGAAGAATCAAGAGCGCCAGAGCCGTGTCCGGGCCCACCTTGCTGCAACGCGCCGCCACCGATGCCGTCCGCCAGTGGGTCTACAAGCCCGCCGTGCTCGACGGCGTCCCCGTGGAATCGCAGACCGATATCGTCCTCACCTTCAACCCCAGGTAGAGGCGTGAAAACTCGCCGGCCCGATCCGGGGTCACCCCGGCAGCCGCGGGTAGCCCATGCAGCCCGGCCCGTCGCCGCGGTTCTCCAACCTCGGCGCGGCGCGCCCCGCCCGTAGCGCGTGGTTCTCCTCTTCCAGGCGCTGGACCTTCCGCAACGCCCGCCCCAACTCGATCTGCGTCTTCAGAATCGCCGCCAGGCGCGCATTGTCCCAAGGTTTCTGAATGAAGTCCCGCGCCCCACGCCGCATGGCCTCTATAGCTAGTTCCACCGAGCCCCAGGCGGTCATGACTACTACCGGAAGAGTCGCATCGCAGGCAGTTACCCGGCTCAACAGGTCTCGCCCCTCCTCGCCCGGCGTGGTATCCCGCGCGAAATTCAGATCCATGAGCACGACATCGAATTGGCGCGATTCCACGGCTTCGATCACACCCGCCGGCGACGTCACGGCTTCCGAATGGTAGCCTTCGGCCTTCACCAGGAAGCCTAGCGCTTCGAGGACATCCGTCTGATCGTCGGCTATCAGGATCGAGGGCATGGGGACTTCCGATGCTTTCATTTTGTGCTCCACCGGGCACTCCGGTGGCCATAAGCCAAACAGTTGATGCGCAATGTCTGAACACACATTAGCACCAACCGAGTGTCCGGAAATGGGACCGAGCGAACCCGCCGCGGCGCGTCCCGGCCGTTTCGTGTACACTCACAGCATGTTCGAACGCTACACGGAGAAGGCGCGGCGCATCATCTTCTTTGCCCACTATGAGGCCGCGCATCTCGGTTCCCGGGAAGTCGAGGCGACGCACTTGCTTCTGGGGACCCTGCGCGGAGCCGGGGACCTCATGCTCGAACTGGCGGCCGGCGAGCCCGAACGCCTGGCTCAACTGAAAGCCGCGGCCGGGAACTGTCAGACACAGCCGCAGAAGAAGATCGTGACGAGCGTGGACTTGCCTCTAAGCCACCAATCCGAACACATCCTCGCATATGCAGCCGAGGAGGCCGAGCGGCTTATGCATAAGCACATCAGCCCGGAGCACCTTGTATTGGGCATATTGAGGGAAACCGGGCCGGCGAACGACATTCTTGTGGCCCACGGAATCACGCTCGAAGCCACGCGCCAGGTAGCGCGGGAGCGAGATGCACGGCAGTGGCTTTCACCGCCGCCGAGACCGCGTAGCCCGGCTTGAGATCCAACTCCGCGGCGGACCTCGCTGTGATGGCTGCCGTCAGCGGGAAACCGCAGTCCAGATCCACGCGCGCCAGCGGTCCTTCCAGGCTGACCGAGCGAACGCGCGCGTTCATATGGTTGCGGACGCTCGAAGGCGGCCCCGCGTCGCGCGAAAGGGCCACGTCCTCGGCGCGGATGCAGGCCCACACCAGGGGGCCGGGGCGGGCTGCGTCGCTATCCAGGCATTGGAGTTGCGCGGTCCCAACCTGCAACGTCAGCAGACCGCCATCGCGGCCGGCGATCTCCGCCGCCAGGATGTTCTCGACACCCACGCACTCGGCCACCTCCGCGTCGGCCGGGCGGCGGAATACCTCCGGCGCCGGACCGGCCTGGCGTATGCGCCCGTTGAGAACCACCGCCATCCAGTCGCCCAGGGTCACGGCCTCCATGCGGTCGTGGGTCACCACAATGCTAGGCACGCCGCCCGCGACCAGCGCCTGCCGCAGTTCCCGGCGCGCACGCAGGCGGGTGGCCGCGTCGAGCGCCGAGAGCGGCTCATCGAGCAGCAGGAGCGCCGGCTGCGCCGCCAGGGCGCGGGCCAGGGCTACGCGCTGCTGCTGGCCGCTCGAAATGTGGCGCGGGTAGCGGCGGGCGAGGTCCGCGATGCCGAACGCCCCCAGGAACTTCGCGCCGGCCCCCTTGGGCGCGGCGTACTCCACGTTGCTTTCCACGGTGAGATGCGGGAACAGGGCGTAGTCCTGGAAAAGGAAGCCGGCGCGGCGCTCCTGCGGCGTCCGGTGCACGCCGCGCGCGGAATCGAACCAGACGCGCCCGCGAAATACGATCTCGCCGGAGTCCGGTTCCTCGAGCCCGGCGAGGAGGCGCAGCAAGGTGGTCTTGCCGGCGCCGGAAGGACCGTAGAGCACCGTGACCGGCGATTCGGCTAGCGGCGCGCGCAGTTCGGCGTCCACTTCGAAACCGGAAGGCAGCCGCTTCCGGCAGCGGCAGATCAGCTCATCGTCCATAGCGACCAGAACCGCCGCTGGAAAGCGTATGTCAGCGCCAGGGCGGTGAAAGAGACGGCCAGCAGAAACAGCGAGGTTTGCGCCGCGGCGGCGTAATCGAGCGCCTCGACGCGGTCGTAGATGGAAATGGAAACCGTGCGCGTAACGCCCGCGATGTTGCCGCCCACCATGAGCACCACCCCGAACTCGCCCAAGGTGTGCGCGAAGCTCAGCACGGCGCCGGTGGCGATGCCCGGCCGCGCGAGCGGAACCACGATGCGGCGAAACGTTGCGGCCCGCGAGACGCCCAGGCACCAGGACGCTTCGAGAAGCTTGCGGTCCACGGAGGCGAACGCGGCGGCGATCGGCTGCACGGTGAACGGCAGGCTGTAGAGCACCGAAGCCAGCAGCAGGCCCTGGAACGAGAAGGGCAACATGCCGCCCGTCAGCTTGCCATAGAGCGCGCCCACCGGGCTGCGTGGGCCGATGGCCAGCAATACGTAAAACCCGAGCACCGTGGGCGGCAATACCAGAGGCAGCGCCACCACGCTTTCGACAAGAAATTTCCAGCGGCGCCGCGAGAACGCCAGCCAGTAGGCCAGCGGCGCGCCCAACGCCAGCAGAATCGCGGTGGTCGCCGAGGCCAGCTTGACGCTCAGCCAGATGGCCTGCCAATCCATCAGCGTCCCTCCGGAGCCGAGAACCCGCAGCGCTGCAGAATGCCGCGCCCTTGCGGGCCCGTCAGGAACGCGCGGAAATCGCGCGCATCCTGCGAGTCCTTCAGCAGGATGCCGCCCTGTTCGATGGGCGGATAGGCATTGAGCGGGATCTCCCAGTAGCGGCCTTTGCCCTGCGCGGAAGGCGCCACGGCGAGGGACAGCGCCACGATTCCGGCGTCCGCGGCCCCGCTCTCGACGAAGCTGAAAGTCTGCGCGACATTTTCGCCGAGCACCAGTTTCTCAGCCAGCGCGTCGTACACGCCCAGCGAGCGCATGGCGGCCTGCGCGGCGACGCCGTAAGGCGCGTGTTCGGGATTGGCGATAGCCAGACGCCGCACGGAATCATCGTGCAGAACGGTGGCCGGATCGAGCCGCGACGCCGCTGGAACCCACACCACGATGCGTCCGGTGGCGTAGGAGAAGAGCGAGTCGGCTACTCCGATGCGCTCCTCGGACAGCCGGCGCGGATAATTCCCGTCGGCCGAGAGGAAGACATCGAACGGCGCCCCGTTGCGGATTTGGGCGTAGAAGTTCCCCGAAGAACCGAACGTGGCCCGGACGCCGGCGCCCGGATGCGCCCGAGCGAACACGGCGGAGATCTCCCCCATGGCGAAACTCAGGTCGGCCGCCGCCGCCACCGCCAGCGTGCGAGGCTGAGCCGGCGGCCGCGCGCAGCCGGCGAAGAGGAGCAACGAGATAGCCGTGAGAACCCGTGGGCGGACCATGCTTCATTGTAGACAGGGATATGCCGGGCCGCGCCGCCGAACCGTGGGTGGGACAGACCATCGTTTTTCGTGGTCTGTCGGGATAGGCCTTCGGCCCGCGAAAAGCCATAAAAATCCGAGCAGTGGGCAGGCGGAACCGCCTGCCCCACCGGGCCTTTGCCTGCGCTGGTGGGGCAGGCGGTTTCGCCTGCCCGCCTTGGGTCTCAGGTGCTTTTTCGAACCTGTCGCACCTCGCCAGCCGGAGCCAGAGCCGCAGTGCGCTCCCGGAAACCGACGCGCGCAAACGATCTGCTAAAATAAAAGCGCATTCCGTCCGGCGTGCCCCTATGCGGTGAGGTGCGAGAGCGGTTGAATCGGGCGGTCTCGAAAACCGTTGAACCTTTGCGGGTTCCGTGGGTTCGAATCCCACCCTCACCGCCATCCTCCGTCGCGGCAACCGCAGTTGCCACGATGCATCGTAGTGAGGCACACTGATGGTATATGCCTCACTCCGCAACGACAACCAAACGCAGCCGCCGCGGCGGGGACAAGCCCGTGGTTGAGTCGCGGCACACGGTAGGACTGGCCCCCAGTCTCGCCGGTCGAGTGCAGCGATACGCCAAGTCGGTTGACACCAGCATGAGCAAGGCTATCGCGGCGCTCGTCCGCCTGGGCCTCGAAAGTCAGGAGCGCCGCAAGCGCGAGTTCTTCGAAAGATTGAAAGAAAACCTGGCCAGCGACGATCCGGAGCAGCAGGATCGATTGGTCGATGAATTCCGCGCTCTGATTCTCGGCCGCTGAAGGCATGCCCAAGATTCAGTGGGAACGGCTGCCGCGACAGAAGTGGGCTCATCTGCGCAATCGCGCGAAGGAACGGCGGGTTTCCGAAGACGACCTGTTCGAATTGGCCGAGTGGAAAGCCCAGGATCCCGACGTGCCAGACGGCGACTGGTTCAAGGATTTTGGGACCTTTAAGCTGTGCGGCAAGGGCAGGCATCCAAGTACTTTTCTACTGGCCGGACAAGCCGCGCGGGGCAAGCGGTTGTGACTACCTGGCGTTCCCGTGCGAACTCACTCAGGCCGCCCGGTGCGGCCTGATCCGGCCGGCGATGTCCTGGCCGCGGGCGTCCTGGGCCATTTCTAGATCGTAATTCGCCTGAAGGTTCATCCAGAATTGGGGCGTAGTACCGAAGTAGCGGGCCAAGCGGAGCGCGGTGTCCGCCGTGATGGCCCGCTTGCCGCGCGCGATGTCATTGACGCGGGTCACCGGCACCATCAACTCCATCGCCAGCCGATTGGCGGAAAGGCCCAGCGGCTTCAGAAAGTCCTCGCGAAGGGTCTCGCCCGGATGGATCGGTGGGATGATCTTAATTCTTCTTGCCATGACTTGCGTCCGTCAGTGATAATCCACTATCTCGACCTCAAAAGCATCGGGATCGAACTCGCGCCGGAAAACCTTCTCGGTCTCCCTGTCCCGGAACGACCGGATCACAGTCCCAGAGTACTACCGCTTCGGGTTTAACGCAACACGGCAAAGCCCGCTCCCTGTTACCCTGGTAGCAGACCTTTCCATGGGTACGCGCGGAAAGCCTGAGATCATGAGTCCGGCGGGATACTGGCCGCAGTTGCGCGCGGCCATCGAAGCCGGCGCGGATGCCGTGTATTTCGGACTGAAACACTTTACGGCGCGGGCCAAGGTCGGTTTTTCCGTCTCCGAATTGCCCGAGGTGATGGCCACCCTGCACCGGCGCGGCGTGCGCGGGTATGTGACCTTCAACACGCTGGTGTTCGACCACGAGTTGGAGGAGGCCGCGCGGGCCCTCGGCGAGATCGCCGAGGCGGGCGCGGACGCCATCATCGTACAGGATTTGGGAATCGCCAGGATGGCGCGGCGCATTGCGCCCGCACTCGATCTGCACGCCAGCACGCAAATGAGCGTGACCAGCGCCGGCGGCGTGCGCATGGCCCAGGCGTTCGGCGCCTCGCGGGTGACGCTGGCGCGCGAGCTTTCGCTCGATCAGGTGCGCGCCATTCGCGCGGCGGTGGATGGCGAGCTGGAAATCTTCGTCCACGGCGCGCTTTGCGTGGCCTATTCCGGGCAGTGTTTTTCCTCGGAGGCCTGGGGCGGCCGCAGCGCCAACCGCGGCCAGTGCGCGCAAGCCTGCCGCCTGCCCTACGAGATCCTGGTGGACGGGAGCGTGAAGCCGCTGGGCGACGCCCGCTACCTGCTTTCGCCCGGCGACCTGTACACCCTGCGCCAGATTCCCGAGATCGTCGAAATCGGAATCTCGGCTCTGAAAATCGAAGGGCGCTACAAGGACGCCGAATATGTGGCGCTCACCACGCGCGCCTACCGCCAGGCTGTGGACGAGGCCTGGGCCGGGAGACCATCCGTGGTTTCTCCCGCGACGGAGCTGCAACTGGAGCAAGTCTATTCGCGCGGCCTCGGCCCTTACTTCATCCACGGAACGGATCACCAGGCCGTGGTGAAGGGCCGCGCGCCGCGCCATCGGGGCGTGCTGATGGGGCGGGTGGCGCAGGCGACTTACGAGGGCGTGCGGATCGAACCGGCCGATGCGCATCGCCTGGCCCCGCTCAAACCCGGCGACGGGGTGGTGTTCGACGCGGCGGGCTGGCGCAGTCCCGAAGAGCCCGAAGAAGGCGGACGCGTGTTCCATGTGGCCCAGCGCGAAGGCATGCTGGAGGTACGCTTCGGCAACGGCGCCAT
>JBEKPK010000006.1:0-43406 GCA_049520795.1 Bryobacteraceae bacterium
GGTGAATCGACGATGAGACGAAATCTGATAGGACTCGCAATGGTGGCGGCGCTGGCCGCCGGCGCGGTTATCGCGCAAACCGGCACGGGCAAGCTGGCTCTGGGCGCCGGCCTGCGGCAACGCATCATCAAGAACCTGAACCTGTCCGCCGACCAGAAAACGCAGGCCAAAGCCATCTTCCAGGCGGCGAAACAGGCGGGCGCGCCCATCCGGACCCAGTTGCAGGCGAATCGCCAGGCGATGGTGGCCGCGATCAAGGCTGGCGACGCGGCCCAGATCCAGAGTCTTGCCACCGCCGGTGGCGCATTGCAGGGACAACTAATGGCGAACCGTGCGAGCGCCATGGCCAAGCTCTACGCCATGCTGACGCCCGACCAGCAGACCAAGCTGGACCAGATGCAGGCGAAGATCCAGCAGTTGGTACAACAGCTCCGCGGCGACGGCCAGACCGGCAACTGACAGCGTCCGAATGGCGAACCGGCGCGGCCGTTCGGGAAAGGCGCGTAGCCCAGGTTTCAGGCGGCGTCCTGGCCGAGGTCCGAAGAACGCCGGCTGCAAAGCCGGACAAGCCAAGAGGCTTGACCCCACCTGGGACCAAGCCGCGCCTAGTCTTCCCTCGACACTTCAAAGCCCCGCTCCGCTATTCCAGCGAACAGCGTTTCCGACTCATGGCCGTGCAGGCGGAAGATCTGCCGTACCAGGTCGCAGACGTTTTCATATCCCCGCTCGTAAAACACCAGGGCCGAAGGTCCGGCGCCGCTCAACGCGCAGCCCAGCAGGCCGGGGGCGCGCAGCTTCAGGATCTCGCGCAGCCCCGGAACCAGCGGTTCGCGATACGGCTGGTGGAAACGGTCCTCCAGGGCGGCCGGGAATGCGGAGATCGATCCCGCCGCCAGGGCTGCGATCAGCAGGGCGGCGCGCTGCACGTTGAAAATGGCGTCCTCGCGGCTGTAGGAATCGGGCAGGACGGCGCGGGCCTTAGTGGTGAGCAGGTCGAAATCGGGAACCACCACGGCCACCCCGAAGCGCAGCGGCAGATCCAGGCGCACGGAGCGCGTCACACCGCCCGAATCGATGGCGCTCGCGACTACCGAACCCAAGGTGCAGGGGGCCACATTGTCCGGGTGTCCCTCCAGCCGCGCGGCTTCGTCGAGGATGCGCAGCGGCTTCCAGCGCAGGTCGAGCAGCGCATCCGCAATCACCACGCCCGTGGTGAGAGCGGCGGCGCTCGACCCCAGCCCCTTGCCGATGGGAATATCGTTGCGGATTTCGAGCTCGATGGGCGGCATCTCCCTGCCGTGCTTCCCGGCCACCGCGACAGCGGTCTGCCAGATCAGGTTATCGGGGCCGGTGGAGATGGCTTCGGCGTCGCGCCCCTCGACGCGAATCGAGAGCCGCTCGGCGGACCTAAAGCGGCACGTCAGATACAGTTCGAGGGCGAGCCCCAGCGCGTCGAATCCAGGCCCGAGGTTAGCGCTGGACGCCGGCGCCCGCACGGTGAACCATGACATAAACGGCCATTTTAGCGCGATAGCTCCAGCGTTCTCGCTCTTCTCGGAGGAGGTCAAGGCATCTATGGGCGGTACTCGCGCTTCTTGTACGTCTGGGTGAAGCCATTCCGGCTGTTGGTCACCGTGAAATCCCCATTTTCCTGGGCCGAGACCTTAATATAATCTCCCTTGTCACCCAGCACGTAGCCGAAGCTCTGGGGATCAGGCTGCTCTTGCGGGTTGGCAATCCGGTCCGGGGCCGCGTTGTTTTCCGGCAAGGCGCCCACGGTGTAGTGCAACTGCCAACTGTTCACGATCCCGGGCGAGGTCCGCACGACCGTGGCCGTTTGCCGCTCGTTCCCCTTTTTCGCCCCGTTGTTCATGATCGCCACCTGGGGATGGAGTTCGTAGACGAGCTGGGGCGAGTTGGACAAGTCAAAGCCGTGGTGGCTCACCATGAACAGGTCCACTGTCCCCACCAGGTTGTTGGGGCACATCAGGTCGTACTCCTTGGGCTTGGTCAAATCGGCAAGGTCGAGCATGCGAAATTTCCCGAAGGTGTACAGCAAGCCGATCGAGGCGCCGTTCTCGCCATTGTCGGCCGGGGCCGGAGCGGCGGCGGCGCACAGGGGATTTGGAGTTCCGGCGCCGGGCAGCGGGGTCTTGATGGTCGCGCCCGCCGAGGTCAACACCAGCACCTGCACACCTTTCAACGGGATCGTATCCCCCGGCTTGACCGTAACCCGGTTTGCCTTGCCAATGGCGCTGGTATAGGCCTTGAATATGGCCTGCGTGAGCGGGTCCTGTTCCACAGGCGGCCCATGGTCCACGAAGTTGCGCACCGGTATGCCGACCTTGGCGACGAATCTCGGAACGTTCTCCGCGTGGTCGTTGTGATAGTGGGTCACCACCATGTAGTCGATCTGCTTCACATTGGCGAGTTTGACCAGCCGGATGATCCGATCCGCATCCAAGTCATTGGGCGTGACAACCTGCGATTTCTCGTCGATAAACCCCGCGTAACCCGCGTCCACCACCATGGATTGGCCGGATGGGGTCACCACCAGCATGGCTTTCCCGCCATCGGCGTCGATCACATACACGTCCAGGGTCTTGGCTGCAGGCAACGCTGCGCTGAACAAAAAAACCAGGACGGCTGCAACTACGTAAGCCCTCATCGTATACTTTCCTCGTATCCTAAGATTTCCCGCCATCATGAGCGCACTGCCCGGCGCTGCCCAACCCTCGCGCTCATGCCTGGGCGAGGCGGGCGCCGCACGCTTCTCAACCGGGATTTCCGTTTTGGACTTCCCGGTCCGATTCAGTATAAACCGAACCGCCCTCCATGGAGCCGACTACCGGCAGCCGCGAGATTGGTTCGGCGCCGATGGCAAGCCACGCTGCCGGGGGCCACCAAATCCAGGTAGGCTGGTGTGGAGGAAGAGATCATGAGACGAGTCGCCCTCAGCCTGTCGTTCGGCGTCTGGATCTGCGTTTTTCCGGCGTCCGCTCAAACCCCCAAGGCCCGGCCATGGGAGCCGTTCGAAGTCACCATGAGCGCCAGCGCCGAGCTCGCCAATGCGTATGTGGACGGCCTGCCGGATGGCGGCAAGCCCTTCGTGGTGGTCACGTTCACCGGAACGAGCGGCGAGGCGAAGGGGGTCAGCTACGCCGTGGCGGGCTTCTGGGACGGCGGCAAAACCTGGAAGGCCCGCTTCGCTCCACCGGCGCCCGGCGAGTGGTCCTACTCCGCGTCGTCCACCGACCCCGCCCTCCAGGCGGTGAAGGGCAGCATCCAGTGCGCCGCATGGAGCGACGGCGAAAAAGCCGCAAACCCCGCCCGCCACGGGTTCGTGCGGGTAGCCAAAAAGGACCCGCAAGGCGGCCATTACTTCGAATATGCGGACAGAACTCCATTCCTGTGGATCGGAGATACCTGGTGGCCGTGGCTGAAGCGCGGGATCCCCTTCACGCGCGCCAAGCAGGTGATCGACGATCGATCCGCACGGGGTTTCACCATCGGCCAGGTCGTTTTCGGAGCGAACAATGCGACGCGCCTTGCGGGCCGGGACTTCGCCACGCCGGACCTGGATGCCATCCACGACGCCGAGCGGTTCATCGCCTACGCCAACAGCCAAGGGATCACCTTGTGGATCATGCCGTGGTGGAGCGCCAACAATCTCGACAAGACCGCGGGCCCCGAAAAGATGCGCCGGTGGACGCGCTACGTGGTCCACCGCCTGGCCGCCTACAACGTGATCTGGAACGTGGGCGGCGAATACAACATGTACGACTACGGCGGGCTCGGCCTGCCATTCTGGAAGGACCTGGGCGCCCTCATGCGCCGCGAGGATCCTTACGGCCACGCCATCGGCGTGCATAACACTCCGCCTGGATGGACGGCTGGCGAGATGGGCGACTCCGCCCAGTGGTCCACCGGTTCCGTGTTGGGCGACGAGCCATGGCTCGATTTCAATGGCAGCCAGGTGGGTCACGGCAAATGGCGAAACGAAATGGTTCCGCAGATTATCTCGCGGGATTACGCCCGCGAGCCGGCTAAGCCGGTGGTTATTACCGAGCCGTGGTACGAGTTCGCCGAGGGCAGCGCGCCGGCCATGGACGTCCGCTTCGCCGCATGGTCGGCTATTCTCTCGGGCGCGGCCGGCCACACTTACGGCGGCGGGCATCAATGGTGGGCCGACATACCCGACCCATCGCTACCGCCCCGGAAGGACGCCTGGCCGAGTCCTCCTCTCAGTGTGGATACTCTCGATTACCCGGGCGCGGTATCGATGGGTTTCCTGGCGAAGTTTCTGAAGAGCATCGAATGGTGGAAGTTCGAGCCGCATCCGGAGCTGGCCCGCGAGTACCCTCAGCCGTTAGCTTCGGCGATCCCCGGCCGGGAGTATCTGGCGTATGCCCGGTACGGCGGCCAGTTGAAGCTCGATCTGCGTTCTTCCGCGGAGTCCGACCAGTTCCGCTTCACCTGGATCGACCTGGCGGCCTCGAAGGAGGCGCGCGGCGGGACCGTCAGCGGCGGCGCCATTCGGAGCTTTCACACGCCGGAGGATTACCCGGGAAACCTGGAGTACAAGGACTGGCTCCTGCACGTAGTGAAGGTCAATTGATGGGACGCGACGTCGGGGAAGAGCTACGCCTGGGACGCATGAGCTGCCGCGGCCCAACGCTGGACGCGGGTTCCGGCCTTAGGGCTCGAACTCGACAGGCACGGAAACAAGGAAACCAGCCCGCCTTAACTGACCGATGTTTCGGATCACGGCGCCATTGATCTTGACGTTCCTGAACAGAACCGGACCGACGTTCTTTCCCGCCAGCAGGCTGGGCCGGGTCGGGTGATAGAAAGTGCAGTTCTCGAAAACGAAGTTCGTCAAGGGCGAGTCTCCGGCGTCGATCCAGATATGCCCTCCATCAGTTTCGAACGTGCAGTTGACAAACCGTACATCGTCACTAGGAATAGGCTTGGCGATTCCGCGGCCCTCGGGATACCCCCGCCCCGTCCAATACCGAGGCGCGAGTTGAAACCAGATGGCGTAATCCACCGTGTTGCTGACGAAGTGCACGTCCTCGAAGCGCATGTGC
This sequence comes from Bryobacteraceae bacterium, assembly GCA_049520795.1. Lineage (GTDB taxonomy): Bacteria > Acidobacteriota > Terriglobia > Bryobacterales > Bryobacteraceae > BOG-224. The sequence goes on from JBEKPK010000006.1 coordinate 5,091, forward strand.
TTGACGGAAGCGCCGCCGCCATATCCCGTGCCCACGCCGGTATCATAGGTGTAATTCACAAATCCCTTCACCACGATGTCCTCCAGGCTCGCGGTGGCGTCTCTGCCTCCGTAGAGGGCCCAGGTATCGTCCATGGCCATGGCGAATCCGTTCTCTATCAGGATGTGTTTGCTGCCGGCGGTTAAGTCATAGACATCGTCGTGGTGCTGCCGCTTGCGGTTCACGATCTTGATGTTCCTGGTGGTGAAATGCTCGCTGTTGATGACGTGCACCGTCCATTCGGCGGATCGGAGCAGCAACAGATCCTGGAAGGTGATGTTGCGGCTGTTGTTGATCACATAACCCCTGGCGCCAGCCCCATGGGGGTCCTTCACGATCCCATCTTCGTTTCTTGCGCGTCCGTCGGCCGTGTCGGGCGCGAAGTCATACCACAACTTGGGATAGCCATCCATGTCGATGGCGCCTCGTCCCGCCAGGCCGGCATTCTCGACGTTGTCAAAGATAACTTGGGCGCGAAGCGGCCTTGCCCCGGGAGGGGCCCCCGGAGGCGCGGGCGCGGACGTGTAATCCGCCATTTTGCCGGTCCCCTTAATCAGGGCGCCCGCGTCCACGTAAAGCTTGACGTTGCTCTTCATCAACAATGTGCCCGTCATGTAAACGCCGCCGGCCGGAAAAAACAGCACCCCGCCCCCAGGCTTGGCCGAGACGTCGCTGATGGCCTGATTGATCTTCGAAGTTTCGACGGTCTTACCCGTATTGTCAACCTTGTAATCCATGATGTCGACCACGTTCGGATCGCCCAGTCTGGGAGGATTTTGCTCAGGCGGTTCGGCAAACAGCATCAACCCGGCGGCGCCGAAAGAAGGCGCTTCGTTGGGGAACACCAGCAGATAGCGCGGCCGATCGAGGTCGAAGCTGCACGTATTCCCGCTGATCCGCGGCTTGATGCCGTAAGCCAGCGGCCTCACGTCGCAGGTGAGCACATTGATCTCGCCGACGAGATTTGTGACCGTGACCCGGACCTTTCCGGTCATAGCAAAACTGGCATAGTCCATAAACTGGAACTGATCGTAGGTCAGAAACCGGTGCACAAACACCGGCTGACCGTCCACGGTCACCTTATAAGCCGGGCTCGCCTTCGCGCCCGGGTACGGGGGATAAGGCGTGACGGCGGCGAAGCCCGCCACCGACCACAGCATCGAAAGCAATACAATTGAGCGTACTCTGGACACCATTGTGTTCTTCTCCCGTAAGCTCGGAACCTGCTATCGCCCGCTCCATTGTATTCCGCTTAGTGGGCAGTCGGCGCTTTCATTCGCGTCGCCCCGGTTTGAGGAGGCCACAGATTCACTTTTGGTTGATGCTCCCGCCACTTCGAGGTAAGGTCCACCTGGCTTCCGATATTGCCCATTTCGTGTTATCGGTAGCTGGCGGCCTTCGCCCTATAATGGCACGTGCAGGGTCCCCACCATCCCGGACGGAACGTCCCGGAAACCCAGGCTGAACCCCGTCGTTCCCGGCGGCGTCTTCACTCGCGCCCCCAAGACCAGGCCCTGTTCCTGAATCTGGTGAAACTTCTCTTCGCTGAAATCGAGCGGAATCGTTGTAAGTTGCTGCACCTTGCCCACCACGACCAGGAACTGCAGCGAGCCGGCCCACTTACCATCCCTGGGTTCGAGTGTGATGTTGCGCGGATCGATGGTCACAGACGCCTGGTAGCCGCCCTCCACGGGTTCGAGATTCACGTTGAAGCCGATGCCGGCCAGCGACACCGGATTCGTGATCGCTTCGGCAAGCGCGGGAGCCATGGCTGTATCGCGCGCCGCCACATAACCGGGCCGGTACCGCAGCTTGACTCCCGGCCGCTTCACGGTCACCTCCAGCCGGTGATACGAGCCATCGAGACTGGCGGCCGGAGGCGAGAACGCCAGCGAGTAGCTCACCCGCGCGTCACTGGCGGCCTCCTGAATCGCGGCGCTCAGGTCGTTGATGTGGTGGAAGGCCTGGCCGCCGGTCTCCCCGGCCAGGGTTTCGAGCGTTTCGTACTCGAAATCCGGCGTCAAATCGGCCTTGGGCGGCTTACTCCGCTTGCCGATCGAACTCCGGTCCGCCTGGATACCCGCCGACACGGTGAGGCCACGCGCGTCTACCGGATAGACCGCTACATCGGCTTCATTCAAGGCGCGCACGGCGCGCGTAACGTCGCTCTCAAACGACCGGCCGGCGCCCGGCAACTCCGAGCTCGATGCATTTGCGGTCGATGAATTCGATTGGGCGCCGGCGCTCGGTCTCGCGCCGCCGGCGCCGCCAGCGGCCGCCCCGGTTGCCGTTCCGCCGGCTTGCCGGCTCTGCCCGGCCGAGCCGCTGGACTTCCGCGCGTTGGGGTTACTTTGGGGAATGCTGTCCACCTCGTTCCGTAAACCCAGTTGAATCGGGAACCCGCTCGAAATCCAGATCAGCGTCTTCCGGCCGGGAATGCCTTGCAGATGTCCAGCGATGGTTTCGAGCGCAGCCGCGGTGCGAGTGGCGCGCACCGTCTCGGCGTAATCGACATAGGGCTGGGTAGAGGACTGCATGAAGCTATCCCACTGCGCGGTAGTCGCCTCGTCGCCGGTGAGCGAATTGGCCGAGGCAGGCGGCGCCATGGAGGCCTCCACTTCGGGATTCACGCGATTCGAGCGCTTCGCGAGAGCCTCCAGCAGCGAAGCCATGTCCCGCGAAAAATCGTGCAGCAACGACAGCGAGTCGCCCAGCACGAAAACGGCCACGCGGCTGGCCGCCGGCAAGCCTCGTAAGAAACGGAGGAAGTCTTTCTTGGCAACCTCCTGGTCGGAGAGCTGCGTATTCAATTCATCGAACAGAAACACAGTCACGGCCGCGACATTCGGCCCCGGCCTGTTGGTGAATGTCAATGCCGCCGGCGAGCGCGAAACCGCGGTTGCGGTCACGCCGGCTTTTTCCAACGCAAACAGCGCGATCCTTTGTTCTTGGCCATTGTCGCGCAACTTGAAATCGGCGCGGCTGAGGTCGTCAACGGGCTTTCCGCTCTTGTCCTTCACGACCACATTCATCAGGACGATGTGCGTCCTCGCGTGAATCACGGGCTCATCCGGCGTGGATTGCGGAACTGCCGTCGACGCCAGCCCCAGAAGCAGCGCCATCGGCAAGCCATAAGGCCGGGCTGCAAACGGGCGGCGGGTGGTGAACGTTTTAAGAACGGTTGGGCGGAACCAGCGAATCCGCATGCGGGCCTCCGGAGCGGAGCTTATCCGTGATTTCCATTTCGGCTCCAGGCTTCCGGGTAGTTTATCACGGGTCGCCGACTTTTCATCCTCCGAAGTGATTTCTTCCGCGCTTGTTGAGGGCGCCAGCCCAGCTATTTTGCGTCAGCCTGGCCGGATGCGCTCGCGGAAAGCTCATCCATGCGGTCCAACCGCGCCCGGATTCCGGTTGCGTCGGAGGCCTGCGGCGCAAGCGCCAGGTAGGTGCGGAACTGCTCCGCGGCGCCGGCGAAATCCCGCCGGGCGGCCAGGATCGAGCCCAGCAGTTCCCATGCGCCCACGATATCGCGTTTCTTGTCCAGTCGCTCTGCTTCGCGAGCGGCCTTTTCGGCGCCCTCCAGGTCTTGTTGGTAGTACTTGGCCAGCGCGTTGTAGAAGTACATTCGGGGAGATCCGTACGGGTCGAGCGCGATCGCCCGTGCCGTGGTCTCCTGGAGGCGCGGCCATTCCTGCGCCGCGCCCTCGATCACGGCCAGAGCCAAATAGGGCGGCAGGAAGATGGCGTCCGCCCCGATGGCCGCCTCGAAGGAGGCCCGCGCAGCCGGCGCTTCGCGTTGGACCAACTGCAACCTGCCCAGTTCAAGCCACGCCACCGCGTATTTCGGGTAGATGCGCACGGCCTTCTCCAGGCTCTTTCGGGCGTCCGCCTGTTTTCCCTTGGCTAGATCTTCGCGACCCTTCCGGAGTGCCTTCTGTGCGTCCTTCGGCGCCGCGAGCGAAGTCGTGCTCACCAGCACTGGTTCCGCCGAACCCAGGCGGCGCAGGAGAATCACTCCAATGTCGGATGCGTCCGGACCTCGTCCGGTCAGTTTAATGGTCTCCGATTCGTATCCGGCGAGCTTGGCGCGCAGTTCGCAGCCTTCCAGCCTTCGCCCGACGTTGGTGGCCAGCCGCCGGTCTGGACTGGCGCCCGCATTCCCGCCCGAGAGCCCCGTTGTCCCCAACGGGGAAAGGTGCGACGTTCCTGCGGGGGCCGCGCTTGCATCCTGGGCGGTATCGCCCTCACCCACCCTGAAACTGAAGCGGCCCTTGTTGTCGGTGTGCGCCTCGGTCCGGGCTATTCCGTTGCACACGCTCTCAATCGCAACCGAGTCGCTGGGCGGCGCCACGCCGTCCACCATCACTTGTCCGTAGAGATAGACTAACCGCGAGTCGCTAAGAAGCTCGCTGGGCGGGCGCCAAGTGGGGGTGGTCGTCTGGGTCGACGTGCTCCCCGCGTTGTCCGTCGTGGTCGAGTTGCTGGAGGTAGTCGCCGGCTGCTGTTGAGCCAGCGCCGGAGCGAGGAACAGGAGAGCCGCCAGAAGGCAGGTTCGCGTGCGCCACAATTGCCACATCGTCATCCCCCCTTTGAACGCATCCTCAAACCCTGAGGCGCCCGGTTGTGGAAATTATGCGGGATGGCCCAAAGCCGGTCACGCTCAATGTTCTGGATGACGAAGGCGCAGAGGCGCGTATGGCCAGCCCAGCGATTCTCAACCGGAATTTCCATTTTGGACTTCCGAATCCCATGTAGTATAAACCGAACTGCCGTCTTTTGGTCCTGCGAGTTGCATTTTTTCTCCGAAAGCCCGTTTTCGCCTTCGCAAGGCGTGGTTGTCGCCCCGCCGGAAAAGCCCAACGCCGGGAAGACGCTTCTTTTCATTGATTTCCGCAAACACCTCGCCGATCCGAAGGCATGACCGCCGCTACGCGCACGTGGCGGACATGGCCAAGAAGAATCCGGAGCTGTTCATCTCGGTGAAGGTGGGGTGATCAGAGATACCTCCGGCGTGCGAGTCACACCCGGAGTTTTCAGATTTTTGGAGGGGCGGGCCGCTCCCTTTGGGTAACCCCATTCGGAGGCCAAGTAGACACCCCAAAAATGGCTTTGAAAAAGCGGATGGCAAAGACAAACCTTCTTACAACTCCTTGACGGTGCCTCTGAATGCTAGGAAAGAGCAGGGGAAACCGCCTGCCTGCGCCCGCTTGCAGGCGATTCTTCCCGTGCCAGGAATCATGCCAAGTGACTGATCCACTCACGCTCGATTTCGGCGGCCACGGATCGCTGGAGCAGCGTCACGGAAACCACCACCCGCAGGCTGCCCTCTTGCGCCCGGATGATCAGTCCCTCGAGCCCCGCCAGCGGACCGTGCTCGATGCGAACCCGCTGCCCGGTTCGCAGATAGGGCCAAGGCGTAAGTACGACGTGCGACTCCACCAGAGCCTTGATGGCATCGATTTCCCCGTCATCGACGGGGACCGCGACGCTTCCAGCGCCGACGATCCTGGAAACGCCCGGACAATTGAGGACGCGCAGCCGGTCCGCGATGTCGAACCGGCAGAACACGTATCCCGGAAACAGCGGCACATCCAGGATCTTGATCCGGTCCGACCAGCGTCTTTTAATTCGGCGCGTCGGCAAAAAGAAATCCAGTCCGCGAATGGCGAACTCGTCGGCCACGCGGGGCTCTCGTCGCGAGTGCACCTCGATCCCGAACCACTGCTTTCCATCCATTTCACCTCGCCTTTGTGTCCACCGCGAAGTCGAAAAACGAAGGGCCAGAGTTTCCATTATAGCGGCTCGTCTGTGCGGAACGGCTGAAGAATCCGCTCCACGCCACCGGTCATCGAGACGGATTCAGAGCAGGCATTCGCGCACGGTTCGTGACCGGCTGCGCTCGGGCAGGCCGATGAAGGAACGGAGATAGTTGCTCGGGTTGAGGCCGGCATCCCGAGCCAACTTGTGAGCTTTTCTTTTCGGCGTGGCTGAGCTGGACGTGCTCCGTCTCCCGCGCCAGCGGCCGTGGCCGCTTGGCGCCGACCCAAGTGGTCCTGTGGGTCCACCGGCCAGCCAAGGGGGCGAACGTGCCATGGAGGCGGCGAACGCCCGGCCAATCCCGGCGGCGCCGGAGTTGGTTGTATATTCATGCCTCAGGATAGATTCTTTTCATGCTCACAATCCTGGATTCATCAAGCTCGATTCCAAGGCCAGGCAGATCCGGAAGCGTGATCTGGCTGTTTTTCGGAATGAGCTGGCTCTTGTCGAAATAGTAGAGATTCGGCTGTATGTCAATCTGGTATTCCATAATAGGGCACACCGCCGGCGGCTGGCTCGCTATTATGTGAGCCAGGGCGGTGGATCTCTGGTTATGGGGACAGACAATCAGACCATGCACGGAGGCGAGCGCGCAGATTTTCACAAGCTCGCTGATGCCGCCGCCCCATTCCGGGTCGATCTGAATGACATCGACGGCATTGTGCTCGATGAGATTTTGAGCATCCCAGCGGCCGTAGGAATGCTCGCCGGTTGCGATCGGAATGAAAGTCATCTGTCGCAGGCGGGCGAGACTCTCGGCCTGGCCCGCTGTCGGAACCGGTTCCTCAAGCCAGCGCGGCCGGTATGGTTCCGCATCTTTACACCATTTCATCGCATAGGGAAGGTCCCATCTCAGCAGCGCGTCGATCATGATATCGTAATTCGGCCCCACGGTTTCGCGGAGGTTCCGGATCAGAGCCAGGTTCTCATCGTATCCGATTTGCCCGTCCGACGGCCCGCGCGTGGGGAACCATTTCTGCGATTTGTATCCTTCCTTCTTCAGTTGGGCGGCGCTCTCCCGGACGCGGTCCGGTTCCAGGGACTGTCCTATGCAGCTTGCATAGACATCAATCGTTTTCCGCGAGCCGCCCAGAAGCTTGTAAACCGGAATATCGAATAATTTCCCCTTCAGGTCCCAGAGGCAGTTGTCTATTGTGCTCACACCGAAGATGTAGGTTCCGCTATACCGATGAGCGCCGCCGTGCATCCTTTCCCAAATGGTATCGATGGCGAGCGGATCCTGGCCGATAATATTCTGGGCGATTCCCATGACGGCGTCGGCCGCAGTCTGATCGAAGGTCCCATAGAAACCCTCGACGCCTTCGTTCGTGAGTATTTTGAGATACAATTGGCTGGCTGGTAAGTTTCTCAGATTTCTCGTCGTCCCATGGCCGAAGCTCGCCTGGTACGCCTTCATCTGATCCGGATTGCCTGTTAACCGCCAGATTTCGACGCCGGTAATTCTCAGATTGGCCGATTTGGCAGCCCCCTGAACTCCGGGTGAAATCATCGGCATGCCACCCAATGCCGCAGCAGCCGCCAAAAATGAACGTCTATGCATGGTGTTCCCTCCATTGGCTAACCAGAATTTCCTTTTTTGCCTCCTGGGTACGATTATTCTACGTCCAATCCGCCTCCGCAAACATCGCGGTGCTGTTCGCGATGCCGGGCGTCAGAGCGCTGATGGGGCAAAGGGCTCCTCAGCGACCAAGGCCGGGCGATGCACATCCTATTTCGAATCTCCAGCAGGCAGGAGAGCGGGACACTGGAACTCGGTTATGATTCCGGATGGGGCATTCTCCAAGAATCGGAGGAGGGATAACAATGAGCGATGGCGTCTGGGCGGGTGTGGATATCGGCGGGACCAAAACGGCGGTGGTGCTTTCGAGTGAACCGCCCGAGGCGCTGTGCCGCGCCGAGTTTCTTACGCAGCCTGCCGAAGGGCCGCGGCCTGCCATGGACAGGATCGTCAAATCGCTTCGGAAACTGCTCGGGTCCGGCCGGTTACGGGGAATCGGCGTTAGCTGCGGGGGGCCGCTCGATTCCACCGCGGGAGTTATCCAAGCGCCACCGAATCTCTCCACTTGGGTGGACGTTCCGGTGAACGAAATCCTGCGCCGGGAGTTCGGCGCCCCCTGCGCGCTCGAGAACGACGCCAATGCCGGCGCGGTGGCCGAGCATCGATTCGGCGCCGGGAAGGGAACGCGGAACATGATCTTCCTCACTATGGGCACGGGTCTCGGAGCTGGCATTATCGTGGATGGGCGGCTGTATCGAGGGAGTTGTGGCGACGCCGGTGAGATCGGCCACGTTCGCCTGACGCGCTCAGGTCCGATCGGCTATTACAAGGCCGGCTCGGTGGAAGGTTGGGCCAGTGGCGGCGGCCTGGCACAGGTGGCCACGGCAGCGGTGGCGCGGGCTCGACAGCGCGGCCAAGCGACGATGCTGCCTGTTGCGCCTACGGCCAAAGACGTGGCGGAGGCGGCGCGCGCGGGCGACGTTCTGGCCAGGCAACTGATCCGTTCCACCGGCAAGCGGCTCGGTGAGGCGCTTGCCATACTGGTGGATATTCTCAACCCGGAGCGCATCGTAATCGGTGGTCTGGCGATGCGGCTCGGGGACGATCTGCTGAAGCCCGCGCGATCCGTGCTTCATCGCGAAGCGCTGCCGGGGCCGGCCGCCGTATGCGACGTAGTTCCGGCGCTCTTGAACGAGCAAATCGGCGATATAGCGGCGCTGTGCGTCGCGATGGGTGTGTGACGGATTGATGCGGCGCCTCCCCATGGAACGATCGAATGCTACTGCCATGGCCCATTGTCATCTCCTCGACCGCCCGCCGCGGTCCTTCATGGTAACGGTTTCGCTCTCCTCTACACTAGGATAGCTGCCGGTTCTGTGCGTAAGTCAACAGTGCAAGAGAAACAGGCAAGAAATCGGAAGGATCGGGATACCGCCTCCAGCGAGATCGACCGTAACCTGGAGATGAGAGAAACGGTTCCGAAGGAGAAACAATGCAGAAGCGCAAACTTGGAAGGAGTGGCCTCGAAGTTTCGGCTCTCGGGCTCGGCTGCATGGGAATGAGCTTTTCTTACGGTCCGCCCAAAGACAAGCAGGAGATGACCTCTCTTCTCCGGGCAGCCGTGGAACGCGGCATCACCTTCTTCGACACTGCCGAGGCCTACGGCCCGTTCCTGAACGAAGAACTCGTCGGCGAAGCTCTCGCTCCCTTCCGCGACCATGTGGTGATCGCCACGAAATTCGGGTTCGACCTCAGTCCTGATTTCGATCCCCGCGGGATGAAGGGCGCGCCGGGCCTCAACAGCAGGCCGGAGCACATCAAGCAAGCCGCTGAAGGCTCGCTCAAACGGCTCAAGGTCGATGTCATCGACTTGCTCTATCAGCATCGGGTTGACCCGAACGTGCCCATCGAAGACGTGGCCGGAGCGGTGAAGGACCTGATTCAGGAAGGTAAGGTCAAGCACTTCGGCCTTTCCGAAGCCGGGGTGCGAACCATCCGCCGCGCGCACGCAGTCCAGCCGGTCACCGCTCTCCAGAGCGAATACTCGCTGTGGACGAGGACTCCGGAGAAGGAGGTCATACCGACCCTTGAGGAACTCGGAATCGGCCTTGTCCCGTACAGCCCCCTGGGCAAGGGCTTTCTCACGGGCAAGATCGACGAAAATGCGAAGTTCGGCAGCTCCGACTTTCGCAGCGCCCTGCCTCGCTTCACGCCGGAGGCTCTCAAGGCGAATCAGGCCCTAATTCATCTGCTCGCCGGCATCGGGGAACGGAAGAGGGCGACTCCCGCTCAGATCGCACTCGCCTGGCTGCTGGCCCGGAAGCCGTGGATTGTACCGATCCCAGGCACCACAAAGCCGCATCGCCTGGACGAAAACATCGGGGCAGTCTCAGTCGCACTCACGCCCGACGATCTCCGTGACATCGATAACGCCGCCTCAAAGATCACGGTCGAAGGCGCTCGGTACCCCGAAAGGCTGGAGCAGATGACTGGCCGCTGAGCGACCACGCGAAGGAGTTTAAGAAACGGACATCAAACGAATTGGCTCGCAACCCTCCGTCAAGGGGGCGGGCGCGCTTCGGCGGTCCTATAATGTGCCCATGCCACTTCTTGCACTACAAACGAAATGGGCATTCACGCTCTGCCTTCCGCTGGCTCTTGCGGGGGCTTATCTGGCGGCCCAGGACTCAAACTTACAAGCAAGGAAGGCGCAGTGGTTTGCCGGACCAGCGCCGCCAGCGCCGGGAGTGCGGGGCTTCACCGTTCTATTCGAGAATGACCAACTGGTTGTCAACCCGCCGCAGCCCTGGCCTGGCGCCGGCGACCCCGCCACCGACCTTCCCAAGGCCTGCGCGACCTTGCCTCCTTCAGACAGGGCGAGGTGCCGTGAAACCGGCCACAATTGGCACAACCACAAACTGAATCGCGTTTTGATCTACTTCCGCGCCGGCGGGGAGAGGCTCACCTACCTGGACGGCGCCGTGGAGGACCTGAAGTGGGAGCCGGGCACGATCAAATGGAGTCCGGCGATCGGATTTCACTACTCGGGACCGTTGCCCACTCCCGGGGTCGATCCACGGCCCAACGGCCCCACGGGCCTGATTATCGCAATCAAGAAGCCGGGATATCCCGGCAAGGTGGCGGGCGCCGCTCTCGACCCGTTGCGGGTTGATCCCAAGGATTTCAAGTTGGAATTCGAGAACAGCCAGGTTCGCGTTCTGCGCTTGAGGATAGGCCCACGGCAGAGCGTGCCGGTGCACGAGTACAGCCTCGACCATCTGGTGGTTTGCATGACGGATCTGGACGCGCGCGTGACCTCGCCGGAGGGAGATGCCGAGGTCGCGCAGCGCAAGATGGGGGATTTTAGTTGGAGCGGCCCCTCTACACAGAAGGTAGACAACCTGACTGACAAGCCGCTCGAAGCGGCGATCGTGGAATTGAAGACTATTTACTGATCCGGGGCGCCGCCGGACTCTTACCACCCGTGCTTGCGTGTCCGCCCTGAGCGACGGGGAGTCTAAGGAAGTTGGCATCCTGGTCGGAGGGAGCCGTAAGGCGCAGCCCCCTGGACCGCTCCCCTGGGAAGCGGGTATAATGGCTTCCCATGAAATCCGCTGCCTGTGTTCTGGTACCCCTGCTGTGCGAGTTGGCATTTGCCCAGCAGCCGCCCGCGGCGCAACGGCCGCAACAATTGCATCTCATCCCGCCGCCAGGCATCGCGGTTCCGGACGCCGACCAGCGTCAGATCCGCGCCCAGCTCGGCCGGCTTTCCACCCGTCTCCAGGCGCTCAAGGGCAATCCGCATTTGGCCGACGCGCTGATCTTCGATAAGGCGGTTCGTTACGCCCTGGATGGCAATGAGTTCTTCACCGCCGAAGAGGTCTTCAGAGCGAAGGAACTGCTGCGCATCGGCGAGGAGCGCGCTACCGCCCTCGAACACGGCGACGCGCCGTGGACGCGCGCGACCGGCCTGGTGGTTCGCGGCTACACCTCCAAGATCGACGGCAGCGTGCAGCCCTACGGGCTGGTCGTGCCGCCGGGTTTCGAGCCGGGAAAGCCCCATAAGTGGCGCGTCGATGCCTGGTTCCACGGCCGCACGGAAACGCTTAGCGAGGGCAATTTCCTCTGGGACCGTCTGCACAACCGCGGCCAGTTCACTCCCCCCGACGCCATCGTGCTGCACCTTTACGGGCGCTATTGCAACGCCAGCGCGTTTGCCGGCGAGGTCGACTTTTTCGAGGCTCTCGACGACGTGAAGAAAAACTACGACGTGGATGAGAACCGCATACTGGTGCGCGGTTTCAGCATGGGCGGCGCTTCGGCGTGGCACATAGGCGCGCATTACGGGGACGGCTTCGCGGCTGTCGCGCCGGGCGCCGGTTTCGCCGAAACCATGGAGTTCACGGGCCAGGCGCGCCGCGATGTCAAATCGAACTGGTTCGAAGAGAAGCTGCTGCACCTCACCAACGCGACCGACTACGCAGCCGACTTCTTCAACGTTCCGGTGGTAGCGTACAACGGCGATATGGACGCCCAGAAGCAGGCCGCCGACATCATGGCGCGCAACATGGAACCTGAAGGACTCACGCTGGCGCGCGTCACGGGTCTGAACATCGGCCACGCGTACACGCCCGCGGCTATAGTCCAACTCGACAAGATGATGGATGCGTTGGCGGCCAAGGGCCGGGAGCAGTGGCCCCGCGAGGTGCGCTTCACCACGTGGACGTTGAAATACGACCGCATGCGGTGGGTGGTGGTGGACGGACTCGACCGGCACTGGGAGCGTGCGCGCGTGAACGCAGCAGTCGAGGGTGATAGAACGGTGCGGGCCACCACGGCCAACGTCTCCGCCGTCAGTTTCGAATTTGACGCGGGGGCAGGGCTGCTTCATCCTGCGTCCAAGGTGACCGTGGTTCTGGACGGTCAAAGCATCACCGCGCCCGGCGCTCTGACGGATGGCTCCTGGATAGCGCACTTCCGCAAGACCGGCGGAAGGTGGGCCATCGCGGGCAGTGACTCGAACGGCTTGCGGAAACGCCACAACCTGCAGGGGCCCATTGACGACGCCTTCATGGACAGCTTCCTCATGGTTCGTCCCACGGGCCCCCCAATGAATGAGACGGTGGGCGCTTGGGCGAAATCCGAACAGGACCACGCCATCCGGCTTTGGCGCACGCAAATGCGCGGCGACGCTCCCATCAAGGACGATACGGAGGTGACGGACGCCGACATCGCCTCGAGCAATCTGGCGCTCTGGGGCGACCCGCAGAGCAACAAAGTGCTGGCGCGCATCGCCGACCGCCTTCCGATTCGCTGGACCGCCTCGGCTATCACGCTTGGCGCCCGCAGTTTCGACGCGGCGAAGAATGCGCCGGTCATGATCTATCCGAACCCGCTCAACCCCAACAAGTACGTTGTGATCGATAGTGGCATCACGTTCCGCGAGTACGCGGAATCGAACAACGCCCTGCAGGTCGCCTACCTGCCCGATTACGCCATAGTCGATCTGACCATTCCGCCCGACGCGCGCTGGCCCGGAAAGATCGCCGCCGCGGGGTTTTTCGGAGAAGGCTGGCAATTGCTTCCCAACGACGGCCAGTAAGGCAAGCCGGGCACGCCGATTATCGGAATGGGGGAGCGCGCCACTCAATCGGTGAAGCGGACGCTGACGTCGCGTTCCGCCGTGCGGCCGTGGTCGTCGATTACGCGGATGAGGTGCATGCCGTCAGCCGCGGGGGCCCAGGGGATGGCCCCCCGGGTCACCGCGGTCTTGCCTATCAGGGCTGCGCCGTCGAACCAAAAGACGCTGTCCACGTCGGCCTCGGCGCTGGCTTCGAGGGGGATGGTTTCCTGGCCGGATTTGCCGCGCAAGGCGTAGGTCACGCCTCGCAACGGGGTGGCGATCTTGGGGGCGTCGTCGGCGTCGGCGCCTTCCATGGCGCAATCGGGCATGGCGGGCGCCTTGCGGCGGGGCATGCCGGCCTCGCGGAACAGCTTCATCATGTCGGACGGCCAGAATTCGAAGATCTCTTGTCTGGTTGCGTTGGCGTCATAGGGTGGGCAGGCGGGACGCCCCGTGCCGATATCCATTGTTACCGCGCGGTGCAACTGACTTACGCGGATGGGTGACTTACCCGGTATGTACCAGGTCTCCACGGTTTGAGGGCAGTACTTATTGGGCAGGTCGCCGCTCTCCGCGCACACCGAGACTCGGCTTACTCCCGGCGGCGGCTGCGGCGGCTTGACGATTTCGTCCGGTTTCTGGAGATGCAGGGCGTCGGCTATGCGGAAGAACAAGGGGGCGGCTGCGTCGGCGCCTACGAAACTGGGGTTGCCCTGGGCTTCGAAATCGCCGATCCAGACCACCAGGACGTAGGGGCCTACGATGCCCGCCGACCAGGCGTCGCGGAAGCCCCAGGAAGTCCCGGTCTTCCAGGCGACCGGCCAGCGGCCGGATGGGGCCAGGGAATCGTCTTCGCCGGGACGCGGATTGTGACTCAGCATATCGACGGTGATAAAACTGGCTTCCGGACTGAGCAGCCGGACCCCGTCGCGCTTCGGTTCCCGCGGCCTGGTTCGAATGGGCCGCATCACGCCCTGGTTGGCGAGCATGGAGTAGAGGGCGGCCAACTCTTCCATGGTGACCTCGCCTCCGCCCAGCGCCAACGCCAGTCCGTAATACGATTCGGCCTTCATGTTACCGACGCCCGCGCTTTCGAGAAACTGGTAAAGATCGGGTTGTCTGAGCTGAGTGGCTGTCCAGACCGCCGGAATGTTTCGGCTGCGAATCAGAGCGTCCTGCGCGGGGATGGGGCCGATGAAATTGCCATCGAAATTCTCCGGCGTGAAGGGGCCGAACGAGGTGGGCGCATCGCGCAGAATGGTGCGCGGGTGAAGCACGCCTTGATCGAGAGCCAGGGCGTAGATGAACGGTTTAAGGGTGGAACCCGGAGACCGCTTGGTGAGGACGCCGTTGATCTGGCCGTGAATCCCCTGGTTGGCATAATCGGCCGAACCTACCCAGGACTTGACGGACATGTCGTGGGTGTCCACCAGCAGGGTGGCTGCGTTGCGGATGCCCCGTTCGCCAAACTGGTCGAGGTAGCGGTCGATCTGCCGTTCCACCAGCCGCTGCAGACCGGCGTCCAAGGTGGTGTCGATGCGGCCCGACAGGCTGGGGTTGGCCCGCAGAATGGCGTCCGTAAAGTGCGGGGCGCGCAGGGGCAGCGCGGAATCCGGCTGCGCCAGCACCGGAAACTCGAGCTGGCGGCGCTCGGAATCGGTGGACCGTTTCTTATCGAGCCAGGAGCGAGCGAGTTGAGAGCGCGCGGACAGGAACCTGCTTTGCCGGACGCCGAGCCCCGCCCTGGAGGAAGGCCGCTGCGGAATCACGGCCAGGGTGATCGCTTCGCCCAGATCGATTTGAGAAGGAGGTTTGCCGAAGTAGATGCGGCTGGCCGCCCCCACCCCCTGGATGTTGCCGCCGAACGGGGCCAGGTTCAGATAGGCTTCCAGGATGGCGTGTTTTGAGTAACGCGCTTCGAGCCAGAGGGCCGCGGCCGATTGCTTGAGCTTGCCGGCGGGCGTTTTGGTGTTCAGGCGGTAGACCAGGCGGGCTAGCTGCATGGTGAGGGTGGAACCGCCCTGCCGGCCCTCGCCTCGCCAAGTCTTTCCGGCGGCGCGGATCAGGGAGAACGGATTGACGCCCGGGTGCCAGTAAAACCAGCGGTCCTCCTTGAGCTGGAATGCGTCGACCAGGGCTGGGGACATTTCCTTGAGCGGGGTCCACAGGCGGAACTGGTCATCGACCGCCAGGGTAGCGCGGAGGAGCTCGCCGTCGGCGGACCAGATGGATGTGGACTGAGGGGCCATATCCCGCAGAGATCCTCCCGGGTGCACGCGGATCAGCAGAAGGAGTGCGAACAAGGCAAACAAACACTTGTTCAGATGGTGGGGGTCCGCCCCACCATCTCCACCCGCCCATCGTTTAGGCAGCAGGCGCATCAGGGTTTCACTATCTCCAGCCGGGCGGCCCGGCTCATCCCCGTGATCTGGCGGTTGTACATGCCTTCGGCGAAGGCGGGAGGGCATTGGAACACGCCCGCATTGGTGGCTCTTACTTTGTAGACATAAGTCGCCGCGACCTTGGCGGCATCTCCGTAGAGGACTACGCGGTCGTCGCGCCGGTCGACATACTGAGGCGTCCAGGTGGATCCCGGTCCCGGCTGGCGATCGAGGGTGGGCTCTACGCCGCCGGGCAGAAGGTCCACCACGGCTATCTGGCTCACGCGTTCGCGATTCGTGGTTCTGAGACGCAGGCGCACCCAGAATTCGTCGCCTACCTTGACCTTCGCGACGACGTTGCCTTTCATGTCGAGGAACTCATGAATCACTTCAATGTCGCGACTGATTTCGGATGGCGGCGGGTTGCGGTCGAATCCCGACTCGTTGACGGAATAGTAAGCCGGAAGCGAGCCCTCCCTGGTGAATTGAACGCTGGCGATGCCCGCCGGTACGCTGGCCTTCGATGTGGACGCTTGGCGCTGGCTGCCCAGCACGATGCCGAGCTTGACCTTCGGAGCGGCGCTCTTGGAATACGCATCGAGAGCCAGCAGGGTATATGCCGCCGAGAGCGAGCTGACTCGATTGCCGCTGATCGCCTGGCCTATCCCTTCGAGCGCCGCTGAAGGAACGCTGCTCATGCGGTCCGGGAAATGACGCGCCAGCAGGTAGAGTAATTGGGCGTCATGCACCACGGGATCGTAATAGACATCGTCCGTCCACTGGCGTTTCTGTGGAGACCAGGGAACGCCGCGGATGATGCGGTCGGCGTCGGAATTGCGCTGCATCAGGCGATAGGTGGCGGCCAGGTACGCGGCTGCCAGATCCGAGGACCAGGTCTGCGCCGAACGGTGCGAAAGCTCCTGCTCGACGTTCGAGATGGCGGCGGCCGGTTTGATCCCCTGGCGCGCCAGCAGATAGACAGCATAGGCGCGCAGACGGCCGGCTTCGAGAGTGGGGGCCGGCGTGGAGGCAAACTGAGTGAGCCATTCGTCGACACTGGCCAGCATCTCGGGCGGGACCTTCTGTCCGCGGTCGCGCGCTTCCAACAAGAAGTGGGCCCCATAGACGGTGGGGAACTCGGCAGTCTGGGGCGACGACGTCCACAGCCCGAAGCCACCCGATTCGTTCTCGCGGCTCTGCAACGTGGAGAGCGTTCCGGCGATGGGCTGCGCGTCGCGCGTTTTGACGGCGCCGAACTCCGGCCGCGAGGCGAGCAACAAGGCAGCGAATCCCTTGCTGACCAGTTGTTCGGTGCAGGGATACGGATACGCGTCGAGATAGGCGATCAGGCCATCGCCCCAGACCAGTGGGAGCGCGGAAACGGAGGCTTCCACCGAACGGAGCTCGGTGTAGAGATCGCGTTTGAGAGGCACGGTAGCATCCGCGCCGTCGAACCGCCCGAGAGTCAGTTGCGTGCGGTAGGCAATGGCGGGGCGCACGCTCACGCTCTCTTCAATGTGAGCTTCGGATCGGCCCCGGATGGCGCTGAACTTCAGAGACGCCGGCCCGAGGACGGCATTGGCCTTGAGGCGGAATTCGGCCACTCCTTCGCGTTTTTCGGCGATGGTGAGGTCGGTGCTCGAAGGGCCGGCGAGGCTCAGCTCGCGGGAGACCTGAAGTTGAACGCGGACCGGGTCTTTCCCGCTGGCGTTGTTAAAGACTCCCACGGTCACGCTGAACTCATCGCCGGGCGCGACCATGGCGGGCACATTGGGGGTGAGGATGAAATCGCCCTTCACCTCGGTGACCGCCTCGGTGACTCCCGCGCGCCGCGCATTCACGGCGACGGCTACGATGCGCAGACGCCCGTTGAAATAATCGGGCACGGTATAGTGAAAATCGCGTCCCGCCGGGCCTGCGTCGATAATTCCCGACCACCATGCTACCGGCGGCTTGTGTTTCCGGTTGAACGGGTTGAGGTGTCGCGCGAAGCCTCCGTCGGCGTCACCTCCGGGAGCGGCGAGCGCCAGAAAGCGCCGGAACTCGGGCAGGATGAGATCCAGGATCTGAGTAGTCTCCACCTGCAGCATTCGTTTCTGAAAGAAGTACGCCAGGGGATCGGGATTCTTGTAGCGGGCGACTTGGAGGATGCCCTCATCCACCGCAAAAACGGCCACGCGAGAAGCTTCCGCGGGAGCTACGCGGATGGACAGCACGGCGCCCGGCTTGATCTGGCGGACGGCGGTGAGACGCACCTGCTGGGTGCGCGCCGAGAGGTCCGCGGCGAACGGGGCCACGCCGTAGGAAAGCGGGCTCATGAAGATTTCGTCGGAAGCGGGGTCGCGCAGGAATTGCACGGTGACGTAGCCGTTGCCTTCGAAGCCCTGGGGCAGAGTGACTCGCTGCACGGAGCTGGTGGTAGTGGTCTTGAACCATTGGTGCAGGAAGACGCGCTCGCGCTCAATGGTGATGAGGCCGGCGCCGGCGTAGGGCGCGCGGATGGCGACGTTGATGACGTCGCCGCCGGCATAGGCGGGCTTGTCGAGCTGAATCTGGAGCTCCGCATTGCGTTCGAGCGAGCGGGAGATATTGGCGTCGCCGGCCACGCTGTAGCTGAGCCGGTTCAGCTCGGCGCCCGCGGAATCGCGCAAAACCAGCACGAAATCGCCGGGCTCCTGGGTGGGAAGCGCGAAGTTGCTTCCGCCGGCGGCGATCTGGACCTTGCGCGCGTCGCGCACGGTTTCTTTCAATCGCGAGACATATTTGTAAGTGCGGTCGGGCTGCTGGGTGAGGACCGAAAGATACTTCCTCTGCACCCATTCGAGGGTGAGCTGCGAAGCGGCCACGGGGGTGAGTTGCTGGTTGACGGCCAGCCAGTGCGCCTGGCGCGCGGTGGAGCGGCGCACGAAGGTGAGGTCGCCATCGGGCTTGACGCCCACCAGGTAGGGGGCATCGGCGACGATGGCGGTGTTCTGCGCGGCCACGCTGCGGCCGCCTTCGGCTTCGAAGGCGCGGGCCAGAACGTTGAGCCGGTACGCGCGGCCGGCAAAGCGCTTGAGGTCGAGGTTCAGCTCGGCGTTGCCTTTGTCGTCGGTGATGGTGGCCGCGAGGACTTCGTGATACGGCTCCTTGACCACTTCCCCGACCTGGAAGCGATAGTCGGGGTAGGCATCGAAACGAGGCAGCACGGGGGAGACATTGAGCTCGCCTTCCACCCGGCGATTGCCGGCGGGCTCTCCGAACAAATGCATGACCGAGACGCGGGCCCGCACGTCGGCGGGGGTGAGCCAGCCGGGGAATGTCTTATCGGATAAGTCGAGCCCGACCTTCATCCGGTCGGGCTCGAATTCCTGGACGTTGAACGACACGCTGCCCAGCATTTCCCGGCGCTTTTCGTCTTTCGGCAGCCAGGCGACGGCCTGATAGGTTCCGGTGGGAGAGGCGGCCTGAGTGGGGAACGTGATCTCATCGAAAGCGGTTTCCGTCAGCTTGATCTTGTCGCGGCGCACCACGTTGCCGCGCGGGTCGCTAATCTCGACGTCCACGGAAAGGCCGGTGAGCGTAGACTTCCAATCGGCCGTGCGCGTGATCATGCCGATATGCGCCGCTTCGCCGGGCCGGTAGATGCCCCGGTCGGTAAAGAGATAGGCGGAGAGCTGCTTGGCGGAGGTCGCGTTTTCCACTCCGCCTGTCTCGAAGCGCGAGAGGTCCAGACCGCGTCCCATGCCTCGCAGCGGCATAAAGGAAAAGTCGGAGTCTTTTTGGGCGAGGATCAGGAGGGGAACTTTCTCGCGCTGGAAATTGGGGAGTTTCGGAAACTGCGCGCGGCCGGTGGCGTCCGTAGTGGCCGCGGCCACGGGCTCGCCGTTGCGTCCGATCACTTCGATGCGCGCGCCGCTCACTGCTTCGCCGCGGTGGATGGACTGGACGAAGACGTCGCGGCTGCCGTCGTTCGACTGCTTCACGATGAAGCCGAGATCGGTAACCAGAATCAGACGCGTGTCTTCCATCGGATGCGTGTCTTCCCTGTCACCCTGGTTGTCTCCCGCGTCGCCGCCCTCCTCGTCTTCTTCCGATTTCTTCTCGGGCTGCGCGGAGCGGATGTGGAGCAGGAACAGGCCGCGTCTGTTCTGCGCCTTGTCCTGCAGGTACTGGCCGAGATCGATGCTGTCGTAAGTCGGCTTGCCCGGTTGCCGGCCGCGGTACTCGCGAGTAGCAGTGAAGCGCTCCACGATGGTATCTTCCAGACCGTACAACTGGGGCTTGGAGAAATCCCACATGGTGGGCGCGAGGTGCTGGAGCTGATTGGGAAGCACGCGTCCCACTTCCACTTGCACCTTGTCTACATCGCGCACCAGGAAGCCGACTTTTTTGTCGCCCGCGAGAGACAGCAGCGCGCCATTGCCGAGAAAGGTGAGCGCCTGGCGGTATGGGATTACCTGGATGGTGGCGGTGTAGGGCTTGCCCGAGACATAGCCGCCGGCGCCCTGCACGCCGTCCTTGACCCACAAGAAAACGTAGCGGCCCACGGGCGCATTGAATTTGAACCCGTGCGTGGTTTCGGCGCCGCCATCGGAGGCCACGTAAGTGAGCGGAAGGGATTGAGACCTGGCGAGAATGTCATTCCCGATCTCGCCTTCCTCGCTCCAGTTGCAGGGATCCTTGTCCTCCTTGGGTTGATTGGGGTGGCGCACGGGAAGCAAGTAGGCCTGAACCTTGCCGGCGAATGCCCGCTCCGCCACGGGCGACGAGCTGGTGAGCAGCAGGACCTGTTCGGGCTCATAGCGGGCGTTATCCACCAGGGTCATTTGCGCGCCGCCAAAGCGGAGGCTGGTGCGGCCGGGGATGATCACATTGGATTCGAGCCTCTCGCCGGTCTGATTGCCTCCCCGCGCCGCCCGGACGCCTTTAGCTATCGCGACGGCGATGGTGGTGTCGTCGCGCGGCATTCCGAGGGCGGCCGAACGGATGTAAGCAGAGAGCTTGAACTTGTCATAAGCCACGGTGAAGTGCTTGCTATCGGGGGTAAGCCCGAGGAATTCCGCGTCCTTGGAGGGGATGAGCGAGACGTGTTGCTCGAACTGGGTGGTGTCTACAGGGTGACTGAAGCCTACCGTGGCCACCAGGTTCTTGGTGGCCGGGTTTTGCGGATCCTGATAGAACTGGCTGCTGACGATTTTGGCGGAGAAAGGCTGGGTCTTGAACTCGAAGCTGTAGTCGTCAAGCTCCACGGTCTTGGCGAGGAACCCCCGGCGCGCGATTTTGACGGTAAAGGCGGCGTCCACCGGCCAGTCTGAGCTGGGGGTGAACTGCAGGCGCTTGTCGTCGAGCCAGGTCCACTTGCCGGCGAAGGCGGGGGAGATTTGGATACCGGCGGTGAGGCGTTTATCGAGGCTGGCGAGAGGCGCGGCGGGTTCCTTGAAATCGACCATCAGCGGGTAGATGGATGAGATGCCATTCTCGTCGTACTCGGTCAGTTTGGGGGCGGTAACGGCGTATTCGACGTAGTGCGGCTTGGGGCGGACCTTGTACCAGGTGAGCGCGCCGGCGGCGACCACGACGGCGAGGGCGGCGACCAGGAGCCGCTTTCGGTCGGCCATGAGATAGCGGCCGGCGTGGCGGAACCGAAGGCCGGTCCACCGAATCCACTCAGGCGCTTGCCACTGCACGTGACCAAAGACTCGGTGTATCCACTTAAGCATGAATAGAACGACGGGATTTGGGGAATCCGGGGGGCCAACGGAGGTCATGGTAACCGATTATACGCACGCGGCGGGCCATTAGCTACCGAGATGATGCTGGGCAGCGTCCTCAACCAAAGTCCTAACCCGGATATCTCACAGACACTCGGCCGTGACAACGTGGCGCACGCACTCGTGCGTGCCGCGTCGGCACACATGCCGGCGCCCCGGCTCGACGGACTGTCCGCACCCCCGAACGTGTCGAGAAGAGTCTCGACACGGCACGCACGAGTGCGTGCGCCACATCTCGGGCCACGTGTGAGAAATGCGGGCTAACGAATCGAATACGCCTATCCCGACAGAGAGATTCGCGGGCTTGGTTCGCCCGGGCGCACCGTACCCGGCGCGCCAAAGTCGAAACCGGCGAAGGGCACACCGGCGCGGAAGTGGGTGAACCCACACAGGGCGTGGATGGCGGCACACAGAACCTCCAAACCATAGAGTCGACACCCTGCTGGCCCTACTTTCGGAACACCACGCCGCCCTTCATCACGAAGCCGACCTTTTCGAGCGCGCCGATGTCCTCAAGCGGATTGCCCGTCACCGCGATTACGTCGGCAAAGTAACCCGCCTTCAATGCTCCAATCCGGCCTTCCCATCCGAGCAGCGTCGCGCCGTGCAGGGTTCCGGCTTGGATCGCCGCAAGCGGTGACATTCCGTACTTCACCAGGAGCACGAATTCGCGAGCCTGCGCGCCGTGGGGAAACGGCCCCACGTCCGAGCCCATCGCGATCGGCACGCCAGCCGCCAACTGCTTGCGGAATTCCGCGGCGTGATAGTCCAACATAGCCCGTTCCCGCGCTGCCATGACCGGCGACGGCGCATGATCGGCGAAGTAATCGACGATGGCGAAGGTGGGCACCGCGAAGATGCCGCCCTCCCGCATCAGCCGCATGGTTTCGTCGCTCAACTGGTAGGCGTGATCGATGGATACCACGCCGGCGCGCGCCGCGTACAACGCGCCGGGCTCGCCGGTGGCGTGCACGGCCACTCGCTTGCCCACCCGCGCCGCCTCGGCGACCGCGGCCGCGAGTTCGGCCTCGCTGTACTGGTATGGCGTGGCGAACTTCCCGGCGGCCAGGGTATCGGGGCCGGTCTCATAGATTTTGATAAAGTCGGCGCCCTCCTTGAATTGGCCGCGGATGACGCGGATCAAATCGAGCGCGCTGTTGGCCTGGGTGGCGTTGGGCAGCACCCGCTGCTCCGGGTTGTAGCCGATGGCGTCTTCATGACCGCCCAGAATGTCGATAGCGTTGCCGCTGATGCGCAGCCGGGGACCCGGAACAGAGCCGGCGTCGATCGCATTACGCACCGCCGCGTCGGCCGATCCGGCGCCCTCGGTCCCCATATCGCGCTCAGCGGTGAATCCCGCCATCAGGTCGTCGCGCGCCGCCAGCACCGCCATAATGGTTCGCTGCGGCGCCGATTCGCCCACCGTCTGCAGATCCTCCGCGCCCGGATGCAGAAACAGGTGAACGTGCGCATCGACCAATCCAGGCAGCAACGTGCGGTCCCCCAGGTCGATCACCTCCACATCCGATGGCCGGTTGACCTTCACGCCGAGCTCAACGATCCGGTCGTCGCGCACCAGCACTTCGCCGGGGGCGATCATCTTACCCGTCTCCACGTCCAACAGCCGGGCTGCGTGCAGTACGATGGCGTGATTCGCCGGCTGGCTCCATGCCGCCTGGCTGGCGAGCGCAAGAATCAGTAACGAAGGACAACGCAGATTGTTCATCGCTGTTGCGCGCCATCATACCACCTCTGGGTGTGGCAGGCGGCGCGGAGACATCTCAGGTCCGGGTTGCCCGCGCGCGGTCCACGAACACGTTCATGTTCTTGTGGGAGACTTACTCGCCGGGATGGTAGTTGCGCTCCGTGTGCCCTTTGAGTTGCACGGGGTAGTAGTAAACCTCCCGCAATTCGCCGGCGGCATAGCGCTTGGCTTCATCGTTGAAGTGCGGGGACGCCGGATTGCCGCTCTCCCCGCCGGCGGTCACCGCCTTCGCGCGCACGGTTTTGCCGAACTCGACCACCGCCACGAAGCTGTTGCCGCTCGCGCCATACCACTTCTTGGTTTCCGGGTAGGCGCGCGCTCCGAAGGAGGCCAGCGAGCCCCAAGACGCCGAAGGGAAGCCCACCGGAATGCTCGGCGCGGCGTCGTCGAACCGCGGCGCGATGTCGTCGTTCAGGCGCTGGAATCGATTGATATCGCCCCAGGGCGTCTTCCAGCTCCCGAAATCGGCCGCGAGCCGGCCGGACGCCGTCACCAGGGCTCGCAGGAGTTGCTCAGCCGGCACATTGCCGAGGGGATCGTCAACGGACCCCGCCGCGCCCCTGGCGCCGGCGCCTGTCCCACCGCCCCAACTTCGCCGAACATCCTCGGCCCAGTAGATTGCCAACGACGTCGAAACAGAGTCCGCTCCCCACCGCAGATCCCACTTGCGCAGGAGGGCGATCTGCTCGGCCGTTCTGGCTTTCAGGGGGTTGGCGTCCGGAGTGGCGTCCCACGCTTTGACCAGCGCTGGGATGGGTCTTTCAAACCACGTGAGGTAGGTGTCATACGCCGCGGCGATCAGGGAGTCGAGCGCGAAGTCCTTCCTGTTCTCCAGGACCCGGATCGCGTGCAGCCCACGCGCGGATGCGCCACCGGTCTCGACATAGGCTGGGTAGTCTTCCTTTTTCAGGCTACCGGGCCCGGCCGCGGACCATGGCCAGTCATTGCAGTTGTAAAGCCAGCCGCTCTTGGGGTTCAACAGGTGCGGCGTCTCGTCCACTTCCAGAAGTCCCTTCCACTCCGTCGCCGGATTGCTGCCATCCACCGGCCTGGTCCAATCGAAGCTGGTATCGCGCCGCGGGATGAAGTTGCCGTGAAAGTAGGCGATGTGGCCGCCGGCATCGGCGAAGATGGTGTTGTTCGACGAGTTCGCTCTGAGTTCCATGGTCTGGCGGTATGACTTGTAATCCTCGGCTTTGGTACGCGTGTAAGACTGCACCAGCGCCTTGATGGGTTCCTGCATCAACCGGATGGCCACCCACTTGCCGTTGGCCTCACGAATGATGGGCCCGTGATGCGTGCGGTAGACGGTGAATTTCTTTTCGGCCATCCCGTGATCGGTCTTGTACGGCGCCGTGATCTCGGTGGTCGCCATGGGACGCTCCTCGCTCCCGTACTTGTAGTAGTAGCGATCTCCCTTCTTGAGGACCGTTTCGAGATACTCGTCGACCGCATCGACGCCGCTCGAAGTGTGCATCCAGCCGGCGCGTTCGTTGAACCCCTGGTAGACGAAAAACTGGCCCCACGTCACGGCGCCGTAAGCATTCAGTCCTTCGTCGCTGGTCATCTGCAGTTCGGACCGGAAGTAGAACGAGGTGTGGGGATTGATCAACAGCAGCGCGTGATGGTCAACTGTGTTCGAGGGCGCCAAGGCAATGCCATTCGATCCGCCGGGCTCCGGCTCATACTCCGCGACTGCACGCTCCTGGCTCACCGTGGTCCCGCTGTAGAACGAGGCAAGCTGGCTGAGGTCGATCCTGTCGATGTCGCCGCCAAGGGGAACGCTCCCTTCGGTCAAGGAAAGCGCCATCCAGGGCTCGAACCGCTGGATCACTCGCGGTTTCACCTCGGGGTGCTTGTAGAGGTAGTAATTCAGTCCGTCGGCGAAGGCGTTCATGAGCTTCTGCAGCCACGGCGGGCTGGCCGCGTAGTCCTTCTTCAGCTCCGCGGGGTCGATGAAGAGCTTCATCCGCAGATCCTGGAAGATTCTCGATTCACCCTCTGCTTCCGCCAGGCGCCCCAGCGAGACGATGTAGTTCGTCTCGACGCGCTTGAAGTCGTCCTCCGCCTGGGCGTACTCCATGCCGAAGACCGCGCTGGCGTCTGTTCTCCCGTGGACGTGCGCGATGCCCCAATCGTCGCGGACGATGGTAACGCTCGCGGCCTCTTTCTCCCAGCGCGCGACTTCCGGGTCTTTAGCCTGGAAGGCGAGAGAGGCGGATACCACCGGGAGGACGAAAAGGAGTTTCGGAAGGGAGAGTTTGTTTTGCATGATGTAACGCTTCTGGATTTGAGCTGATGCGGCGGGGCGTCCAGCCTTGAAAACGGTAACAACAGAACTGTCCGTTGTCAACAACCGGTAGAGATGTTCCCTGACGTCCTTCTTTAGGGATTTTGCTCCCACGAAGAAGCACTCGGTCCGATCCAGAAGCAGGGCGCAATCGACGGATTATCTTGAGGCTTCCGCCGGCATTCCGTCGCACCTCGTCCAATTCCCCTAAATCCCGGCCCAAGGCGCTGAACGCCGGCTCGGAATCGACTATAGATAGCCTAACGTTTAGACACTGAGCACGGGACATGGGGACTCACGAATGATGGCGTAGGCGTTCGTGGGTAGACGTCCTGCCATGCTGTCATGACTATTTCGCCCGATGACAAGGAGATCGGCTCGCACGTCCTTGGCTGCGTCGGCTACCGCGCTCACAATCGGACCGATTTCAGTGTGAATATCGCCATGGGCCCCGGCGGTCTCGAGCAGCCGCGCCAGTTCAGCTTTGGCCTCGCCGATGACGTAGCCTCTCCATTCCGGCGACAAGCCATAATCTTCCAAACGGGGATCGAGCGAGGCAACCGCATGAATCAAGCTGAGCGATGCTCCAAACTCCCGGCACAGCCGGCTGGCCCAGCCCAAGACGCTGCCGCTTTGCGGTCCCAGATCCACGGCGCACGCGATGCGACGCGGATTTGCCGATACGCCGGACGACGCCTGCGGCGTATGGGCTGCCGTCCAGACAAGGCAATCTGCGTCGTGAAGGACCTTTGCCGTGATCGAACCGAGGAGCAGGCGCCGGAATGGGCCGTACCCATGAGTGGGCATCATTATCAGATCGATGTGCTCCTCAGTGGCGTACTCCACAATGGTCCTGGCCGGGTCGCCTTCCCGCAGGACGCGCCTGACCCCCAGATGGCCCCATTCCTTCGAACGGAACTCCTTCATTTTCTCCTCGGCCTCGACTCTTGCGCCGTCGTGCAGCGCTTTCATCTGGGCTGACGTTGGGAGCGGCAGGTCCAAACGCGGAGCAAGGACGTGGAGCATCGCGATCTCAGAACCAAAGTGTTCAGCGACTGCCGTCGCAGCGTCGGCGGCGTCGAACGACCGCGCCGAGAAGTCTATCGGCAACAGGATTTTCGCTATCGTAAACATGCTGGCGTTCTGCCTTCGAGGCCCGCTTTTGGGGCGTCTCCAGATGACTCACTCAATGCAATCGTTTGGCCCTTTGGCCAAGCCTGATGATTGGACGCCCTTGCTCTTTCGGCGGTTCCCCTCAAGGCCGTCGCGCCAGATCGCTTCCCTTCGGAATCATGACATCAAGCGGCATTCACGACGCGGCCGGCCAGCGCCGAGCGATAGCGCGTGCCACCATCCACGGCCGCGCGCGGCTCCCACCGGCTTCAGTTGTATCCCATGATCTTGGTGAACGCGACCTCGTAGCCCAGGACCCCCAGGTCGGTCGTCCCGCCCCCGGTCAGCGGCGCGGTGAACGTCCCCTGACCCTTGCTGAAATCCGGAACCGCAAATACCGAGAGCAGCCCGAAAGTTGCGCCGGTCGCATCTCCCGAGACCGCCGGCAACTGCTGGAGGATGTTCGAAGGCACGGTGAAACTGCCCGCCGAAGCCGCGGCGGTACAGGTGAATCCGAGCGCGGAAAAGGTCGCATTGAAGCCCGTTCCGGCCGTTCGCGTCAGCGCGGCTCCAAGAATGATGACGAGCCCCCCTTCGCCGCCCGTCCATGTGACGGTGAGCGGCGAGGCGCGCGGGATGGGGTTCGCGATGGCGCTTTGATCGGTCCAGGCGAAGTCGCCTGGAAGAGTGACCGAAGCCGAGAAGGCGCCCACGTCGGCCCCGCCCGCGCCGGCCACGGTGTACGTGCCCGCGGCCAGAGTGGGGCTTCCGATCACTCCGCTGCCTTGCAAACCAGTGGAATATAGCGTGGCGAGAAAGCTTTTATCCGCTTGAACAGGGACTGGCGTATTGGAAGCGTTGGGGCCATTCAATGTCAACTGCGCGCCGGCATCCAGGGTTTGCGCCGGAGGCTGGCCAAGGCCGAGCTGGTAGACGGCGCCGGTGCGCTGTACCAGGAAGCAGGCGCCCGGTTGAACCACGGCCAAATTCGAGTTGGCGACTGCATCGACGGTGTACTTGCCGAACCAGCCGGCGGCGAGGTCGATGCTCTCGCTGACGTTCGCAGTGTAGGTCGTGGCGGTCTTGGCGAGTTGGATTCCCCCGGCGGTGAGGGCGCCGCCCATATCGAGCGTATGCAACTGGGCCTGCGTCAGCACCGGGCTGGAGCAGGCGGACTGACCCGCGGGCGCCACGGCGATGGTCCCCAGGTTGGATGACCGGCCGCCGGCCATCACGAGTAGGCTGACGAAGCAACTGGGCGTTACCGTCGACGGAACATAGAAGTCGATTTGATCCAACCCCGGCGAACCGGGGGACCGTCCGGCGTAAAGCGGGGTCACCGCGATTCCGCCCACGATCACGCTTACCTGGGCGGCGGCTGTCTGATCGCCCGAAGTGCCGCCGGTGATGTCCGAAGCCGGGTCGGCCCCGATCCCCGTTCCCCACAGCACCATCAAGTCGTTGGGATTGGCGGCGCGCAGGCCGTACTGGCCGAGCGTGCCGGTGGTGAACCGGTTGAGAACGAGATTGTTGTAAGTGGCCTGGGCCGGACCCTGGCCGTCGGCCATCTCCGTGGCAAACCCGAAGTTGCGCTCCACCACATTGACGCTTGCGGCGGCGCTGGTCTGCCCGTTGTAAGTCACTGTGACGCTGTAGGCGCCGGCCAGAGTGCTGGACGGCAGCAATCCCGCCACCTGGCTGGCGACGGTGTAGTACATCAGCGCGCTGACGGGTGCGCCGCCCAGGGCGGGCGTGAACGTGATACTGGTTTTCGAGAGCACGGCCGGGAACGGCAGCGCGGTCTGAACGGAAATCGTGGCCGGACCGAGTGCCGTGCCGAAGATGACGAACCAGGATCCCCTGGCCACGTCAGGGAGTCCGGAACTCGCGTTTAGGACGCTCCCGATCGCGGGCTGCGCCTGCGCGAGATTCGATGTCAGCACTAGCAGCGCCAGACACAACAGAGTCGTTGTCTTCATAAGTTCCAGATCGGGCCCGGGCGTTTCGGCCAGGCCCGCATATCCTCCTCCCCGGAGTTTTGGCTGGGTACTCAAATGCACCCGGCTAAGGTCTCTTTCAGGGATTCCATCCCGTGCACCAATGATGTACACGAAAGGCGAAAAGAGCGCCGGAAAAATGGGAAGCCCACCTTGTTCAGAGCGTCCGCCAATTCAAGTTCTCCAGGTGTGAAAAAAGAATAGCCGAGTTAAAAGCCGAAGTCAATGATTCACCCCCGGGGTTCATCCCGTTCGGGAGCGGCCATCGCCTCGAGAATCCGCAGGGTGGGCCGGTGAACCTCAGATCTCAGTTTTGTCCACTCGGAAAGAGTCGTTCGGCATGGGAGAAAAGAGACAAAAGGCCCCAAAAAGGCCCCAAAAGACGCACTTGGATGTATAATCGATACCGGCCAGGAGGCCAAAACGGGACCCGACTGATGAACTGGTGCGACATTCCGAGGGGACAGAGAGGAGCAACGAGTATGACCAGGAAACGGTTTTCGGGTGCGCTCCGAGCGCGTGCGCTTCGGGCTATAACGGCGCTTACCATAATTTCGATCTCCCTTGGTCTTGGCTGGCCGCGTGCCTCCGCAGCCTCGCCCGATACCAAGCCGCAGGCGGCTTCCGGGCAGGACGGTCCCGGATTGCCCGCCCTTCCAGCGGACGCCGCCCAATCTATCCCGCTGTCCAGGAACCGCTCCGAAGCGAAGCGCCTGGGTGCGCCATTGAGTTTCGAGCCCAATCAGGGCCAGGCGGACTCCACGGTTCAGTTTCTCTCGCACGGCGCCGGCTACGCGCTCCTCCTGGCTCCGGGCCAGGTCATCGTAAACCTGGAGCGGCAACAGCCGGCGCCGGCCGCTCCGGCACGGCAAACACCCGAAGCCCAGTCCGTCGAAACCCTGCGCATGAGCCTGATCGGGGCCAATGCCAAGGCCAACGCAGTGGGAATGGCCCCGCAGCCCGGCGTGGTGAGCTACTTCATCGGCAATGACCCGAAAAACTGGCGCTCCGGCATCCCGACCTATGGCAAGGTCGACTATGCCCAGATCTACCCCGGCGTGGATTTGGTTTTCTACGGCAATCAGCGCCAGTTGGAGTACGACTTTGTCGTCAGCCCCGGCGCCGACGCCAGCCGTATCGCCTGGCGAATCGATGGCGCTCGCGCCAGGCTCGACGCCGAAGGGAGTCTGGTTCTGCAATCTCGCCATGGCCAGGCCACTTTCCGCAAGCCGGCGCTGTATCAGATGGATGGAACGAAGCGGGTCGCCGTCGATGGCGTCTTCGCCGTGCGCCGGAACGAGGTTCGCTTCCGGTTGGGGAGCTACGACCACTCGCGGACTCTGACCATCGATCCGGTGCTCAGCTACGCCACCTACCTGGCCGGCAGCGCCACGGATTATATCGGGCGTCCGACCGGCCCCGGTATCCTCGAGGTCGGTACGTCCCAGGGCCTCGCCGTGGACAGCGCCGGCAGCGTATATGTCACGGGCCGCACCAGCTCGGTGGATTTTCCGATGGCAAACGCTTTATACGGCAGCTTCCCAGCCAGGCTGCCGGGCACTACCCCAACGTACACACCCTCGACCTTTGTGACCAAATTCAGTCCGGACGGCTCTTCGCTGGTGTATTCCACCTATCTGGGCGGCGACTCCGAAGACGACGGCTACGCCATTGCGGTAGACTCCGCCGGCGAGGCCTATGTGGCTGGATCCACCACCTCGGCCAACTTTCCAATCACATCCGGAGCGTACCAGACACTCTGCGGCCCTACTGTTTACGCGGGCCAAGCGGGCGCCACCTGCCCCGGTTCCATGAACGCATTCGTGACCAAGCTGAATGCCACGGGAACACAACTGGTTTACTCCACATTCCTGGGCGGGTACGGCAATACTTGGGCAACCGGCATCGCCGTAGATGCCTTGGGCCGCGCTTATGTGGCCGGCAACCAGGACACAGTCTGCAATGCCAACTATATGTCCACTTGTTTTCCCACCACCGCCGGCGCGGTGATCGGCACGACCTCAATGGCCTGTTGCTCGCAATTCAACTTCATTTCCGTATTCGACCCCACCGGCGCCAAGTTGCTCTATTCCACTCTCTTCGGCGACTTAAACGACATTGTGGGGGGCACCACTGTCACCTCGGGCAATACCCTGGCCACCGGGGCCGCCGTCGATTCCAGCGGCAACTTCTACCTGTTCGGCGAGACCCAGGCCGGCAAGTTGCCGACGACGCCGGGCGCGTATCAGTCCAGCGGCGCGCCTCTCGACACTACGGGCAGCTTTGTGACGGCTGACCGCGGCTTCATCGCCAAGTTTAGCCCGGTCACTTCCGCCGGTGGAGCGACCCTGTCCTGGGCCACGTACCTGGGCGGAAAGACGGGAAACCAAAGCGATTACGTCTCCGGCCTAACCACCGACAGCGCGGGCAATGTCTATGTCACCGGCTGGACCAGTTCCCCCGATTTTCCGGTGACCAATGGCGCTTACTCCACCGCCTGCGGGTTCGGAAGTGGAGAATGCGCCGCCGCTCATGTCACCAAGCTCAATTCATCCGGCACGGCGATGGTGTGGTCCACTTACGTGGGCGGCGCCAGGCAAGATGGAGGCGACGATATGTTCTATATGGGCCCCGTTCAGTTGGACGGCAAGGAGAATGTCTACATCTTGGGAACG
Organism: Bryobacteraceae bacterium; assembly: GCA_049520795.1. Classification (GTDB taxonomy): domain Bacteria; phylum Acidobacteriota; class Terriglobia; order Bryobacterales; family Bryobacteraceae; genus BOG-224. The sequence goes on from JBEKPK010000006.1 coordinate 36,063, forward strand.
GCCAGTCCGCGTTTTCCGTTGATCAATCCGGTCGAGTCCGCGATCACCGGCGGGTCTGGAGATGTGATCGTCGCTGAACTGGACCCCACGGGCTCAAATCTGCTTTTCTCCTCGCAAGTCGGGTCCGGGGGACGGGACAGTGCCGGGCCAGGCGGGATGGTGGTCGACGCAGCCGGGAATATCTACGTTGGCGGGTTTATTTCCGGGCCGGACCTGATCACCACGCCAAAGGCTTTTCAGCCCGGCCCGATCAACACCCCATGCTGCGGTCACGGCTTCGTCGCCAAGATTTCGCCAACCGGGCCGGCAGTCACGCTAGGCCCGTCCGGACAGGTCGAAGCCCTCGCGGCGGAATCCATCATCTCGATATATGGCGTTAATATGGCCAGCGGAACAGTCGCGGCGACAACCATACCACTGCCCACATCGCTCGATGGCAACACGGTCACGGTCACAGACTCGGCCGGCGTCACGCGTTCGGCGCCCTTGTACTTCGTCTCGCCGGGCCAGATCAATTTCGAGATTCCGTTAGGCACGGCCGCGGGAACAGCGACCGTGACGATCCAGAATCAGAATGGGACCATTCAGTCCACAACTATACAAATCGGCGGCGTTTCGCCGGGGATCTTCCCTCTCAATGGCTCGGGGCTGGTAGCGGCTTGGGCTCTGCCGGTGATTTCCGGAACCCAGCAAGCATTACAGCCGGTGTGGCAGGTCGTCTCCGGAAACGTGGTTCCCTTGCCGCTCAGTCTCGGGCCGGCCACGGAACAGGTTTATCTGGAGATTTACGGCACGGGCTTCCGCAACGCCATAAACATCACCGCGACGGTAGGCGGCTTGAGCGTGTCGGTACTGGGGTGGGCCGCGACGTCGCAATTCGCCGGAGAGGATCAGGTAAACATCGGCCCGCTGCCGCAGGCGCTGGCGGGCAAAGGAAGCGTCAATATCCTGATTACCGCGGATGGGCAAGCCGCCAACACAGTCGCTGTGACCATTCAGTGATGCGTGTTTTAGAGAGCGCCTTTCGATTTTGTTTTTTTTGGAGTTTCGAGTTTTGACGTGCATCGCGCGTGCGCGCGATTGGGGGGCGTGAAAGGCGGCGGGAGAGGAATGTGGTGGGCCTTGGCGATTATTGCAACCATCGCTCGGGCTGCGGTATGTGGACAAGCCGCTGCCTATGGCGCCTGCCCGCCAGTCGATCAAGCCGGGCGTCACCCTCGCCGGGGCGGCGGTGGAGAAAAGCGCCCCATGTTATGATCCCATTGGATTGGCTTCCGGCCCGTCTACCGGTTCCAGATCCGCGCCCGTCTTAGCGGTAGCAACCTCGACTATGCCCACCGCTCAATCCGAAACGCTGCGCCTGGCCGCACTCGATCGCTATGGCGTCCTCGATACGCCTCGGGATCCCGAATTCGACCGCATCACGCGTCTGGCCGCGCAATTCTTCGATGCGCCCATGGCCGCAATCAGCTTCGTGGCGCACGACCGGAGCTGGTTTAAGTCCACCTACGGCTTCGCTCAGTCCCAACTCGCTCGCCCGGCGTCCTTGTGCTCGTGCACGATCGGCTGTTCCGAAGCCCTCGTGATACCCGATGCCGCCGGCGACGAGAAATACGCGCGCCTCGCTCTCGTCGCCGGTCACCCGCGAGTTCGCTTCTATGCTGGAGCGCCCGTGGTCACTTCCGGGGGGTTCGCGGTCGGCGCCCTGGCCATCATGGACACGCGTCCTCGCGGCCCGCTCCCGGAATTGGAGATTTGCGCCCTGCGAGATTTCAGCGCGCTGATCAGCCGGGAGTTGAACGCACGGGCGTCCGCCGACGCCGCCTCGCAAGAGGCCGCCGACCCGTCAATCCTGTCGACTGTCGTTCAGAACGCGCAAGATGCCGTCGTCAGCGTAGATCTGAACGGCGCCATCCTGACCTGGAATCCTGCTGCCGCGCGATTATTTGGATACTCCGCCGCGGAGGTACAGGGGCGCCCGATCGATATCATCATCCCTCCGGACCGCTTCGAAGAAGCGGGCGAGATAACGAGAAAGGTCCTGCAAGGGCAACCCATTGAGCGGTGCGAGACCGTCAGGATCCGCAAGGACGGAGCTAGACGGTTCGTGTCGCTGAGCCTCAGCGCCATCCAGGACTCGGATGGCCGGCTCATCGGAACCGGGGGTATCGCTCACGATATCACCCCGCTGAAACTCGCCGAAGCGGCGCGACGGGAAGCCGAAGACCGCCTGAAACTGGCCCAGGAAGCGGCCGGGCTGGGTATCTGGGATGAGTCTGTGGGCGCGGACATCGCCACCTGCTCGGAGCAGTACTTTCGCATGTATGGATTGCCGGCGAATCGGACGACTATATCCCACGCTGAGTGGCTCTCGTGCGTGCATCCCGAGGATCGGGATGGCATGCAGGCATACCACGACAACCTCCTGGGGGGAACGGGGCAAGGCGAAGCCGAATTCCGCGCGGTCTGGCCGGACGGCAGTGTCCACTGGATTGTCAGCAGGGCCAGGATGTACTCCAACGCCGCCGGCGAAGCCGCCCGGGTGGTTGGTATCAATCTCGACGTGACGCAACTCCGGGAAGCCGAGCGTGCGCGCCGCGAATCGGAACAACGATACTCCGACCTCTTCCGCACCATGAGTCAGGGCGTGATGTATATGGATGGCGAGGGCGTGGTGCTCTCGGCCAACCCAGCCACCGGCAGACTATTCGGCCTCCCAATTGAGGAAACCCGCGGCCGGCGCCGCTCTACGTTTCATCTGCGGGCAACCACCGAAGCCGGTGTTCCCATGCCAGCGGATGAATTTCCCAGCATGGTTGCGCTGCGCACCGGGCGCGAGGTCCACGATGTCGTTCTGAGAGTCTGGAACGAAGAGACGGATGAGCCGCACTGGATTTCGATGGACGCTATCCCCCGGTTCAGGGCGGGGGAAACCAAGCCCTACGAAGTTCAGATAATCCACCACGATCTCACGGCTCAGTTCGAAGCCGCGGCGCGCCTCCGGGCATCTGAAGAACGCTTTCGCCTTCTGATCGAGCATGGCGCCGAAGTCATCGGCGTCATCGGCCCCGCCGGCGCCATCAAGTACGTAAGCCCCTCGGTGGAGAGGGTCTTCGACTACCCGCCGGATTTGCTGGTCGGCGCCAATGCATTGGAGTACGTACACGCCGACGACCGGCAATCCGTCCGGGAATCTCTCGCGAACATTTTGCACGCGCCGCCGAGCGTCGCGGCGACTTTCCACGTGCGCATGCGCCATCGCGATGGAGGCTGGCGCACAGTGGAAAGCACGGCGGCGAATTGCCTGCGGATTAAGGGACTGCGCGGCATCGTCGTCAACCTCCGGGACATCAGCGAGCGGGTTCGATATGAAGAACAGTTGCGAATATCCCATGATCAGGTGCGCCAGCTTGCCGCGCGCGTGGAATCCGCCCGCGAAGAGGAGCGCGGCCGCATTTCACGCGAAGTCCATGACGAGTTCGGCCAGATGCTCTCGGTCCTGAAACTCGATTTGGAAAACCTGGCGGTCCTGCATCGCCCCCGCAAGGCCGAAGCGCGGGATGAATTCGATACGCGCGTCGCCGCCATGGTCGGCGCCATCGAGCTCTCCGTCAACACTGTCCGCAGAATCGCCGCCGAGTTGCGCCCCGCGGTCTTCGAGCATCTCGGCCTGGTCGCGGCCCTCAACTGGCAGCTCCAGGAGTTCGAGTCGCGCACGGGCATTCCTTGCCGCCGCCGTGGCCTCCGCCAGGACCCTGGTCTTGCCGCCGAGCCTGCCCTCGCCGTGTTCCGCATCTTTCAGGAGATCCTCACCAACGTTCTTCTTCACGCGCATGCGACAGCCGTGGAGGTAGCGGCCCACAGCGACCGCGACTGGTTTATCTTGCGGGTGAGCGATAATGGTAAGGGTTTCGACCCGAAATCGCTGCCTCCTTCGCATTCTCTTGGCCTCTTCGGCATGCGGGAGCGCGCCGGTATGCTGGGAGGGACCATTGAATGGTCCGGCCGCCGGAACGGAGGAACCACAGTGACAGTCCGCCTGCCCCGAGGCGGCGCCGGCGCGCCGCCTCGCAACCTCAAGCCCGCCAGCGCTTCCGATCTCTGAGCGTTTTGCTCAATGGGACCTTACCAGTCCTCGCTCTCAGAAGGTCTTCCGCTCGGCTTCACTCGAAAGATTTCTCCTTGTTTGCACGACACTCGGGTGTACAATACCTCTGGCTTAGGACAGCTTTGTAACCACGGCCAGTCGGAAAACGGGCTACGCGGCTGCCTGGGCCAGAGCAAGTCCCGCGCGATGCGCGGATTGCGCCATGGTTCGGGCGAGTTGAACCACTAGCCATCGCGCATACTACCCATAGGGCTTTGTCTTCATGATGGTACTGCCAGTAGTATTATGCGCTTCGCCAGCCAGGAGCCCTAAACCGCCGTCCGCGACCAACTTTGATCGCGCTTGTGGTCAGTATCCTGACCAAAAGGTAAAATAACTGAGCAAAAAGCCTGATTATCTGGGATACTATGGCGCCTTTAGCTTGCCAGCGTTGACGGGTGTAGGCCCTTGGTATGCCCAATGCGCTAGTAGGCTCTCCGGCGATGTAGTTTTCCGCGCCGGATCGATTCCACGTGACTCGCCGTAGCCGATCTGAGTGATGCGACAGGCCGACAAACCAGCGATTCTGATCGTGGACGATCATCTGCTCGTCCGTCAGGGTCTGAAGCAGGTGCTTAGCCACGAGTTCCGGGACATTGTCATGGTCGAGGCCGGAACCGCCCAGGAAGCTCTGAATCGGGTTAAGTCCCGGCCCTGGCGCCTCGTGATTCTCGATGTCAGTCTACCGGATGGCGACGGTTTTTCCGTTCTGCGGGAAATCTGCGCCCTGGGTCGCAAGACCGCGGTGCTCATGCTGAGCATACACACGGATTCCCTGTACGCCTCGCGTTCCCTTCAACTCGGGGCCGCGGGTTATATCTCCAAGAGCGCCAGCCGTTCCGATTTGGTAAAGGCCATCAGAAACATTCTCGATGGCAAGCAGCATTTCGCGGAATCGCCTCATTCGGGAAGCGACAAGCCGAAGTCGGCCGCTCCTCACGAGAGTCTTTCGGCCCAGGAATGGAAAGTTCTGCTGGCCCTCGCGGCCGGCAGGAGCGGCGGCGGACTCTCCATTGAATTAGGCCTGAGCGTTAAAACGGTCAGCACCTACAAGCGCCGCTTACTCAATAAACTGCGCCTTGAGTCGACAGCCGATCTGGTGCGCTACGTGATCGAACACAAGCTCACCTGACTCGCCCGGAGATACCAGGCCGTTACCGCAGCGCCGTTCCTGGATTTGTTGTCGGAAGAGCATCTGTCGATCCGCCAGTCATGCCAGGGTCGCCGTCAGACCATTTCAGTTGGTGGCGCCGGGTGAGAAGAGGAACGGTCGATGGGTTCGGCAGTTGACGGCCCTGAAGAATTCGACAAGCGAATTAACGGCAAAGGCTGTCGCCGTAGTAGGAAGATCCGTGTAACAACCAAAGAGAACATGGTTTCCGGTTCCGACGATTGCTAAACTCTTGCCGCAAGGTCTACGAATCCGAGAGGCCAAAATGCCCATTCGACGGCTACTCCCGGTTGTTGCGATCCTAACGCTGGCCCTGGCCGGTTGTAGTGAAGCGCCGGTCGACATCGTGGGCGTCGTCAAAAACGGAACCCTGCCGGCCAATACCACGGCTACCATTGGGAAGGCTTTTGGCGCTGCGTTCCCAAGCGGGCTGTGGACATCGTGGGAAACCGGAATGGGCGAGATGTTCGCTGAGTTCAACGCAATCACAACAGCGGAAACCCTGGAATCCGGTGGGGTTCCGGGTATCAGCCACGAGAAATGCATTGACGGCGTGCAGCGACCTTGCCGTCTCCCGGTGAAGTTTCAGTTTACGCTTTCGTCCGACAACAGGACGGTTGGACTCGTCTACGTGGAGGCCCCGGAGAGGGTCGTGTCCGACGCAAAGCTGAAGGCGCTGTTGGCGTTTGTCTATCGGTAGACAGGGCGTTGGAAGGGCGCTGAAGCGGTGCGCCGATCCAGGTCTACCGGACGACGGCTAACGCTTCTGGCGGCTCCTACGGCGCTCCTGTGGGCCATCTGGCGAGCGGGCAAAGCCGTTCGCTGCGTTTCCGCTCCTGTGGGCGTATAATCTCCACCATGAGCCTCAAGAATGCGGCGTTCTTTGCATTAATCGGCATGGTTCTGCTAACGGTTCTGCTGGCGGTAGGGTTCGTCCGTGATCTCTCGGCTTTTCTGGCTGGTGCGATTGCTGCGCTGGCGTTGTTGAAATCGGGAATTCATTTGCTAACAAGCGTGAGCGCGGCGGTATTCCTGTACGTGTTCTACAAAGGGCAGGGTTGAGGCCGCAGAGCTTGGCAACGTCCAGGCCGAGTCCTTGGGGGGAAGCTGAAGCCGGTGAGCTACGTCACCCTGCGGACGATCCAGACAATCAACACAATTACAATAATGGTTCCGAGCAGTCCTAAGCCGAGCATTTCACTTCACTTGCCTTGGAAACATGGGCGTGCTTCCCGGTCCCTCCCTGGATGTCGGGAGTATGGACATCACGCCCATGCCGGACTAGGCAAAACCACTTCCCTCGCCCCGAAGCGACGGTAGACGAACTGATCCCTTGCCCTAGTCCGCTCCGTTCGCCTGTGCTGTGTTGGTTCGCACATTCACGGTAGCAAAGTGACTTCTTGTCGTCTGTTCACAATTGACCACTCATCTCAAGTTCATCAAACCCAACGTCGGCGTAACCCACCAGCCAAGCGCCGCAGGAAACGCTGCCGATGCCGCACTTGCAATAGCCGTGCGATTGGGCTATTTTCCTGAATGGAAGGGTGCAAAGTGATTCGTCGTGGCGGTGCCCGTTTTCGTCCCAATAAACGCAACGGACTTCGTGGCAACGAGTCACCCACCCCGTCACGCCAGCAGGAATACTCAGACAGCCTTCGATCTTTTCGTTAACTGTGCTGACATCTTCACCGGCTTCGATGATGGTCTCCGGGTTGATGACGACTCGCACTTCACGATTGCGATTCACAATCCCGGCGTGCGTCCGCATGACAAACAGGTTCAGATTCCTGCCGATCTGTGGTGCGGACGATCTTCAACCGTTTGCCGCAAAGAGGGCTTCGATCATGCTTTCCACCAGTTTCCGAAGCTCCTCATTGAACGCCGTCACGCTCGGCGGCGAAGATCAAGGAGAGCGGGATAGGCGAATACACGCGCATTACGAGGCGCCCTCAAGCCTCAGAAACAGGCATCACTGAATTGTCACATTGACCGTGCTGGCGGCTTGCCCGTCCGCGGTAATCACGAT
>JBEKPK010000007.1:0-41370 GCA_049520795.1 Bryobacteraceae bacterium
GTCTACATCATTTTCGAAGACGGCACGGATATTTACTGGGCCCGCTCGCGCACGCTGGAGTATCTTTCCAAGATTTCGTCGCGCCTCCCGAAGGATGTGCAGACCGAGCTCGGCCCCGATGCCACCGGCGTCGGCTGGGTGTTTCAGTACGCCCTGGTGGACCGGACGGGGGGCCGGGATCTGGCGCAGTTGCGCTCCCTCCAGGATTGGTTTCTGCGCTACCAGTTGCAGGCCGTGCCCGGGGTGGCCGAGGTCGCGCCGCTGGCGGCTTTGTGCGCCAGTATCAGGTGAACGTCGATCCCAACCGGCTGGCCGCCTTCGGCATACCAATCTCCAAGGTGGTGGCCGCCGTGCGCGGCGGCAACAGCGACGTCGGCGGCCGGCTGGTCGAGTTCACCGGCCGCGAGTACATGGTGCGCGGACGCGGATACGCCCGCTCCACCGGCGACCTGGCCCAGATCGTCCTCGCGACCAACGCCGCGGGCGTCCCCGTGCTGATCCGCGACGTGGGCACGGTGACGCTCGGTCCCGACATTCGCCGCGGCATCGCCGATCTCGATGGCAAGGGCGAAGTCGTCTCGGGCATCGTCGTCATCGGGCAGAATGAGAACGCGCTCCGCGTCATCGAACGCGTCAAAGCCAAGCTCCGGGAGATTCAACCGAGCCTCCCGCCGGGCGTCGAAGTGGTGACGGCTTACGACCGGTCCGAGCTGATCCTCGCTTCCATCGACAACCTCAAGCGCACCCTGATCGAAGAGCTGATCGTGGTGGCTATCGTCATCCTCATTTTTCTCTGGCACGTGCCCAGCGCCGTGATCCCCGTACTTACCATCCCCATCACCGTGCTGATCGCCTTCGTGCCCATGCGCCTCATGGGGATGAGCTCGAACATCATGTCGCTGGGCGGCATCGCCATCGCCGTGGGCGCCATGGTGGACGCCGCCATCGTGGTGGTGGAGCAGACCCACAAGAAACTCGAGAGCGCCGGCGCGGACTGGACCACCGCCGATTACCGCAACGCCATCGTCTCCGCGGTCAAGGAAGTCGGCGGCCCCAGCTTTTTCGCGCTGCTGGTGATTGCCGTTTCCTTCCTTCCCGTGCTCACCCTGGAGGCGCAGGAGGGACGCCTCTTCAAGCCGCTCGCCTACACCAAGAACTTCGCCATGATCGTGGCCGCCGCGCTGGCCATCACCCTCGACCCGGCCCTGCGGCTGCTCTTCTTCCGCAAGGATAAGTTCCGCCTGAAGCCGCGCTGGCTGGCCGCCCCGATCAATGCCATTCTGGTCGGGACCATCCACTCGGAGGAGAAACATCCCATTAGCCGCATTCTGATGCGGCTCTATCAACCGGTTGTCGCCTGGAGCCTTCGCTGGAGGTGGGCCGTGATTTTCGGCGCCCTGGCGCTGATCGCGCTCACCATCCCGGCGTACCTGCGCCTGGGCTCCGAGTTCATGCCGCCGCTCGACGAGGGCGCGCTGCTCTTCATGCCGTCCACCCTTCCCGGCATCTCGGTGGCCGAAGCGGGGAAGCTCATGCAGGCGCAAGACCGCATTCTCATGAGCTTCCCGGAGGTGGCCCGCGTGCTCGGCAAATCCGGCCGGGCCGAAACCTCTACCGACCCGGCGCCATTCTCGATGATGGAGACCATCGTCGAGCTCAAGCCCAAATCGCAGTGGCCCAAAACGCCGACCTGGTACGACAAATGGCCACCCTGGACCAAGCGCTTCTGCGGGCGCATCACCCCCGACCACATTTCCACCGAAGCCCTGGTGGATGAGATGAACCAGGCGCTGCGCTTTCCCGGCGTCTCCAACGCCTGGACCATGCCCATCAAAAACCGCATCGACATGCTGACCACGGGCGTGCGTACTCCCGTGGGCGTCAAGATCTTCGGCCCCGACCTCAAGCAAATCGAACGGATCGGAACGGAGATCGAACGCGTGCTGCCGCAGGTTCCAGGCACGCGCAGCGTTTTCGCCGAGCGCGTGGGCGGCGGCTACTTCCTCGATTTCGACCTCAGGCGCGACCAGCTCGCGCGTTACGGCCTCAGCGTGGATGACGCCCAGGCGGTGGTGATGAACGCCATCGGCGGCGACAATGTCTCGACAGCTATCGAGGGCCGCGAGCGTTACCCCATCAACGTGCGCTATTACCGCGACTCCCGAAGTTCCATCGAGCGGCTGGGCCGCGCGCTGGTCCCCGCCATGGACGGCAAGGCGCAAATTCCCCTCGCCGAAATCGCCACGCTCAAGATGACCACCGGCCCTTCCATGCTGCGCAATGAAAACGGCATGTTGAACGGCTACGTGTATGTCGACGTGGCGGGGCGCGACATCGGCGGCTACGTGGCGGAGGCCAAGCGCGTGGTGCGCGACGGGGTTGCCCTGCCGCCGGGTTACACCATCGTCTGGAGCGGGCAGTACGAAGCCATGGAACGTGTGCGGGAACGCCTCAAAATCGTCCTGCCGCTCACCCTGTTCCTGATCTTCCTGCTGCTGTACCTCAACACCAGGTCGGCGGCCAAAACCGTGCTTATCCTGCTGGCCGTGCCGTTCTCGGCGGTAGGCGCCATCTGGCTGCTCTACGGACTGGGCTACAACATGAGCATTGGCGTCTGGGTGGGCCTCATCGCGCTCATGGGGGTCGACGCCGAAACCGGCGTCTTCATGCTGCTCTATCTCGATCTGGCCTTCGAAGAGCGCCGCCTCGCCGGCGCCATGCGCAACGCGGCGGACCTAAGGGAGGCCATCATTCACGGCGCCGTGAAGCGCATTCGCCCCAAGGTTATGACCGTGGCAACCATGTTCGTCGGCCTGGCCCCCATCATGTGGGCTGTCGGCGCCGGCGCCGATGTCATGAAACGAATCGCCGCTCCCATGGTGGGCGGCATCTTTACATCGTTCTTACTCGAGCTGGTGGTGTATCCGGCTCTCTACGAGGTATGGAAATGGCATTCCGTAAAATCGCAAGTTGCTTGATCCTGGCGGCCGCCGCGCACGCCGCGCAGTTCCCGGCCACGTATAAGAAGCACGCCGGTGTCCTGACCGTGGACGAAACCGGCGTCTCCTACGCCGGCGAAAAGGCCCAGCACTGGAGCTGGAAGTTCCAGGATATCCAGCGGTTCACCCTGTCGCCGGACCGGATCGCGGTCCTGACGTATCAAGACAACCGCTACCTGCTCGGCGCCGACCGCAGTTACGAGTTCGTTGGTAAGATTCCGGCCCTGGAACTCTACGACTTACTCAAAGGGAGGTTGGACCAGCGCTTCGTCGCGGCGTTGGCGGACGCCACTTTCCCCGTGCAGTGGTCCGTTCCCGCCAAGCACCTGCTCCCTATCACAGGCAGCGAGGGCGTTTTGTCGTTCGGCGCCGATGCGGTCTCCTGGTCGACTACAGCCAAGGACGATTCCCGCACCTGGCGCTACCAGGACATTGCCAACATCGGCAGCAGCGGCCCGTTCGACTTCACAATCACTACCTTGGAAAAGACGTTCCACTTCCAACTTAAGCAGACGCTCGCCGAGCGGCGCTATAACGAGCTCTGGATGGAGATCGAGAAGAAGAACGGGAAGATTCAATAAGCGCCGGTTCCACCCGCCCATGCGGCCGAGGGCGTCCAACCGGGACGCGACGTAGGGGCCGGGCATGCCCGGCCCCTACAAATCAAGCGCTCGAAAACTTAGAAGAAGGTCAGTTCCTTCATCGGATAGTGCTTCCGGTTGCGGGTCCACAGCATCGCGCCGTTTACCACCGCGCACGCAGCGATTAAGGCATCGCCCAGTTCGACCCCGTGGCTCTTCCTGTAGCGTCCGAGATAATCGCCTGCCCGCCGGCCCGTTTCCGAGTCAATCGGAACACACGTCAGTGCGCGGAACAGGTTGTCGAGCGCGTCGTATTCCGCCGGCCGCGCCCCTGCCCACAGTTCGGCGACGCTGACCGGTGAATACAGGATGGCGACGTCGGAACCGCTCAACTCGATCCATCTGGAGATGAGTTCCGCGTCTCTCCCACGAGACGCTTCGATGAGGATGTCGGAATCGACCAGCACGCTCATTTTGCGGGTAGCCTGTCGAGCCGGCCGCCGCGCCGGAGACCGCGGACAATCTCGACGGCGCCCGGCGTTCCGGAAGCCGCCTTGCGAATTCCGACGAACGCCCGCATAGCTTTCATCCGCTCTTCCCGTTGCCCCACGTAGCGTTCACGGAGAGCCTCGCGAACCAATTCGGAAACCGTCGTCCGCCGGCTCCTGGCGCGCGCGTGGAGGGTGCTCCAAAGATGCTCGTCGAGATAAAGCTGGGTCCGCCTCACGATGTATAGTATACATCGTCACGGTCTCCGGAGAAAGCCGATGCGACCCCGAGGACCCCGCGCAATCCGTGCCACTCGGCCGCCACTTCTGGCAAAATGTTACTCTGAGTCCGGTGAACTTCACGCGGCGCCGGAATGGCCCCTGGCGGCTCGCTTCTTTCGCCGGCTCGCGGCTATTTTCCAAGGAGATTTATGAACATCCGGAATCACTCGTGCTGCATTCTCGTGTGCTGGCTCGGTTGGCTTGCGGTTCCGGCCAACGCGCAGCCGGACTTGGGCATCCCTCACCTGCGGAAACAGGGGACCGTTACGCAGTTCATCGTGGACGGTAAGCCGTTCGTGGCCCTGGGGGGAGAATTCGAGCCCGACACCGCCACCAGTCTCGAAAACTTGCGGCCTATATGGCCCACGCTGGTGAAGATGAATGTCAACTTCGTGTCTCCCGTGGCCCTTTGGGAGATGGTGGAACCGGAGGAGGGCAAGTACGACTTCACCCTCATCGACGGCATCATACAGGAGGCCCGGCGCAACCATCTGCGCATCGGCTTGGTGTGGTTCGCCAGCTTTAAGAATGGCCTGGGCGCCTTCGCTCCCTTGTGGGTGAAGAAGGATTTCCAGCGCTTCCCGCGCGCCCAGCCCCGGGGGCGCACGAGCATGGAAATCTTCTCCGTCATCGAGGGCTACGGCGATGCCACGCGGGACGCGGATGCGCGCGCCTTCGCCGCCCTGATGCGGCACATCAAGGAAGTGGACGGCCGCGAGCACACCGTCATCATGGTCCAGGTGGAGAACGAAGTCGGGGTGCTGGGAGACTCCCGCGACCGGTCTCAAGCGGCCAACAGAGCTTTTGCCGGGCCGGTCCCGAAGGAGTTGATGGATTACCTCCAGAAGCACAAGGAGACGCTGGCGCCGGAATTGCGCGAGCTCTGGGCCGCCAACGGGTTCAAGACCTCCGGGACGTGGGAGCAGGTCTTCGGTCCCGGCAAGCCCGCCGACGTCGTTACCGAAAGGCCGCTGAAGGAGGGAGAGGCCCAGACGGAGTGGCGTAAACTGCACTGGCCGGTGGATGAGATATTCATGGCGTGGAACTATGCCCGGTACCTCGACAAAATCGTCGAGCGGGGCAAGGCCGAGTACCCCATTCCGATGTACGTGAACGCCTGGCTCCAGCAACCGAATCTGCCATGGCCCGGGAAGTATCCGAGCGGTGGACCGGTTCCCCAGGTCCACGATGTGTGGCGCGCCGGGGCGCCGTCCATCGATGTTTTCGGACCCGATAACTACGTGTCGCAATTCGGCGAGGTGTCCCAACGGTTCATGCGCAACGGCAACCCGCTGTTGATCGCCGAGGCGAACGGTGGCGAGCGAGGCGCCGCCCAGGCGCTTTACGCCGCCGGGCAGGGCGCCATCGGCTTCTCGGTTTACGGGATCGAGTACAACCTGCTGTGGCAGGATGCCGCCAATGAGCTTGGCAGGGCTTATAAGTCCATCTCGCAGATCATGCCTCTGATCGTGGACCACCAGGGCAAGGAAGGCGAAATGGCGGGCGTGCTGCTGGAGGGCAATGAGCCCGAGAAGGTCCGGTTAGGCGACTATACCCTGACGGTTAAGTTCGCCGCCGACCGCCGGATCGAAGGGGCCCCTCCGCGGCCCGCGGTGCGGCGCGCTGGATTGCTCTTCGTGCTGACCGCGCCGGACGAGTTCTATGTCGCCATCAACAGCCAGACCGAGCTGGCCGTTACGTTCACTCCCAACACGCCGGGACCTTCGCTGGTCGGAGTCGGCCCCATCGAGGAGGGCAGTTTTGTGGACGGCCGCTGGGTGCAAGGGCGCCATTTGGATCACCGCGCGATTGCGAGCGAGGTCTGCGTGTACTGCCAGCCCGCCTTGCTGGTCCCCGCCGAATACTATTTTCAAGCCGCTCACAGCGAGCATACTATCTTGCGCGTCAAGCTGTACCGCTACCAATAAGACCCGCGAGAGACTTATATAGGAGCTATCGGGAGGTAACTATGAAACTTCGACTCTTGTTCTGCGCTATTCTCGCGTGCCCTCTCGCCCTCGTCGCGGGACAGGGCCAAAGCAGGCCGGCCCCGACTGCCACTGTTTCGGACATCCCGCACTTGCGGAAGCAGGGTACGGCCACCCAACTGATCGTGGACGGCAAACCGTTCCTCGCGCTGGCGGGCGAGTTGCTCAACAACAGCGCTACCGGCATCGAGCATATGAAACCCATATGGCCCAAGCTGGTTGCGTCCAAATTCAACACCGTCCTGGCGGGCGTTTCCTGGGCCCAGATCGAACCACTGGAAGGCAAGTTCGACTTCACTGTGCCGGATGGCATCATCCGGGATGCGCGCAGTCACAACCTGCATCTCGTGCTCCTATGGTTCGGAACCTGGAAGAACAGTCTCTCCAGTTACCCGCCCGACTGGCTCAAAAAGGATTTCGAGCGCTTCCCGCGCGCCCAGTTCGCGGACGGTACGAGCATCGAACTGCTCAGCCCCTTGAGCGATGCCAGCCGGGACGCCGATGCCCGCGCCTTTGCGGCCCTGATGCGGCACATCAAGGCGGTGGACGGCCAGCAGCACACGGTCGTCATGATCCAGGTGGAGAATGAAGTGGGAATGCATCGCGAGTCCCGCGACCACTCGCCCACGGCCAATAAGGCCTTCGCTGGACCGGTTCCCAAGGAGCTGATGGACTACCTGCAGCAGCACAAGGATACGCTCATTCCCGAGTTTCGCAAAGTGTGGGAAGCGGCCGGCTTCAAGACCTCCGGAACCTGGGAAGAGGTGTTCGGCAAGAGCGCCGTGACCGATGGCTACTTCATGGCCTGGAACATAGCGCGCTACATCGGCCGCGTAGCCGAGGCGGGCAAAGCCGAGTACCCGCTGCCGATGTTCTGCAACGCGGCGCTGTATGGCGTGGGAAGGGGCGCCGTCCAACCATCGAGCGGAGGCCGCCCGTGGGACTTCGTGATGGACGTCTGGAGGGCCGCGGCGCCGAAGATCGACATGCTCTCCCCCGACATTTACAGCGAGGGCGACTTCATGGCGTTTTGCGCCAAGTACACCCAATCCGGCAACCCGCTCTTCATACCCGAGACCGGGAACGGGCCGAGTGTCGCGCCCAGAGCGCTCTACGCCTTCGGACGCCACGACGCCATCGGCTTCTCGCCCTTCGGCATCGACCGGCCGGACCGTTTGGGCAACTCTCCCGATCTGACCGGCGTCTACGATCTCCTCTCGCGAGCGGCTCCCTTGATCCTGGCGCACCAGGGCAACGGCTCGATGTCCGCCGTCCTGCTGGGCCCGAAAGATCCGCCACAAAAGGTCCAGTTGGGCAATTACACGCTACAGGTCGCGCCCTGGCCGATTCGATATACGATGCCCCTGCTGATGCCCGGGGAACCACCGCCGGGAAACCCGCCCCCCGCGGCCGTAATCCTCATTGCGGCGGGGCCCGACGAGTTTTACGCCATCGGCAGCGGCGTGAAGATCACCTTTTCCCCGAACACGCCGGGACCCCCGTTCGCCGGACTGGGCACGGTGGAACAAGGCACGTTTGTGGATGGCCGCTGGGCTCCCGACATCCGCCTGGCGGGGGACGATACCGGGCAGGGCGAAGATCTGTTCGAACTCCAGCGGCATATGGGCATCCAGCGCTTCACGCTGTACCGCTACCGCTGAGACGCGCGAGGCCGGGCCGGACGTGTTCGGCCCCTACGCCTTGTAGTCCCACTCTTTGCGATAGGGCATGTCCACGTAGCCGTTGGCTGGTTGGTCGTTGGTGAACCGCATGGTCTTCGCGTCCCAGTACAGGACCTTGGAGCTGCGCCAATAGCGGGGCGCATCCGCGCCGCCGGGCGCATAGACTCCGGGGTGCGCGCCACCGGTGGTGCTCCACACGTCGGCGGAATCCGAGCGGCCATTATGCCCCCAACCCGTCGTGCCGCGTTCTCCTGGCATGCTGTAGCGGCGCAGCGTGGCCGTCCCGAGCAGAGCGAATTCCGTGTAATCGCAAGCGGTCTCGATCGGCATGATCGACTTCTTCCCCGCTTTGCACGCCCGTATCCACTCGGCGTAATGGTCCGCTCGCTCGCACCGCGGCAAGTACGGGTCGGGCTGCTTGAAGTCCTTGAACTTGCTCTCCGGCAGCAGCCAGCCGCCGGCGAATCCTTGAATCTTCTGCCCCGGCTTGAGATTGGTATGGTCCGGCAGCGAATTGCTCCCGCCATAGAACGCCGAAACCTGAACGCCGTTGTCCCCCACGAACATCATCCCCCGGCCCGGCATCCCCATCTCGCGGGCCATGCTCAGCGGACGCATCGGCTGCAGGCCGCCATCGTAGAAATACGCCATCATCTCCGGGTGTTTGCCGCGCGCCGGAAAATGCCACTGGACCAGGTTGGCGATGCTACAGCACTCGCTGTTCTCCACCACGCCCTCCTCGGAGAACGCCTGGCAAGCGTCGGCCGCAATCCAGTCCGGCGCCCCCATATCGAGTTCGTCGTGAAACACGTGCAGCGCGTGGCAAGCCACGTCGCCCAGGTTGCCCGTGCCGAAATCCCACCAGGGCCGCCAGTCGCCGTAATGATAAATCTTGTTGTACGGCCGCGCCGGAGAGGGGCCGCACCACTGGTCCCAGTTCATTCCCTCAGGCGGCTTCTGGACCTCCTTGGGCCGGGCCAGCCCGCTGCGGCAGTGCGTGCCGGTCCAGAAGTGCGCTTCCCGTATGGGCCCGATGGCCCCGCTCAACAGCAGCTCCGTGGTGGCCCGGGCGAAGGAGGCGCGTGAATCCTGAATGCTTGCCTTGGTGGTGACCTTGGAGGCCAGCGCCGCCGCCTTCACCCTCCGCGCTTCGGCGATGGTGCGCGTCATCGGCTTGGCGCAGTAGATGTGCTTGTTCATCGCCAGGCCCGCCAGCACCAGGTGCGAATGCCAGTGGTCCGGCGTGGCTACGATCAACGCATCGAAGTTTTTATTCTCCTTGTCGAACATCTGGCGAAAATCCCGGTAGACCTTGGCCTTGGGATACTGTTGGAATACCGGCGCGGCAAGCTCGTGGTCCAGGTCGCAGAGCGCCACGATGTCTTCGCTCTGGCAGCCGGTCACATAATCGGCGCCCACGCCGCCGACGCCCACGGCGGCGATCCGGAGTTTGTCGCTGGGCGCCTGGTAGCCCACGCCTCCCAACACATGGCGCGCCACCACCAGCGGCGCCAGGCCGGCGGCCACGGCGGAGCGCCGGGTCAATCCGCCGTTGGTCGATTCGTTCGAATTCATAAGAACGCTCCCCTAGGGACTTTAACACCTGGCTCCCCGAAACTGGACTATAATTGCGGCTATTATCTAAGGAAGCACCATGAAACTTCAAACTCTGTTCTGCGTCATTGTCGCGTGCCCTCTCGCCTTCGCCGCGAGTCAGGGCCAAGGCAGACCGGTCTCAACCGCCTCTGCTTCGGACATCCCTCACTTGCGGAAGCAGGGGACAGCCACCCAACTGATCGTCGATGGCAAGCCATTCCTGGCCATGGCGGCGGAATTAAGCAATGACGGCGCCACCAGCGTCGAGTACATGAAGCCGATCTGGCCCAAGATCGTCGAAGCCAAAGTCAACACCGTCCTGGCGGGCGTTTCCTGGGCCCAGATCGAACCACAGGAAGGCAAGTTCGACTTCAGCGAGCTGGACGGCATCATCCGGGATGCGCACAGTCACAACCTGCATCTTGCGCTTTTGTGGTTCGCAAGCTGGAAGAACGGTCAGTCGAGCTACCTGCCCGGCTGGGTGAAGAAAGATTTCGCGCGCTTCCCGCGCGTGCAAATTGTGGAGGGTACCTGGCCGGTGTTCGGAGGAGAAGCGGGGCAGCCGCGCGCCCCGTTCACGGGCAGCATCGAACTGCTCAGCCCTCTCGGCGATGCCAGCCGCGACGCCGATGCGCACGCCTTTGCGGCCCTGATGCGGCACGTCAAGGCCGTGGATGGCCAGCAGCATACGGTGGTCATGATCCAGGTGGAGAACGAAGTGGGAATTCAGGGCGACACCCGCGACCGCTCGCCGGTGGCCAACAAGGCTTTCGACGGGCCGGTTCCGAAGGAGCTGACGGACTACCTGTCGCAGCACAAGGACAGCCTGATTCCGGAGCTTCGCAAGGTGTGGGAAGCGGCCGGCTTCAAGACCTCGGGAAGCTGGGCGGAGGTGTTCGGCAAGGGCCGGCCGGCGGAGGAGATCTTTATGGCCTGGTACTTCTCGCGTTACGTGGGCCGGGTGGTGGAGGCGGGCAAGGCCGAATACCCGATACCAATGTTCACCAACTGCCCGCAGTCCGGATTTGGGAGGGCGCCGGCGCCGGTAAAAGGCGGACAGAGTGGCGGACCGATGCCCGACGCGATGGACGTCTGGAGGGCCGGGGCGCCGAAGATCGACATATTCGGGGTGGACGTTTACGGCTTCGACTTCGTGATGATGTGCGCGAAGTTCACCCAATCCGGGAATCCGCTGTGGATACCCGAAACGGTCGGCGGGCTGGAGGGCGCGGCCAGAATACTCTACGCTTTCGGACGCCACGATGCGATCGGCTTCTCGCCCATGAACGGGGGCATCGATAGGCGCCTCGCTCCCGACTACGATCTGATCAGCGGCTACGACCTGTCCACGCAATTGACGCCCCTGATTGTGGAACACCAGGGCGACGGCTCGATGTCCGCCGTCCTGATGGAGCCGAAGGATCCGCCGCGGAAGATCCAACTGGGGAATTACACGCTGTCGGTCGCGTTCATCAGGCCCCGGGCGGAAAAGCGCGGGGACCCGCCGCCGGAGCCGCCAACGCTCGCGGGCGCGATTTTCATCAACACCGCGCCCGACGAGTATTACGTGGCCGGATTCGGCCTGAGCGTCGCCTTTGCTCCGAACACGCCGGGGCTCCCGCTGGCTGGTCTGGACACCGTGGAAGAGGGCTCTTTTGTCAACGGGCGCTGGGTTCCCGGGCGGCGGCTGGCCGGCGACTCCACCATCGAGGGGGACTGCCTGGAACTGAAATGGCCGCGCAAGGGTGAGACGCCGTCGCTCAAAATGCGCCTCAGTACGGAGGGCATCGAGCGCGTCACCCTGTACCGCTACCGTTGAGACGGGCGCGAGGCGGGGTCACCCGCGGCAGGGTATCCCTGCCACAAATATTCCAGAGCCTCGGGCAGGGTTTGTTGCTTCACGGCGCCGTCGTTGTGCCCGGCGTTGCGCGCAAATACAAACTGATAATGATAGCCCTTGGCTGCCAGTACTTTGGCCATGTTTTCATTGGCCACGACCCAGTCGTGCATGTTATCGCGCATGACGTTCGGATTGAAAAGGTCCCTGTCGCCGGCTTCCATCCAGATGCGCAGCGGCTTGGCCGGAGTATTGGGGATGAGGTGTTCATGGAACTCCCAGGCGCCGTGGGGAGTCTGGGGGTTTGATGGCCACTGCTGGTTCACGTAAGTGCCCGAGTAGGTGAGAACGCGGTGGTACAGCTCCGGGTGATACCACGCCATAATCAAGGCGCACGAGCCGCCGGAACTGCCGCCCATGGTGGCCCGGCCCTCGGGATCCTTGGTCAGTTTCACGTTGTATTGCTTCTCGACGAGGGGCAGCACCTCTGTCTCGACGAACTCCGCGTACAGGCCCGACATGGTGTCGTACTCCAGGCCGCGCTCGCTTCCCTGGGCGTCGCCGCTGCCGTTGCCTATCGAGATGGCGATCATCGCGGGCACGCGATGCTGGGCGATCAGATTGTCGAGGGCCGTGAACGGAGTCCGGTCGCCGTCCGCCGTCACGATAAACGGAGCGGCCGTGCCGGGCACGTATTGTCTGGGGACGTACACAGCCACCCGGCGAGTGTAGTGAGCGGGGTGGCTTGTGGTGACCACCATTTTGGCGGGGTCGGCGGGGTCTGCCTGGCCAAGGGTGTTGGCCTCGCGCGCGATGCCCGGATAGATCTTGCTGTCGGCCGATTCGATGGTGAAGGTGAAAACCGCTCCTTGCGGCACGCCTTCCTGCACGGTCATCTCCGGCGCGCGGGTGTGGGTGGGGCCGAGGATGAAGTTTCCGTCGGAGGTCGCCGGAGCGCTGGCGCCGTCGGGCAGCTCCTTCGCCGTAACATAGCCGGGCGTGTGGGGATCGCGGGTTGGCGGCGACGGGCGCACTGGGGGCGCCGTCGCGGCCGGGGTTTGGGCCATGGCCAAGCCAGTCGTCATGCCGAGCAGGAACGCGATGTTCAGAGGACGGGACATCAGGGGCTCCTTTCTCTCTTAGCGGCGCCAATTCCCCGGCGATGCTGCTGAAGTCGCCGATTGGCCCATTGTACAGCCGTGCGCCGGTTGGAGTCGCCCGGAATGGACAAATGAGATAAACGGCTCGAATTAGGGCGATTGGACGTATAATCGCTACTGGCCACGAAGGCCAAGACGGAAATCCCCGCTCGGGTTGGCCCCCAGCCAGCCAAGGGTAAGAAATAGGGACCGGAAGGAGTCTGTATGCAATCTGAATCGTCTCGTCGCAATTTCCTGGCCGCGGGGCTGGCTTTGCCTGCTGCCGGCCTGGCGAAACCCGCAACCTCCCCGCTGCCTGCGCAGGCCCCTGCGAAGGTTCCTGCGAAGGGAGCGCCCCAGGTGAAACTCACCTATCGGACGTTGGGGAAGACAGGCCTGAAGGTGACGTCGCTGTCCTTCGGGTGCATGACGGCGTCGGACCAGTCCGTGATTGCGAGGGCGGCCGACATCGGCATTATCCACTTCGACACGGCGCGCGGTTACCAGGGGGGAAACAACGAGCGAATGCTGGGCGGGGCGGTGAAGGGCAAGCGAAAGCAGTTGGTCATCTCCAGCAAGACAATTGCCAAGACCGGGAAGGAGGCTCTGGCCGACCTGGACACCAGCCTGAAAGAGCTGGGCACCGACTACCTCGACATCTGGTATCTGCACAACCGGAGCACCCCGGCCGAAGTGACCGACGAACTGCTGGAAGCCCAGCGCGCCGCCAGGAAGGCCGGGAAGATCCGGTTCCGCGGCGTCAGCACCCACTACAACATGGACCAGATGCTGGCGTTCCTGGTCAAAAAGGGGCAGACCGACGTCGTCTTGACCACCTACAACTTCGCTATGAGGAACGTGGCCATGGACAATCAACCGGCGCGGATCGCGGACATGACCGCGGCGATCCAGACGGCGCGAAAGGCCGGCATGGGAATCGTGGCCATGAAGACCTTGGCGGGTGGGCTTAGCCGGGCCTCGCGAGGCGACCGGCTTTACGGGGCATCTCAGGGCGCGGTGGTAAAGACCCTCAACCAGGAGGGCGCGGCGTTGGCGGCCATCAAATGGGCCCTCAAGAATCAGTCCCTCGATACGGCCATTGTCTGCATGACCGATCAGGATCAGCTCGACGAGAACCTGCGCGCCATGGCCGAGCCGTACACGGACAAGGACGAAAAGCTCCTGAACCAGCAACTGGCCTACATCGGCCCGATGTACTGCCGCATGTGCGGGGCCTGCGGCGGCGTCTGCGACAGGGGCGTTCCGGTTCCGGACATGCTGCGCTTCCTGACCTACGTCGAGGGCTACGGGCAGTTCGCCCTGGCGCGCGAGAAGTTCCTGGAGTTGCCGGCGCGGGTCCGCGACATCCGGTGCAGCGACTGCGAGGCCTGCTCGGTCCAATGTCCCCACGGCGTCGAGGTGCGCGACCGGGTGCTCCGCGCTCAGGAGTTGTTGGCCTGAGAAGCACCCGACAGACCACGGAAACCGATGGTCTGTCCCACTTGGTCGTCATAACGGAAAGGAGAATCTCATGGACAAGCCAGCACCCGAAGAGCAGCGCCGGGGCAATTTGAGCCGCAGACGCTTCTTCAACTCGGTGGCCGTGGGGGCCACCGAGGCGGCCATTCTGACCATTCCCGACAAGGCGGAGGCGCAGAGTCCAGCCTTGGAAGCCGGCGCGGGCCAATTGGTCAAGGTCGCTCTGAATGTCAACGGGCAGACGCATTCCCTGATGGTCGAGCCCAGGTGGTCGCTGCTGCACGTGTTGCGCGACCGCTTGGGCCTGACCGGCACGAAGCCGGGCTGCGAGCGCGGCGAGTGCGGGGCCTGCACCGTTCTGATCGATGGCGTAGCGCGATATTCGTGCCTGACGCTGGCGGTGGAGGCGGCCGGAGCGCAAGTCACCACCCTCGAAGGCTTGATGCGCGGCGAGCAACTCGGGCCGGTCCAGCAGGCTTTTCTGGAAGAAGACGCGTTCCAGTGCGGGTATTGCACTCCGGGACAAGTCATGAACGTCGAGGGGCTTCTGCGGAAAACGTCGGATCCCACGATGGAGCAGATTCGCGAGGGCGTGAGCGGCAACCTTTGCCGCTGCGGAGCGTATGCCAATATTTTCCGGGCGGTGAAGCGCGCCGCGGAACTGAAGAAGGCGGAGAGTTGAGCCATGGCGGATACGAATCTGAAACCCTGGGGCGAAACCACGGTGGTGGGCAAGCCCCTCCCACGAATCGACGCCAAAGAACGGCTGAGCGGGACGGCCGTCTACCCGTTGGATACGATCTTGCCGGACATGCTGTACGGAGCGATTCTGCGCTGCCCGCATGCCCACGCCCTGGTCAAGAAGGTGGACGCATCGAAGGCCCGCTCGATGCCCGGCGTGCGCGCCGCGCTCACCGACGCGGACCCTGATGCTCAGGTCCCCTGGTTCGGGAGCGCCGCCGACAGGACCAAGATGGTAAGCCGTCTGTTCGACCCGCGCTGCCGCTACGAGGGCGAGGAGGTGGCGGCCGTGGCAGCCGAAAGCCCGCAGCAGGCTTGGGACGCGGTGAAGGCGATCCAGGTGGAATACCAGAAGCTGCCTTTTGCGACCGACATGGAGGCGGCGCTGAAGCCGGACGCGCCGGCGATCCATGAGGGCGGCAATCACGTGGGCGATCCCATAGCCTACAACCGCGGCGACGTGGCCAAGGGCTTTGCCGAAGCCGACGTGGTCCTGGAGGAAACCTACCGGACCTCCTGCGAGATCCACACTCCCATGGAAGTGCATGGCTCAGTGGCGCACTGGGAGGGCGACCGCCTGACGCTATGGGATACGAATCAGGGACCGTTCCCGATTCAGGGCGCGCTGGCGACCGCTCTCAAAATGCCCCTCAGCAAGGTGCGGGTAATCTCGCCTTACATGGGGGGTGGGTTCGGCAGCAAGCAGGAGCTGGGCAAGTACTCCGCCATCGCCGCTATTCTGGCCAGGAAGACCGCTCGTCCGGTGAAGCTGTTCCTGACCCGCGAAGAGACTTTCCTGTGCACGGGAAACCGGCCGGCCCACATCATGAAGCTGAAGGCCGGCGTGAAGAAAGACGGAACTCTCACGGCGCTGCAGTTGACCGGAACCGGCGAGGTGGGAGCCTATCCAGGCGGCTCGTCCCGCACCGCGGCCGGTTATCAGGTCCAGGATCTCTACAAGTGCCCGAACGTAAAGACCGACGAGTTGCAGGTATACATCAACGCCGGCCAGAACCGGGCTTTCCGGGCGCCGGGCTTTCCGCAATGTTCCTGGGCGCTGGAGCAGATGATGGATGCGCTGGCCGAGAAGATCGGCATGGACCCCATCGACCTGCGCCTAAAGAACTTCTCCCCTCTCTGCCAGGTGGAGGATAACAAACCATACACCTCCACCGGTCTTCGGGAAGCGCTGACGCAAGGGGCGGCGGCCTTCGGCTGGAAGGAGGCTCGCGCGCTCGCCAAGGGGAACGGCCCCTGGGTCCGGGGGGTGGGCGTGGCCGGCGGCATGTGGGGCCAGCCGGGCAGGCCGCCATCCACGGCCATCGTGAAGTACTACCTGGACGGCAGCGCGAACCTCAATATTGGCGCGGCGGATCTCGGCACCGGGACCAAGACGGTTATGGCCATGGTGGTGGCCGAGGAGTTGGGCGTGCCGATCGAGCGGATTGAAGTGGTCAACGCGGATACTGGCACGACGCAGTACACCGGCGCCAGCGGCGGCAGCAAGACGGTAATGACGGATTCCCCCGCGGTGAGGGCCGCGGCGGTGGAAGTGAAATCCAAACTGCTGGCCATGGCGGCCGAGCAGTTGAAACTTTCAGCCGCGAGCCTGACGCTCAAGAACGGCGAGATCTCCGGGCCGGGTGGCGCCCCCAAGGTTGCGGTGGGCGCTCTTCCAGACCTGCGGGCGCAGCAGGTGGTCGTGGGGGTGGGCATCCGCGGTCCCAACATCACCGAAAAATCGATCCGGCCGTTCGCCGCGCATTTCGCCGAGGTGGAAGTCAACATACGCACCGGCGAGGTGAGGGTGCTGCGCATGATCGCGGCGCAGGATAGCGGCCGCGTCATGAACCTCTCGACCTACCGCAGCCAGGTTATCGGGGGCCTGACGTTCGGGATCGGCTTCGCCATGACCGAGCGCCGCGTCCTGGACCCTCAGACCGGGAAGATGGTAAACGGCAACTGGCACGACTACAAAATCGCCACGGCCAAAGATGCGCCGGCGGAGCTGACCTGTCTGCCCATCGATTTGCACGACAATGAGTGCGACACCACCAGCGCGAAAGGGCTGGGCGAGCCGGCCACGGTTCCGGCCGCCGCGGCCATCGCAAACGCTTTCTACAACGCGACGGGCATCCGCGTCAAGGATGCGCCGATCACGGTGGCGAAAGTCGTCGGCCTTCTGGCCGAACGAAGGAAACAGGGGTGAGTCATGCTGAGTCAGTTCTCATATAAGCGGGCCACATCGGTCAAAGAAGCGATGGATGCCGCGGGCCGTCCCGGGACGCGCATTCTGGCCGGCGGGACCGACCTGTTGGGATGCTTGCGGGACGAGATTTTCAAGGCTGGCGCCCTGGTGAGCCTCAACGGCATCAAGGAGCTCAAGGGCGTCGGCGCCAAACCTGGAGGCGGTCTACGCATCGGCGCGCTTACCACGCTGTCGCAGATTGCGGACAACCGGCAAGTCGCAACTTCTTACCCGGTACTGGCGCAAGCGGCCGCCGCGGCCGCCAGTCCGCAGTTGCGCAATCAAGGGACCATCGGGGGGAATTTGTGCCAGCGCCCCCGCTGCTGGTATTTCCGCGGCGATTTTCCGTGCCTGCGCAAAGGCGGCCAGACCTGCTTCGCCGTGATGGGCGAGAACGAGTTTCACTGCATCTTCGGCGGAGGGCCCTGCTACATTGTCCATCCCTCGGATACGGCGCCGGCGCTGGTGGCGCTGGACGCCAAAGTGAGTATCGCGGGGCCTAATGGTGTGCGCACCATTCCGCTGGCTTCGTTCTTTGTGCTGCCGGAGGTCAGCGTGGTGAAGGAGAACGTGCTGACTCCGGGCGAAGCGCTCACGGAAGTCCTGCTCGATCCACCGCGGCCCGGCGCGCGCAGCGCGTACCGGAAGGTCCGCGAGCGCGGAGCGTTCGATTTTGCGCTGGCGGGAGCGGCCGTTGTGGTGGCGCTCGCCGGCGGCAAGGTGCAAACGGCGCGTGTCGTGCTCAGCGGGGTGGCGCCGGTCCCATGGAGGTCCGCCGAGGCGGAGAAGGCGCTGGTGGGAGGACCGCTCGATGCCTCGACTGCGGCCGCCGCGGCGGCCGCCGCGGTGAAGGACGCCACGCCCCTTCCGCGCAACGAGTTCAAAGCGCCGCTGGTGCGAGGCGTGCTTGAAGAAACGCTGATTCGGCTGTCGGAAGCTGGTTGACCTTGGCGCCCGGCACCGCCGTTCTTTCCGGGCGCCCCGTCACCGCCATGCAGCGCGGGACGGGGCCGGCATTTCGGCTGGCGGAGTGCCTTAATACTTCTTTCCCAACACGTCCAGGCCTGCGTGCGCGAGATCCTCGGGCGTCATGGCAATCCGAAACTCCACTTCGGCATTGAACGTTAGGAACCACGGCTCGGCCAGCGCCGGGACATCGGACGGGCTGTTGAGGTTCACCACAAAGGTTCCGCCCCGGCGGCCGTTATGCTCGGAAAAGTAGGCGGCTTCGGGCTTGATAGCCTCCAGAATCTTCTGGATCTTCGGCCCGGCGCTTCCGTCCCGTACGGCGGTGTTGAACGGTTCGGGTGGGCACTCGACGTGCATGAGCATTCGCATAAGCATCCTCCTAGAGTGGCGACTCGCTTCTCGGTCGCGAGCGGCGCATGGTCAAAGAGCGTATCACAGTTGGGAGCCCGCCACGCCGCATTTCACGATCGAGGCAACAGCGCGGAACCGCGCCATGCGGCGCATTCGTAATAAAAGCCACGCCCGGCCCCGCCGCCGATGAAACTGCTCATGTCGTGACAGGCCTTAAGGACCCACGGCGATATAGGTCGGTTGGAAGCTCGTCCCGAATGAGAGGATATTGCCACCGCTCGAGCTGTTGAATTCCAGCACCTGATTCGTGTTGTAATCCACCGCCCAGGTATGCCCGAAACTATCGGCTGCGACGCCATAAGGAGAGGGGTAGGAAAACGGCTCCAGAGCTTTGATAAAACCGCCGCCGGAGTTGAATTCCTGGATGCGCTGGTTTTCGCTGTCAGCCACCCAGGCATTGCCGGAGAGGTCGACGGATATGTCAAAGGGGCCATTGAAGTACCCGTTGGCATTCCCGTAGCTGCCGAATTTCAGCAGGAAAGTCACCGTCGAGGCCACTCCCGCGGAGCCGACCGCGCTGAACTTCTGTATTCTGTTGTTTCCGGTATCGGCTACCCAAATGTTATTGCTGCTGTCGATGGCGATGCCAACCGGGCCATTGAACTGTCCGTTGCCGCCCCCTAGACCTCCGACCTGTAGAAGGAATACGCCAGTGGCGCTGAATTCCTGTATGCGGCTGTTGCCTTCTTCGGCGACCCAGACGTTGCCATATCTATCTATCGCAATGCCGTAGGGTTGGTAAAGAAAGCCAGGCGCCAGGCCGGTGGACCCGAACTGCTGCAGGAAATCACCACTGGAATCGAATTCCTGAACCACGTTGAGAATGGCATCCGTGACCCAGATGTTGCCGGCGGAATCCACCGTTATGGCGGATGGAAGCTGGAAGCGTCCGTTGCCAAAACCGGTTCCTCCGAACTGACCCTCGAAGTTTCCGGCAGAGTCGTACGCCTCGATCTCAGTACCGTTAATCACGTATTCCTCCGGGCCAATGTCCACCAGCAACTCCTGATCGCCGCCGCTGATATCAATCGCAACCAAGGACTGCAATGCGGGATCGAGCGTGGGACCAGGGCTAGTGAACAGAAAGTCTATATTGTTGACATCGGTGAAGAACGCCTGGGGCACAGTCAGCGAATAGGTAAATGTCGGTTGCGTAATGAACGGCGCGATGGGCAATGCCTGGCTCGGATTCGAGACAAAGTAGGCATCCAGGGGGCCGAGGTCATTGCCGTTGATTTTCAAATCCGTGCCTGCCGGCAGCTCCGCGCCGAAGGAGAGTTGCAGATTCTGCTGCAGGCTCCCTCCGCCGGCGGCCTGATCCGCCACTGACAGGTCGTAATCCAAATCGCCGGTAATGTACAGGTTGTACTTATCGTTCAGCGCGAGATTGTAATCGTCTGTGTTGCCGGCGCCGGTCTGGGCGCCTTTGAATTGGCTCTTTATGGCGCCGTGACCCGTGCTGTAGACAAAGAGTTTGTCTCCGGCTTGGCCCCCGATTGGTTGTCCATTGCCACCCAGGAACAGACTCCCGGAGATGGCTTGCAGCCACGACGCTCGCGTATTCGGTCCATTTATCGGGGCAGTCCCGAGTGGGCCTTTGGCCACGGCCGGCGGCAGAAGGCCGTTGGGGTCGTCGTTGATCGGGCCAGGAAAGGGTCCCAATGCTCCGGTCGCGGTAGCGGGGTACAGAATGGCAACCTGATTCGCCGGCAGTCCCAGCACTCGCGTGACCAGATCATACAGGCGCATAATGTTCACGGCATGGCGCGCCGCCGGCTTGCTCCACGCGGCGAGAATGACGAACTGCCGCGCCTGGTCCGGCTGGCCGAGATTCTGATTGCCGAGCGGACGGCTGTCATTGGGGGTTGGCCCATTGGCGGCGTTATCGGGCGAGGCGTAGATGGAATAGTTTACGCGGCCGGGCACAAAGGATGGGCCTACGAGGGGTGTGAACGGGCTCGCCGCCGAACCCCTCGCGCCATTATAGTGGCTGAGCATGCCGTTGGCTGGAAAGAGCGCCGTGTCATTACGCCATCCGTCGGTAAAGTTCTGCAGGTTGTTTCTCATACCCCCGGGGTAGTCGAAGTTCGAGTAGTTTCTAGCCACCTGATACCAGGCCGTGGCGGCTGCAATCGTATAGTCTGCGACCGCCTGGCCCGCCGCGGACGCGGCGATAAATGGATTGACATAACCTCCTCCATAGCAAATCTGAAACAACGAATCGACGGTGGCGAAACGTGGTCCCCCTTGTCCCCCATTGAGATCCGTCGGATACTCCAGATCGGTGAACACTACCTTACCCGCGCTGTCGCGAGTGAAGGATATATCGCCAAGCGTCTGCTTGGGAAACGGGGTTTTCGCGGGGGGCGGAAACTGGATGTCGTAGGAGTTCATCAGGGTGTCGGCCGCCGGCTGCGCCTGGGCGGAATCCGTCTGGCACAGCGAAAGGACGAGAGCAGCCGCTGGAATGGCAAAAGCGAAGCGCCAAGGCATTGAAAAGCCTCCTAATTGGTACAACAGAATATCCCACTCAATTCCGATCGTCCAGGCCGGGAAGCCGCTTCCTGGTACAAGACGATACGCGCCAAGCTGCTTTTTACTCAGTGGAGCTTTTTATTGGTACGACGGAATACGCGTAACCCCCCGGATAGAGATGCCGCGCTGAATTGGCGGGCGAGCCGTCGCCCGGCGGCGCATCGCTCTCAGGGCGCTTCGATGGGAATGTTCTGGGCGGTGATCTGCTCGCCTTCGGCGTCCCGCAACACCATGCGGACCAGGTAGGAGCCGCGCTTGACGAGAAAATCGCTGTGCAGGTTGATAATGCCGTGTTCGCCGGTCTTGGCGAGCGTCTCGCTCGACAGCTTCAAGTCGACGGTTTGCTCCTGGCCGTCCACCAGCTTCCCGTTGGCATCGAATAACGCCGCCGCAAACCGGATTTCGTTGCAGGAGCGCCCGTCGGCCAGCCGGAGCTTGAGATCCTTGAGGAATATGTGCGCCCGGGCGATAATCTGGTCCGTCCCGGCCGGCTGCGGGATGGCGCGGGCCAGCAGGTCCGCCGGAAGCTCTCTCAGCTCTTCGCGGGAGAGCACGGCGTTGGTCACCTCCTCCTTGGCCTGCTCGTCGGGGTCGTTCAGGCGCTTGGGCGCGAAGTAGCCCAGGCGGGCCTGCACGTTCAGGCCTTTGGGCGCGGCAAGCTTCACTTTGAGGGGGTGGTATTTGCCGTCGAGCTTCAGGTTCTGGGGGACGAAACCGAGGACGTAGACGAATTCCGGCGTGGCGGCCAACTGCTGGAATCCGGTTTCCAGGTTGTTGCTGTTCTCTAGGAATCTGCCCCCCGTATTGGCGGCCAACTCGGCCATGACCCCGGTCTCAGCGGAAGCGCGGGAGCTGGCGTAGGAACTCTTGATGAGGATCGCATCGGGGTTGCTCTCGCCTCTCTGGCTTGCGTCCACGCTCCCCGTCCACAGGCCCCGCGCATCGAGCGCGTTGATGGTCACGTTGGCCTGGACGGCGTACTGCATCAGCTCGGTCTCCTCGGGATGCTCGCCGGGATTCAGAAACCCGGGAGACACCAGAATGATGCTGCGCTGCCCCGCCATCACCTCCAGGCCGCGGATGGCGTCGTGCAGAGCCATAATTCCCCTTCGGCTTTCCTGGTCGCCGGCGCTGAGCACGCGGCGCGCCACCATCATGACGTCCCGGCTATCGGCCGCCCCCCCGGGCGTGCAGACGCGCGCATCGGCCATGGCGGCGGTCATGGCCTGGCCGTCGTTTCTGTTCACGATCAAGTCGGCCTGGTAGAAGCTGATTTCCGGGCAGTTTCCCCGCTGCTCCGAGCGCATGGGATGGGGCATCAGACGCGCCAGTCCGGCCCGGAGGATTTCCTGGTCGGCGGTGAAGTCCACGGCGATCTGCCCGGACATCGAATAGATGGCGGCGCGGTCGGCCGGCCCCAGCGTGGTGGCGAAGCGCTTCCCGGCAGCGTCGCGCACGCGCATCAGCTCAGCGGCGCCCAGGTGGATGTCGTCGAAAACATAGGCTGTGTAACGCTCCGGAATATTGGCAGCGGGCCGGCTGGCGGTGGATGGGCCGCGGCCGGCGGCGGGCGCTGTCCGGGCCTCCGAGCCGGCCGAGCGTTCGATGGAGAATTTGGAAATAAGCTGCCGCTTGCCGTTGTCGAAGATCTCGAAATCGCTCTGGGCCAAATGCCCCGCGGCGCGCCCCTGGCCGTCCCGCACCACTACCGGGATGGTCACAAGCTGGACGGCGGCCCTGAACTTCACGGTCTGGCTCCGGGTGGCCATCTCGGAGCTGGCGGCGGGGATGGCAGCCTGCTGGGCAAGGAGCATCGGCGCGGTCAGGGCCGCGACTACGGCCGCCCGAAGGCGGCTGCGAACGGCCGTTCCAAGGGGCATGTACACACTCCAGCTTACCTGAGCCTGAGGGCCAACTTGGGCGGCGTTTCACTGCGGTTTCGGCAACAGGTTCTCCAGCCGGTCTGTCCCGGCCCGGATTGCATTCGGTTGGTTCGGGCCTGGGTCGTATGTGAGATCGTGCAGCATGTAGAGGTTCCACGCCTTTCCCGCGCCGGCGACAGGGCCCAGGAGTCTCACCTCGTATTCCTGCTCCGCGTCCTGGAACGAGATCACATTGCCGCGAATCGCACCGGCTTTGGTGAAGCCGTTCTGCGGAGTCAACGACAGAATGTACCGGCCCTGGCCGGGGATGGCGACCCAGAACGTCGCGCCCGGCCTTCCGTAGAACAACGAGGTTGCCTGGATTCGCTGTCCCTGCCTGGACACCATGAATGGCCCGCCTTGGAACTTGAGCGGGCCATCGTCCACGGTGAAATCGCGCGGTTCGGCGGTTGCCGCCGCGCCCGGCGTTTCGGGATCGTGCAAGGAAATCTCGATATAGTCGGTAAGCTTCTGCGTTCCGTCCGGGCTGGCCATCAGATCGATTTCAAGGGTGTCCCCATCATGGACCAGTTGGGGCGCGGGGTACTTCGGCGGTGGCATGGGGTTCAGAGGCGCAACGCCGGGCGGCTGCCGGAGCAGGTGGGAGAAGCCGTCGCTTGGCTGCTGAAAAGTCACCAGGTAACCGGTTGTCGCGTCGCCCGCCCCGAACGCCAGTTCATAGCCGAAATACGACCCGGTATTATTGTCGACCACTACCCGTTGGAACGCGTTGTGGCCCGACCCCGAACCACTCCTGCCGAATCCGCGCCCGAGGTTGTCCGGCGGAGCGCCGATCCACTTCAGCATGGTCTTGAAGCGGACCGTCACGCCCGGGTTTATGACCGAGCTGCCGCTTGAGATCTGCCTCCCGGTCCCGGGAACGCCAGGCGCGAAGTTGATAGGAGTATCCATCTGGGAAGGCTGCGCAAGGGCAGCCGCCGCGAAGCAGAAGATCAAGCTAGTTCTTAGCATTTCGACTCCTTATAATCCGCACGCGCAGCTCGGCTACGGGTTGCAATTGGTGGCTGTTCGAACCCGCGGTATCGGCCGGCGCGCGCACGATGCGGTCGCGATAGACCGTTTTCGTCACCGCCCGCGGCGCGGCGGGCGGGAACCATCGCCATGCAGCGAACGCCAGCGCGAGGACCAGGAAACAAGCGACCGGGACGGGGACGCGAATGGATGCGCTCCACAGAGCGCGCCACCACGGTTTGGAAGCCTCTGGAAACACCGCCGCGCGCAGCCGCGCCGGCGCCGGCGGGGATTCCCAGGCCGCCAGGATCGCATCCAGCTCTCGATCCGACAACTCATCCTTATCAAACGGTTCCATGCGCGCTCCCCACCTTTCCATACGCCGCCAAAACACGCCGTAATCGCTCTCGCGCCCGATGCAGGCGCGATTTGACGGTTCCCACGTCCGTTCCAACGATCTGCGCGATTTCTTCCAGCGTGGCGCCTTCGTACTGGAACAGAATCAAGGCCTCCTGTTGTAGTTGCGGGAGGCCGGCTACCGCGGCTGCTACCGCGGACGAGGCTTCGAGCGACGCTCGCGGATCGATCGCCGGCAAGTCTTCCGGGCCGTCCATTGCCTGCTCGGCGCGACCATCGCGGTATCGCTTCAACGCCAGGTTGCGGACAATGGAAAACAGGTAAACCTTCATGCTCCCGCGCGACGGATCGTACCGCAGCGGGGCCCGAACCAGGGCCAGAAAGCACTCCTGGGCGATATCTTCCGCAACGTCCGCTCGGCCCGTCAGCCGGTACGCAAAGCTGTAAACGGCCTGGTGGTATTGATCGAACGCTGTTTGCGGCGTCACCTTCCGTTCCTATCTACTATTACCGCGAGAATAGCGCCAGGATACGGATGTCAGACCACGGGAAGGACTTCGGCCCGTTCCGAAAGGCGCGCTCACCGCGCCAGCGTAATTGTCCGCCCCGTCCGCGCCGATTCGCGCGCGGCGTCGAGGATCTCGACGACGATCACGTTGTTATCGAGCGAGGACAGGCCGGATGGCTTGAACTTGCCGCGGGCCACGCCGATCAGATAGGAAATGGAATCGGCTTCCTGCGGCTTCAGCTCCGGCGGCCGGCGCGTCTCTTCGGCTCGCGCGCCCGGCAGGCGCACGCGCAGGCTGTCGCCGCCGGTGGCGATGGCGTAGCCCTTCGCGCCGTAGACTTCGAAATCCTTGCGGCCCACCGGCCAGTTCCACGACGCCTGAATGATGCCCTGCGCTTTGGGGTATTCCATCAGCACGGTGGCTTCATCGTCCACGTGCGCATAGATGTCGGGTTTGTCGGTCTGCGTCAGAGCCGTCACTTTCAGCGGCCGTTGATTGTCCATCATCCAGGTGATGAGGTTGGCGCCGTAGCAGCCGAAATCGAAGAGCGCGCCGGCGCCGTTCTTCACGGGGTCGCTCAGCCAGGCGAAAAACTCCGGCTCCACGCCGATCTCCTTGGGACCCTGGTGGCCGTCCATGGCCACCATTCGCCGGATGTCGCCCGCGGCCTTCTGTTCGTGCAACAGGGTCCACATCTCGCCGTGGCTGCGATACCAGGTGGTCTCGTAGTTGACTATAACCGGCGTGTGATAGCGATTCGAGGCCTGCTGGATGGCGCGCGCCTGCTTCATGTCCACGGCCAGCGGTTTTTCCATCATCACCGTTATGTGGCGCGCGGTGCACGCCTCCACCACCCTGGCGTGCGAGTAGGTATCCGTGAACGTTGCGACGGCTTCGGGCTTGGCAACGTCGAGCATCTTGTCGAGATCGGTGTAGATTTGATCGCCGGCGAAGTGATTCGACCTGGCGTATTTCGCCAGCAGCCCGGCATCCGGATCCCAAACCGCAACGATGACCACATCGGCCGCGCGGCTCTGCGCGTTGCTCAGAAACCCGGTAACGTGGCCGTGGTTCAGCCCCGCGATGGCGACGCGCAGCGGCTTCACCTCGGGCTGCGCGCCGGCGGATGTGGCGGCGATCGCCAACGCGGCGAGTGCGAACGACAATAGGCGAGTCATGGCGCTGTCTGCATCATATCGTGCCTGCCACCCTTCGGATTCGGCGAGCTACTGCTGAGCAGGGGCCGGCGGAACACTGATTAAGGTCGTAAAGCTGGTGGCGTCGAGCTGGAACTCGGCCTTTCCCCCGGCGACCGGGATACGCTCGCCTTCCTGCATCCCGCGCTGCCCATCGGTCACCCACGCGCGAAGCTGCTTCACCTCGGCGGGCAGCCCGGTAATCGTGGTGGGACGCGCGGCGCCCGTGTTGACTACGTGCACGGCGTAAACGCCCGAGAGGATATCGCCGAACGCGGTGCAGGTCAGACCCGGACGGTCGCACTTGGCTGGGAGATAGAAGACGTTGGGCGGAGTCGAACCCATTTGCTTCACATTCCAGAACCGCTGTGTCGGCCGGATCGGTCCGTCGTCATGGAAATACGACACTCCCCCGCCGGCCACCAGCGAATAGTCCGCGGTGAACTGCCAGTGCAGGATCGACGTCGGCTTGGAAAGGGCCAGGATTCGCTGGTATAACTCGATTTCGCGGAGCGCAAAAGACGGCTCCAGGAAAAGCTGTGGATATTGGTGCGCGCTGGGATCGAGACCGCCCTCGGTGATCAGGAGTGGAACGTTCAACTTCCGGGCGACGTCATCCCACTCAGCCAGGTTGGCATCCGTGCCTCCGGTCCAGGAATGGTAGGCAACCACGCTGACCCACTTCCCCACCTCCGGGTCGTTCACGGCATCGCCGACTAGGCTGACCGGGTAGGGGTGGGAAATGTCGCCCAGCATCAGTTTGGTGGCCAAGCCGCGGGAAGCGAAGTAGGGACCCAAGGTCTTGATCAGGATCGCATGCTCGCGCGGGGTCTGGCGCACGGGGCCATAATCCCATTCGTTGAAGGCGAAGGCCGCTGCCTCGGCGCCGTACTTCTCCTTCATGAAAACCAGATAATCGGCGATGGACTTCTTGATGTGGTCCATCTTGGCCGGGTCCAGAAAGCCTCCGCCCCCGCGCAGGTTGCCCTCGGCGGCGCCCACCACCGCCCAAGTGGGCGGACCCCAGCAACTGACCACGATGGGCATGCCTTTTTGAGCCAGCTTGCGCGTCATCTCCATGGTCTGCTGGACGGCCGGCGCAATCTTCCCGGCCCTGGCCTCCGCCAGGGGATCCACGTCCTCGACGGGGTGCCAGGCGCGCCAGGGGATCTCGACGCGCCCCCAGGCGACGCGCATGTTGTCCAGGTTGTACTGAATGACCGCGGGATCCGTCCGCGGATTCTGGAGCTTGAAATCTCCGCCCATGCCGGCGTACGCCCGGCCGGGGCGCGAAGCTTCGATCGCGATTTCCGCCGGGGCCTTGTCGATCTCTCCGGCGACCTTCATATGAAAGGTCTGCCTGGCCGTCTGCTTCTCCGCCGCCTTGCCCGAAAGGACGCCCAGATAGACCTGGAAGTCAAAACTGTTCTGGCTGCGGTTGTCGCGAACCACCACTTCGGCCGGCTCGGCGAACATCACCTCCAATTGCCGGCGCGGCGCGATGAAACGCACGCCCTTGGCGGTGGCATGCACGTATTCGTTCTGATCCTTTGTCCCAGGAACCAGCGAAACCTCGGCCGGCCCGGGCGCCACCGGATCGACAAGCTGCATTACGCCGCCGGAGTACAGCGCGGACGGAAGTTGGAGACACAGGTATGCTCCGGCGATGTCCACCGCGGCGGGGAAGGTGTACTCCAGATCGATTTTGGCGGTTCCGGGACCCGTGTCTTCGACCGATTCCACAGCGTAGAAGGCCGGAGCCGGGGGTTGGCGCAGTGGCGCCACTGGCGGCGCGGGAGCGCCCGGGCGGGGGGTGGGCGGCTGCATTTTGACGGTCACGACTTTCCCATCCCGCGAGTAATTCGTCTGCCCGCCGCCCCGAAGATTGCCCGACCAATCGGGCTTCACTACGCACATGCGCGAGTTGACCTCAAACAACTGTCCATCCACACGAACGCCTGTCACGCTTCCCGAGGCTCCCGTTTCGGGCTGGGAAAGGGCTGCTACCGCGAAGCCGAGGAGCAGACCCGCTAATAGAACGGCCGAACTGCTTCTTACCATGTTGTTATTTCTTCTGATCCTGGAGTTTTCACTTTGGACTCTCGGGTCCTATTCAAACATACACCCGGATACAGGTCTTGGGATTGGGGTTTGCCCGCGTTGTTGGCGCAGGTCCTGCCGGGCTTGCGGCCGCGGTTTATGGCGCCTCGGAGGATTGAGGACGGCCCTACTCGAACAGACGGCTCCCGGCGGGCAAGCGTGTCGTTGCGAAGCGGGGGGCCCGAACGGACCGTCACCGACAGCTTGTGGTACGTCTTAGCATAGGATCTGTATGCGATCGATCATTTGGCTGTGTTGCTTTGCCGCGTCTGCCGCTGCCCAGCCGCCGACCATCCCCGTTGGTCTCGACTCCTATCGCTTGTGGGAGCGGTGGCCCTATCAGCGCATCGGCGCCCGGGCCTACATGCGCAGCACATACGACCGGAGCGGTGGCAACGAAGGCGCAGACGCTTCCCACTTCCTATATCAAGAGGCCGATGATTTCAACGTCACCCTGGACGTTGAGTCGCCCGGTGTCCTGTACTTCGTCCGCTACAACCACTGGCACGGTAGCCCGTGGCACTACGAGGTGGACCGCAAGGACCACATCGTGCGGGAGAGCAGCACAGCGGATCCGCTGCACCCGGCGAATGGCTCCCTGTTCCTTCCCGAACGCTTATTCCCCAAGCCGCTCGCCTGGACGTGGGCGGAAACCAAGGGCGCCGACCTCAGTTGGGTTCCCATCGGCTTCTCCCAATCCTTTCGAATGGCCTATTCCCGTACATTTTACGGGACCGGTTATTACATCTATGATCAGTTCGTTGATGGCGCGAAGCTGTCGCGCCCCATCGCGTCTTGGGACGGCGCCACGCCGCCGGATGCCGATGTTCTCGACCTGATCAGCCGCGCCGGCAGCGATTTGGCGCCGGCCGGAACGGGTGGCATTCGCGAGCAGTCCGGGCGAATTGAACTGGCTGCCAACCGGACGATTTCCGTTTGGAGGGACGCACACGGCCCGTCGATGGTTCGGGCGCTCGAGTTCTCGGTCCCGCGCGACCAGGCGCTCGATTTCTCCAAGGCGCGCCTGCGCGTCACCTGGGACGGCCGCGGCACAGCCTCCATTGATGCTCCGATTTCGCTATTCTATGGCGCGGGCATCCTCTACAACCGCGACAACCGCGAATATCTCGTCAAGTCCTTCCCGATGGTAGTCCGCTACGACCCGAATCGCGTCCATCTGAGCTGTTACTTCCCGATGCCCTTTTTCCGCTCGGCGCGCGTCGAACTCACCGGCGCCGGCGTGCCCATCGCCGATGTCGAGTGGAAGGTTCGTTCCGCGCCGTATCGCGACCCGGCGAATTGCGTCGGCTATTTTCACGCCACCTATCGCGATCATCCGACGCCCGAGCCCGGCAAGGATCTCGTGCTGCTCGACACGACCCAGACCGAAGGAGGCGGCGACTGGTCAGGCCAGTTCGTCGGCACGTCCTTCATCTTTTCGGACGCCGCCGTGCTCAACACGCTGGAGGGCGATCCCCGCTTTTTCTTCGATGACAGCCGCTCGCCGCAAGGGCAAGGCACCGGCACCGAAGAGTGGGGCGGCGGCGGGGATTACTGGGGTGGCGAGAATATGACCCTCCCCTTCGCGGGCCATCCCACCGGCGCGAAGAACGCCCAGGCAGCCGTCGCCGAAGAGGATAAAATCGAATCGGCTTATCGCTTTCTGCTGGCGGACCTGATGCCTTTCGGCAAGAATGCGCGCATCCAGTTGGAGCACGGCGGCCTCGACGAATCCACTCAGCACTACCAAACCGTCACCTACTGGTACGGCCTGCCCGCGGCCTCGCTGGTCCGGACCGACGAACTGATCGTCGGCGACGAAGCCAGCGAGCGCCAGCATCGGTATCAATCGCCGGACGCCTCGGCGCCTTATGAAGTCACGTCCCGGTACGAGTTGGGTGTGGACCACCTCAAGGGCGTGGAGATTTACCCTGCGCACACGGACCGCGGCCGCACGACGAAGGGGACATCCGAATTCACCCTGAAGATCGATCCCGACAACTTCGGCGTGATGTTGCGCCGCAAGCTGGACTATTCCTACCCGAATCAGCGGGCCGAAGTCTATGTCAGCGACGCGGGGTCCCCAAAGCCGGCCTGGAAGCTTGCGGGCATCTGGCGCCTTGCCGGTTCGAACACCTGTGTGTATTCGAATCCGAAAGGCGAACTCGGAGCAACCGAGCATGTAGTGCAGACTTCGAATCGCCGGTTCCGCGACGACGAGTTCCTGATCCCGCGCGGGCTGACGACGGGACGCCGAGCTATCCGCGTGCGCGTGGAGTTTACGCCTGTCCAGACGCCCTTGTTCCCTGGGTATCCCTTGCCGGAACTCGCCTGGAGCGAGATGCGATATACGGCATACAGCTTCGTGATGCCAAAATTCAGATTGAAGTGAGCGCTTCATGTCAGAAGTCGGTCTTTGGTGATGCTGCGACCGTTGGTAAGCGTATTGGCTTTGTAGACGGCGCTCAAGCGGAATGCTTGGTGTTGGCCGCCTTCGCCGCCGGCGGACCCTGGGCGCAGGCGATGGGCCGATTGCGCTGTCTGGTGCCGCCAATGGAATTGGAGCTAGGCTTGAAGTGGTAGTTCGAAGCCAGGGTCGCCCGTTTAGCGAAAGGAATAGCCAACCGTGAGCCAACTAAGTTCGCGTAGAGACTTCATGAAGGCAGCGGGGCTCGGAGCAGCGGCGCTGACCGCGCCGGCGCCCGCCCATGCCGTTCCGAAGAACCCCCTGCCTCATTGGCGGGGATTCAATTTGCCTAATCTCCTCCCGGTGCAGCGCAGGCAACAGGGTCCCGTCACAATCACCCCAGACGACTTTCTGATGATTAAGGATCTGGGCTTTGACTGGGTCCGCATCCCCATGGATTACAGGTACTGGGTGGATTCCGACTGGCGGACGACGGGCAAGATGGCAGCGAAGGACGCTCTGAAGATCAAGGAGAGCGCGCTCGCCGACGTGGACCAGATCGTCGAATTAGGCCGCAAGAACTCCATCCATGTGAACCTGTGTTTTCACCGCGGGCCGGGTTACTGCATCAACGACCGGGACCCGAGCACAAGGCTCGAACCGTTCGACCTGTGGGTGGATAAAGACGCCGAAGACGCGTTCGTATTCCACTGGGACGTGTTTGCGAAGCGCTACAAAGGCGTCGGCCGCGGTGAGCTGAGCTTCAACCTGGTGAATGAACCGCCGGTCATACCCGGCCCCGCCACAACGAAGTTCGAAGAAGTCGGCCGCGATCTGCGTACCGAGTGCATCCAGCGTCCTCCCGGCACGGTGACACGGGAGGCCCACCGCCGCGTGATGCTGAGGACTACGGAGAAAATCCGGGAGTCGAACCCGGATCGCATTATTATCATCGACGGGCTCGACGTATCGAATACGATCGTGGAAGAAATGATTCACACGGGGGTGGCGCAGAGCGTTCATACCTACATGCCTCTGGAGATCAGCCACTACCGCGCCAACTGGGTGGATTCCAAATCGGACTTCCCCGAGCCGCACTGGCCGGCCACCCGGCGTGACGGCAAAGGTCTGGTGAGCCGCGAAACTCTGGAAGCGCTCTATGCGCCCTGGGGGTGGCTGGTAAGTCAGGGCATCGGCGTACACGCCGGCGAGGCGGGCGCCTACATCAAGACGCCGCACGACGTTTTCCTCAAGTGGATGGCGGACACTCTGGACATCCTGAAGATGTACGACATCGGCTGCGCCCTGTGGAATTTTCGCGGAGATTTCGGAATTCTGGATTCCCGGCGCGAGGACGTGGCTTACGAAGACTGGCACGGCCACAAGCTGGACCGCAAGTTGTTGACCTTGCTGCAGTATCACTAGCCGTGTTTCTCACACTCCGCTGGCCGCTGCCGCGAGCGCCATTCCGTTACGGACGCTACCCATCCCTAGGCGGAGGCGGCAGCAGACTCTCTACAATCCTTCGGAAGGCCATCATCCCCGGATCGTCGAGGCCGATCCCCTTGGCGCCGAACATGCGCGCCCGGCCCTGCCGAAACTGCCGCTCGCGGAGTTGGTCCATCGCTTCGTCGATGGCGGCTACGGAAGCGGTCACGAGTCTCGCCGTATCCTCAAGACCCTCTGTCGCCCGGCGCGCCGCTTCCACGGCGTCGAGGAGGGTCTTGTCACCGAGGCTGCCTTTCCCGCGATCCGCCATGGATTTCACGGCCGCGGCGAGCAGCGAGGAAATCTCAGTCCATGAGACAACCTGGTTCCCCTTGGTCAGCCTGGCGGCGGCCATTAACCCGGTCGCGAGAAGAGTGCCGTAGGTAGACGCCGAGACGCTCGTGAAGGCCTGAGCGCACTTGAGCAGCGCCATGCCTACGTCGTCCGGAAGGTTGGCGGCTTCACCCTTCAGGCGTTCCGAGGCCCGCAGCATGTTGACGCCAAGATCGCCGTCGCCTATGGCGCCGTCCAGCGCATTGAGTTCGCCGGCGCACAGGCGCATCTTCTCCGAGAAACGGTCGATGGCCCAGCGAAGAGAAGCAGTCGTGAGTCCTCGTGTCACGTCACACCCTCAGAAACGGACAATCACAGGGAGCCAGGAGCAGCTTCTCCAGCTCCTCGTCCAGCTTGCAGAATGTCAACGACATTCCCGCCATCTCCATGGAGGTCGCATAACGGCCGACAAGCGGCGCGACGATGGTGACGCCCAGTCCCTTGAGCCGCTGTTCGACGTAGCGGTAGACGATGTACAGTTCTTCGAGCGGCGTGGCGCCCAGGCTGTTGCAAAGCACCGACGCCCGGTCGCCGGATGCGAGCGGCATGTCGGCGAGCAGCATCCCGAGCATCTCTTCGGCGATCTCGTCGGCCGGCCGGAGCGCTCCCCGCCGGATGCCGGGCTCTCCGTGAATCCCCATGCCGATTTCCATTTCGTCTTCCGCAATCGTGAATGTGGGACGCCCAGCGGCGGGTACGGTGCACGGGGTGAGCGCCACGCCCGCGGTGCGGCAGGCGTCGGCGGCCTTTTGGGCGGCCTCCGTAACGGAGTCGAGGTCCGCCATCGTATCGGCCTTGGCCCCGGCGATCTTGAAACAGTACACCATGCCGGCGATGCCGCGGCGCTTGGAGCGCTCCTGGGGACCCGCGCTGGCGACGTCATCGGCGACACGCACCGTGGTTGTCCGGATGTCTTCCATTTCCAGGATTTCACCCGCCATGTCGAAATTCATGTTGTCGCCGCCGTAATTGCCATACAGGCGCAGCACGCCGGCGCCTCCGTTCGCCGCGCGGATGGCGTCCGCCATCAAGTCCACCCCCGGCGACGCAAACACATCCCCGATGGCGCAGGCATCCAGCAACCCCGGCCCCAGGTAACCGGTGAACACTGGCAGATGCCCGGAACCTCCGCCGGTGACAATGCCCACTTTCCCCTCGATGGGAGCGTCTGGCCTGACGATCACACGTCCTTCGGCGCCGGTTCGTTTGTAGTATCTCGGATGGGCGGCGCAAAGCCCTTCCACGGTCTCGTTTGCGTAATCGAGCGGGTTGTTCAGGATCTTCTTCATTGCCTAAACCTCCGAATGGAAAAGCGTGCCTGCGCCGGCGTGGATTGCGACTAACATCCGGACCTCCTTCAAAACCGCGGACGGCGACATGATATATACTACTCCAAGACCACCGCGAGGAATCCATCAGTGAAACGCCCGCTCCTTCTTGCCGCCTGCGCTGCCGCTTTGAGCGTCGCTCTTTTGTTGGGAGGCTTTGTCCGCGCCCTGGCGCAGACTCGGATGACGCTTCCGCTCGCGGCGCAGAATAGCGGTCACATAGCGCTCGGTCTGGCGCTCCGTAAACTGACTGTTTCCGGCACGTTTATGCAGGCCCCCGCGCACCCCGACGATGAAAACAACGCCATGCTCGCCCTGTTCGGATACGGCATGGGACTACGCTCCGTGGACGTGCAGAATAACCGCGGAGATGGCGGGCAGAATGAGATAGGCCCCGAGCTGTTCCGCGACATGGCCGTGCTCCGCACCTCCGAACTGCTTTCCGCGCACCGCATGGACGGCGCCGAACAGTACTTCACGCGCGCCATTGACTTCGGCTACTCATTCGACCCTCAGGAGGTCATCACAAAGTGGGGCCGCCAGGACATCGTGGGCGATTACGTTCGCCTGATCCGCATGCTCCGCCCCGATGTGATCGTGACCATGAACATACAGGGCCGTGGCGGCGACCGGGCCCATGAAGCCACCGCCATCCTGGCCCGCGAAGGTTTCCACGCTGCTGGCGACCCTTCGATGTATCCGGAACAGATCCGCGAGGGGCTGCATCCATGGCAGCCCAAGAAACTGTATTTCAGCGGAGGCTTCGGCGGACCGGCTGGTCCGGGGGGAAGAGGCGGGCGCGGAGGGTCGGGCGCCCCCGCTGCCGAGCCGCCTCTGACTTCGCCTTCCACCCCGCGGGCGAAGCTCACGCCGGTCAACACTGCGGCGTATGATCCGCTGCTGGGCCGCACCTATGCCGAAATCGGCTCCGATGCGCGCAGCAATCACAAGTGCCAGGGCACGGGCGGGCTGCCGCCTCTTCCGGGAATCGGTGGTGGGCGCGGAGGCGGGGGTGGCTATCAGCTCATGGAGAGCAGCATTCCCGGGCAAGTGGGGAAAGACGAAGCCTCGCTTTTCGACGGCATCGACACCAGCCTGAACGCAGTAGCGCAATACGCGGGATCCAATCCGCCGCCAGCGCTGGTCAACGGTCTGGCGGGCATCGTGGCGGAGGGCAAGCGGGCGCAGGAAGCCTTCGCGGCGGGCAATGATGCCGGCGCCGCAGCCCCGGTGGAAGCGGGCCTCGCAGCCGTGCGGGCGCTGCGCACCCAACTGCATTCGCTCGGCCTCTCCGACTCCGCACGGTACGAAATCGACTTCCGCCTCAATCTCAAGGAGCGCGATTATCAGGACGCCGTCCTGGCCGCGCATGGCGTGACCTTCGACGCCGTGGCCGACGACGGACTGGTGATCGCCGGGCAGCCCGTCAAGCTCTCACTGCTGGCCGTCAATCGTGGCGCATCCGAGGTCGCCGTGACCGGCGTCACAGTGGCGGGTTTTGACGGGCCCGGCGCATGCAAGCCGGAAGAGGTGAAGAAAGACGCCGCCTACGCCTGCGCCGTGGATGCGCATGTGCCAAAGGACGCCAGGCTCACCACGCCCTACTTCCACGACAACTACTGGAAGCATCCCGAGAACCAGGCCATCAACATCTTCGACCCCGACGCGCCGTTCGGCGCGCCTTTCGCTCCCAGCCCGTTTCGCGCGACGTTCCATTTGAAGGCGGGCAACGTCGAGGTCACGCACGAAGCGCCTATTCAGTTCCGCTACGTGAAAGACGTATTCTACGGCGACAAGCGGATGGAATTGAACGTAGTGCCGGCCTTTTCGGTGCGGGTCACCCCGCCCCTTGCCGTGATTCCGTTGCCGGCCGCCGCCAGGCCGGTGGAGCGCGAGATCCACGTCGCCGTTACCAATGGCGCCAAGGGCGCGGCGCAAGCCAGCGTAACGCTGGAACTGCCGGCGGGGTGGAAGGCCACGCCCGCCAGC
Source organism: Bryobacteraceae bacterium (assembly GCA_049520795.1). GTDB lineage: Bacteria > Acidobacteriota > Terriglobia > Bryobacterales > Bryobacteraceae > BOG-224. Next base: position 35,577 of record JBEKPK010000007.1, read on the forward strand.
GCGCCCATCAGTTTCGCTCATGAGGATGAGTCGCTGTCGGTTCGTTTCCAAGTCACTGCGCCCGCCCAGGTGAAGCCCGGCGAGTATACTTTGCGCGCGGTGGTGACCTCGCCGGGCACGGGCAACCAGAAATTCGACAATGGGTATCAAGAGATCGAGTATCCGCACATTGAGCGCCGCCAGGTGATTAAGCCGGCGGAGACGGCCCTCAAGGTGGTGGACGTGAAAATCACTTCAAACATCAACGTGGGCTACATTGTCGGCGTGGGCGACCAGGTGCCCGAGGCCATCCAGCAGTTGGGCGCTAAGCTGTCGTTCATCGACCCCGATGAAATGGCGTGGGGCGACCTTTCGAAGCATGACGTGATCGTCACCGGCGTGCGCGCCTACGAGCGTCGCGCCGATCTGCGCGCCTACAACCGCCGCCTGCTGGATTATGTGGAACGCGGCGGAACGGTCATCGTGCAGTACAACAAGATGGAATTCAACCAAGCCGATTACGGCCCCTTCCCGGCCAAAGTCAGCGGCAACCGCGTATCCGACGAGCTGGCGCCGGTGAAAATGCTGGTTCCCACGCACCCCGTATTCAATTTTCCCAACAAAATCGGTCCGAAGACCTGGGAGGGCTGGGTGCAGGAGCGCGGGCTGTACTTCCTGGGAGAGAAGGACAAGAGGTACATCGATCTCGTTTCGATGGTGGACTCCTTCAAGGACAATCCCGGGGAAAAGCTGGGCTCGCTGGTGGAAGGCAAGCTGGGCAAGGGGCGCTGGATCTACCTCGGCCTCGGTCTCTGGCGGCAACTCCCGGCAGGCACGGATGGCGCTTATCAGCTCCTTTCTAACTTGATCAGCCTCCCCAAAGCCACGGCGCCAGCGCCGGAAAAGAAGAGTATCGCCGCCGCTGTCCGCTGAGGATCAGTCCGGCCGTCCGGAATCTATGGTAATCGCGACTCCGGAAAATTGCGCCGGCGCGGCTATCTGGCCGTCGAAAACCGGCTTTGTGGGTGGCGAGAGGCTCTATCGGCCTACGGGACCTATTTCATTGGAACTTGGGAAGAGCGTATTGGCCTTCGATGCGCACGGTCATTTTCCCATCGTTCGTACTTCGTGACGTCAATGTTCCGCTACCGTAGATTCCTAGGAACTTTCCTGTCCCGCCGCTAAGAGCAAAGCTCCCCTCGGCCGATAACGCGCTCCGGCCGTCGCTCTTCAAGGAGCTGGCATAGTGCATAAAGATCTTGTCGCCGTTGGACATGACCATGATGTTGTAGCCGTGGTCGCGGACCCCATCTGCCCGCGCGTCGGTGAAGAGGGAGAGAACATCGTCTCTGCTGCTGACGCCTTCCATTCTTAGCGGCCTGGACCATTCGCACAATCTTTGCGACAGGACCATCGTGTGGGGCGCGCGGTCGCCTACCTCCATTACTTCACGGAGGGCGGGTTTGGCGCACTCCAAAGACCCGCTGATCTTCGTCTGGGCCGAAGCCCAACAGGAGGACACCAACACCCCCACGGCTAGTAGACGCATTCTGGACAATGGATTCCTCACGATAGTCATCCCTATTTCAAAGTGACGCGCCACCTCTGCGATCCCGAGTTTTAGAATATGCAAAGTGATTGAACAATCGAGACTTATGAATTTGCTACAAGCGTGAATAAACAAGGTTTGTTCGGTTCCGCGGCGCTGGAGTGATGCGCGACCCCCGCAAACTGTCCACATTTGGACTCCAGTTGGACTCCGGTAGCTACGTTCTGGTGGGCGGGAAAACGGTAAGTCTATGAAACGTTTTGGTGGACCTGGTGAGATTCGAACTCACGACCTCTTCCATGCCATGGAAGCGCGCTCCCAACTGCGCCACAGGCCCGTGGGGTGAAAACGGGCCGGGCGGCCCGCTGGACTACGTGTTCTAATATACCATACCCGAAGCGCCCGCGACTCCGCCGGGTGCTTTCCCCTGTGCCTTACAATGGAGCCATGCCCTTCAGGCGCGCTGCCATTGGCCTGCTCCTGTTCTGCCTGATGCCGCTCGGGTTTTCCTCGTGCGCAGTGCGTCGGCGTCTTATCACCCGCCTGGGAGGAAACACGGCCCAACCCCTGAACTCGACCGACAAGAACAGCCTGGTGGCGAACGTCGCCAGGCAATACGGGGCCATTCGCGATTTCAATGCCACCGTGAACATGGCGCCCGCGCTTGGCAGCGCGGAGAAGAACAAGGTAACCGAATATAAGGATGTGCGGGCATACATTCTGTTCCGGAAGCCGGCCGATATCCATATCCTCGGGCTCTATCCCGTGGTGTTGGGCAAGGCTTTCGATATGGTCTCCAACGGGACCGATTTCAAGCTCTACCTGCCCTCCCGGAACCGCTTCCTGGTGGGGCTCAACACCGTCGAACAGCCCTCCCCGAACAAGCTGGAAAACCTGCGCCCGCAACACTTTCTGGAGGCGCTGATGGTCAAGCCCCTGGACACCACCGCCAACAAGATCCTGATGGAGAATTTCACCGACGAGGACAACGCGTTCTACATCCTGCACGAGGTCCACGAGGACGGCGGTGGGCAATTGACACTGCGGCGGACCATCTGGTACAACCGCGTGGATCTCAACATCGCCCGGCAGTTGATTTTCGACGATGACGGCAACATCCTGACCGACGCGCGCTACGAACAGTGGCACGCCTTCGACAATATCGCCTTCCCCAGGCACATCGAGATCAACCGGCCGCGCGACGAGTACGGAGTGGTCATCGACGTAACCAAGGTCGAAATCAACAAGGGCGTTTCGGATGATAAGTTCGTGTTGGAGCAGCCGGAAGGAACCACATTGCAGGTGATCGGCCCGGCGCCCCCGGCTCCGCCGCCGTCGAATCCGCGACGGCGACCCCGTACGCCAAGAAAGCAGACAACCTAGACGTGACTGGAAAACTCGTTCTCGAGAATCTCAAGAACCGGCCCATCCGCAGCCTCCTCAGCGTGCTGCTCATCGGCGTGCCCGTGACCCTGATCCTCTGTCTGGTGGGGCTCAGCCACGGCATGTTGGAGGACCAGAGTAGGCGTGCGCGAGGCATCGGGGCCGACATCTTCATCCGCCCGCCCGGAAGTTCCGTCCTACAGTTGACCGGCTCCATGCCGCAGACGTTCGTCGATTTCTTCCGGAAACAGCCCCACGTGACGCTGGCGCTCGGCGTGGTCAACCAGCCGGTCGAGGGCCTCACGGTTGGGATCACGGGAATCGATCTGGCCGCGTTCCAACAGATGAGCGGCGGGCTTAGGTTTCTGTCGGGCGGGCCGTTCCGGCGGCCCGACGACGTGATCATCGACGAGTATTACGCCAAGCAAAAGAACGTGGCCGTCGGCGACCGGCTCGAACTCGTGGGTCATTCCTGGCGCGTGGCCGGTATCTTCGAGAATGGCAAACTCCAACGAATCGTCTTGCCGCTTGACGTGTTGCAAGACCTCACGGAGAGGGGCAGAGTCTCCCAGATCTACTTGAAGCTGGACAGCCCGGCCAATGCCGCGGCGGTCATCCAAGAATTGAAGAGCATCAAGGATCTGCCGGATTTCAAGATCTACTCCGTCGAGGAGTTCGTTTCGCTCTTCGCCAACAACCTGCCCGGGCTGAAGGAGTTCGTCTGGGTAGTCATCACCATCGGGGTGGTGATCGGCTTCGCGGTGGTATGCCTCTCCATGTACATGGCGGTGTTGCAGCGCACCCGCGAAATCGGCATCCTCAAGTCGCTGGGCGGGTCCAAGGCCTTCATCCTGCGCATCATCCTGGCGGAGGCGCTCATCATGGGGGTGGGCGGAACCGCCCTCGGCATTGTGATGAGCTACGGCGCGTGGTGGCTCATCAAGACGTTGGTTCCCGCATCCATCCAGATGATAATCGTGTACGACTGGTGGCCCATCGCCCTGCTCATCACCCTGGTGGGAACCGGGCTGGGCTCGCTCTATCCCGGCTTCACGGCCGCCCAGAGCGACCCTATCGAGGCGCTGGCGTATGAATAACAGCCATATCATCCAGGTTCGCGATCTCCGCAAGACCTACCTGGTGGGCAAGGTGCAGGTGCCGGCCCTGCGCGGCGTGGATCTCGACGTGAAGCCCGGCGAATTCCTGAGCGTCGTGGGGCCGTCCGGCTCCGGAAAATCGACGCTGTTTCATATCATCGGCGGCCTGACGCCGCCCACTTCGGGCGAAGTGCGCGTGGCCGGCCAGGACCTGGCGGCCATGACCGACGCCGGCCGTACCCGCATGCGCAAACGAACCGTCGGGTTCGTGTTTCAGAAATTCAACCTGCTGCCGAACCTCACGGCGCGCGACAACATCGCCGTGGCGCGCTACATCGCGGGCTATGACGCCAAGCCCGAAGCCAGCTTCGAGGAGGTTCTGCGCCTGCTGGGAATCGAGAACCGGCTGGACCACAAGCCCAGCGCGCTTTCCGGAGGAGAGCAGCAGCGCATCGCCATCGCTCGCGCCGTGGTCAATCATCCGGCCATTCTGCTGGCCGATGAGCCCACCGGCAACCTGGACAGCGAGAACTCGCTCGCGGTGCTCGATATCCTGCGTGATCTCAACGAGAGCCTCGGCCAGACCATCCTCATGATCACGCACAACCCCGAGGCCGCGGCTTACGGGCGCAGCCGGGTGCAGATGCGGGACGGACAGATCGCCGGCAGGACGTGAATCTCACGCGGCCGCTGGACGCTCCGTTGGGAGCCGGGCATGCCTGGTCCGAAGCCGGTTCAGTAGGCCCCCCTGCCGCGCGCAATAACACCGGCGGTTTTGAGCAGAATCCCAAGATCCCGGGCCGCCGACCAGTTCCGGATGTAGTGGCAATCCAACTCCACCCGCCGGCTGTATTGGGTATCGTTCCGGCCGGAGACCTGCCACAGGCCTGTGAGGCCCGGAAGGACTTGCGCGTACAGGCCGAACGCGGGGCCGTATTTGGCCGCCTCGGCGGCCACTATGGGCCGCGGTCCCACCATGCTCATGTCGCCGCGCAGCACGTTCCACAATTGCGGCAATTCGTCCAGACTGGTCTTGCGGAGAAAACGCCCCACCCGGGTGACGCGCGGATCGTCCTTCAGTTTATGCGTGCGTTCCCATTCGGAGGCGCGCTCGGGGTGCTGCCGCAGGTATCTTTCGAGCAGCGCGTCGGCGTCCTGAACCATGGACCGGAATTTCCATAGCCGGAAGGTCCGCCTGGCCCTTCCAACCCGGCTGTGAGCGAAGAACACCGGGCCGCGGGAATCGATGACGATCGCCAGCGCAATCAGCACGCCCGGCACGAGGGCCAGCGACCCGAAAAGGGCCACCAGGATCACGTCGAACACCCGTTTGAAGAGCCGCGAACTTGAGCCGAGGAGCCCCGTCCTGTCGAGGACGATCAGCTCGCGCGGAAAGAACCGACCCCGCGCGGCGGGGGCGCCGAAGGCGTTGCTCCGCTCCGTCAATGGCATCGTTTTTCTCGCGACCCCCGTGGCGCGTTGACGCGCCGCGGCGTCGATCACCAGGAGCGCGGACGTTCCGGCCCGCCGGAACGTAGCCGTGCAAGCTCTTAAAGTAACACGGCGGCGCAGCGCTCTGGGTTCTGGGCGCGCCGCTGGGGCGTGGCGTAACCGGCGGCCGAGGCTTGCAGGGACCGAAAACGGCCGCCGGAATCCGCTGCGCTCTAGCCGGTTTTCGTCACGCGGCCCTCGGTTTTAGCTTTTTGGAGGCTCCCATCGACGGCAAGTGGCGCGCCTGCAATAGCGGTTCGCGAAAAGCGCGATGTAGTGCAGACCTGCCCTCTTG